>NZ_VIFM01000226.1 GCF_006636215.1 Myxococcus llanfairpwllgwyngyllgogerychwyrndrobwllllantysiliogogogochensis | reverse complement strand
CGCCAGCGCCACCCACCTGGGAGCCCAGCGAGGAGGGCGAGAAGCCGGACTGGAAGGGCACGTTCTGGCCCACCGTGATTTCCGCCTCCTCGTTGTCGCTGGTGAGGATGTGCGGCGTGGAGAGCACGTTGACGTCGGAGCTCTGCTGCATCGCGTGCAGCACCACGCCGAAGGCGGGGATGTCCAGGCCCAGCTTCTCCAGCGCCGGAATCACCGGACCCTGAAGGCCCGCGAGGAAGCCGCCGAAGGACGCCAGGTTCGCCAGGCTCAGCGAGGGCGGAAGGCCCTGGCCGCCGTTGTTGGTGCCAATCAGGCCGGGCGCCGCGCCGCGGTCCGTCTGGAGCGCGAAGCCGCTGTGCAGGTTGACGCCGAACTCGGCGTTGCGGTCCAGGTTCACCTCCATGATGACGGCCTCGACGAACACCTGGCGGCGCGGCGTGTCGAGCTGCTGGATGACCTGGACGATGTTCTTGTAGTCCGTCTGGCTGGCGACGATGACCAGCGAGTTGGTGCCCTTGTCGGCCGAAATCTTCACCTCGCCGCTGAACAGCTCCGCGGCCTGGGTGGTGCCGGCGGGACGCGGGGCGCCCTGGGGCATGTTCGGCATCGGCGAGCGCGGCCGGTTCGCGGTGCCCTGGGCCAGCGACTGGAGCGTGCTGGCCAGCTCCTCCGCGTTGGCGTTCTCCAGGTAGTAGACGTTGATGCGACCGCCCGTGCCGGAGGGGATGTCGATCTGCGTGACGATGTCCTGGATGCGCTCGAACGCGGCGGGGCTGGCCACGATGATGAGCTTGTTGGTGCGCTCGTCCGGGATGATCTGCGACAGCGTCACCGGACCGGCGGAGGCCTCCTGGCCGCCCGAGGCGGGCTGGGCAATCACCTCACCACCGGGCTGTCCGGCGGGCGGCACGCCCTGCGTGAAGGTGCCGGGCCGTTGACCGGGGCGGGCGCCCTTGGCCTCGAAGAGGCGCTGCACCGTGGTGGCCACGTCCTGCGCGGAGGCGTACTGCACCTGGATGACCCGCAGCTCGTCGCTGGCCGCGCGCGTGTCCAGCTGGTCGATGAGGCGCTCCAGGCGGTGGATGTTGGAGCCCACGTCGTTGACGATGATGGTGTCCGGCGGATACGGGATGGTGTCGCCGTCCTTGGAGACCAGTTGCTGCAGCACCCCGCGCAGGGGCTCCACCTCCACGTTGCGGATGCGGAACAGCTTGGTGATCATCTGCTCGTTGGTCGTGTACGGCTGGCCATCCTCGACGATGGTGGGGATGGGGTTCTGCTTCGCCGAGCGCTTGTCGACGATCTTCATGAACCGGCCGTACTGGTACGCGGCGAGCCCGTTGGCGTCGAGTGAGGCCAGGAAGGCGGAGTAGAACGCGTCGGCGTCCACTTCGACGCGGCCGTTCTCCGGGCCGATGATGGAAATCTTTCCGCGCACGTTCTCCGGGAGGATGAACGTGCGGCAGGTGGCGTCGGCGACCGTCTGGACGAGCTTTTCGATCTCCACCTTGTCGAAGTAGATGCCGTAGCGCGCGTTGCGCCGGGCCTCTTCGCACGTGGGCGTACGCCGGGAACCCTGATTGGACTCGTCGGCGCCCGGGGGCGACGACTGGGGAGTGATGGTCCGCTCACCCGGCGCTGAAGGCGCGGAGGTGCCGGGCGGAGGGGGGCGGCGCTGCGCCTGCGCGGGGACGGCGAGCGCGAGGCACAGGCAGAGCATCCAGGACGGGAGCGTCTTCATGGAGGAGCGGGCGCGGCGTGGGGTTTAACGGACGTTGTAGGACTTGCGGATCGGCGCGCCGTTGCGCTCGATCTCGATTTCAATGCGGGATGAGTCCTTCATCTTCGAATACACCTCGAGCGCCTTCTCGGGGCTGTTGAGGTCGAATCCGTTGATGCGGCGGATGACGTCGCCGTTCTGGACTCCAATCTTCGAGTAGATGGAGTCCGGGCGGATGGAGAAGAGCTTGAACCCCACGGCCTGGCCGTCCTTGAAGGCGGGAACGATGCGCGCCTGCATGGCCACGTCGTTGAGGTTGTTGAGCGTCTTGTCGATCTCCGCGCGAGGCACTTCGTACTCGTTGTCGCTGACGGCGCGGATGCCACTGGTGGACGCGGTGTTCGCCTGCGCCACCGGAGGCGTGGGCGGCGTGAAGGCCTGAGCGCCGTCGCCCGGGTTGCCGTCGATGAACTCCTTGCGGCCGCCATTGAGGACGATGACGCGCTCACGCTCGATTTCGAGCACGGTGGCGCCCTGCAGGGCATTGCCCACCATGTACGTCTGCGAGCGCTGCGTCACCATGTCCTGGATGGAGGCGAAGGACCAGTCGGGGTTGCCCGCGACGAGCGTGCCCAGGAGCTTCACGCGCAGGCCGCTCTTCACGGGGGCCGCGTTGGGGTCGACCTGAGGCGCGGTGGGTTCCGCTACCGCGACCTCCGGCTCCGGAATCTTGATGCCAGTCACCCGGGACAACTGCTCCATGTCCGGCAGCGCCAGTGCGGACTGGGCTGGCCGGGCGTTGGCGGGCGCGCGCGCGGCGGCCCCCGACGTGGGCACCGGGGAGATGGCGGACTCGACGAACAGGTTCACCGTCTTCGCCGCCAGCAGCGCGACGAGGAGGACGAACAGCAGGTTCACCGTCCAAAAGTATTTTCGAAAGAAGAGTTCCATCACGCTTCCGAGAGAAAGCCGAACCCGTGGAGAGCAAGCCAGGTGCCACCGCGGGCCAGTGGGGCCAATCAAGGGGGACGGCCAAGCGCTCGAAATTATTCCGGAATGAGGGACAGCTCCGGGCGACTGAGCGAGCTGCCCCGAGCCTTGGGACAAATTGTCAAAGCCAGGTGGGGGCCTTTGTGACGGCCTGTCAGTCCTCGCTTCCGGCGGGGGGCTCGCCGCCGTTGGACTGCTCGCGCTCCAGCTTGCGGTAGATGGTGCGGGCCGCGATGCCCAGCAGCCGTGCGGCCAGCGTCTTGTCGCCCTTGGTGTGGCGCAAGGTCTCGTGGATCACCCGGCGCTCCACCTCTTCCATGGGCGTTCCAATGGGAATGACCAACTGGGAGGCGGCGCCGAGCGGGCCCTTGCGCACCGACTCGGGCAGGTCGCTGGCCTCCAGCACCTCGCCCCGCGCGAGCACCACCGCGCGCTCGACGGCGTGCTCCAGCTCTCGCACGTTGCCGGGCCAGGCGTAGTTCTCCAGCGTCTGGAGCGCCTCCGGAGAGAAGCCGCGCAGCACCTTGCCGTTCTTGGCGGCGAAGCGGCGCAGGAACGCGTCCGCCAGCAGGGGGATGTCCTCCCGGCGCGAGGCCAGCGCGGGGACGCGGATCTCCACCACGTTGAGGCGGTAGTAGAGGTCCTCGCGGAAGCGCCCCTCGGCCACCTCCTTCTGGAGGTCCTTGTTGGTGGCGGCCACCAACCGCACGTCCACCTTCACGATCTGCGTGCCGCCCAGCCGCTCGATTTCGCCCTCGGCCAGCGCGCGCAGGAGCTTCACCTGGGCGGGCAGCGGCATCTCACCGACTTCGTCCAGGAAGAGGGTGCCACCATGGGCGCGCTCGAAGCGGCCCTCGCGTCGGGCCACCGCGCCGGTGAAGGCGCCGCGCTCCACGCCGAACAGCTCCGCCTCCAGGATGTTCTCCGGTAGCGCGCCGCAGTTGACGGCGACGAAGGCGCCCTTGGCCCGGCTGGAGTACTCGTGCACCGAGCGCGCGGCCAGCTCCTTGCCGGTGCCGGACTCGCCCAGCAGCAGCACCGTGGCGGTGGAGGGCGCGGCCTGGCGGATGGTGTCCAGCATGGCGCGGAAGGCGGGGGACTGGCCCACCATGGTGCGCCCGCCCGCGGCGCTCATCTCCGCCAGCTTCGCCTTGAGCGTCTGGTTCTCCGAGACGAGGGCCCGCTTCTCCAGCGCCTTCTGCACCGCCTTCACCAGCGCGTGGCGCTTGAGGGGCTTGGTGATGAAGTCGTAGGCGCCGTCCTTCATCGCCGCCACGGCCGTCTCCACCGTGCCGTAGGCGGTCATCAGCACCACCTCCACGTCGGGGCGGATGGTGCGCGCCGCGCGGAGCAGCTCCTGCCCGTCCATGCCGGGCATCATCAAATCCGTCACCATCACCGTGACTTCCGGACGGCGCAGCATCTCCAGCGCCTCCGTCCCGTTGGCGGCGGACAGCGTGGCCATGTTCTCCCGCTGGAAGATGCGCGTCACGGAGTCGAGGTTGGCGCGGTCGTCGTCGACGACGAGAACGGTGGAGGTGGTCATGATGGGCGCCGCTTCTTGCAATCCCCGTTCCCTACGCGTGCTCGTCGTCCGACTCGACAGGGCCACCGCCCATCCGGCCGATGTCCTCGCGCTTGACGGACTCCAGGTTGAACTTGAGCGCGCTGGCCAGCATCCGGTCCAGCGTTTCGTCGAAGTCGGGCTTGCCGCCGTTCTTGCGGAAGCGCAGGAAGTTGATGCGCGCGACGACGAAGTTCTTGAGGTAGGGGCTCTGCAGGCCCCGCTCCTTGAGGCCGTTGACGACGGCCACCACGGCGTCGTCCAGCTCCAGGAGCCGGTCCGCCCGGGCCTCTCTCAGGGCGAGCGCGGCCCCGAGCGGCTTGTCGAGGAAGTCCTCCACCACCTTGACGAAGGGGTGGTAGGCGCCCGCGGAGAAGCGGGGGCGCTTCTCGTACGCGGCGCCGAGCGTGACGAAGGAAGGCTCCTCGAACAGGTGCGCGAAGGCGGTCTCCTTGCCCTCGCGGCCCGCGCCGACGAGGCCCCGGTACATGCGGACCACCTCCAGCGAGCGCTCCTTGAGGTTGTGGGCCTTCTCCGTGTTGAGGGCGAGGATTTGGTAGGCCACGTCCTCGTCGGGGAGCAGCAGGGCGATGATGGACTTGGCGCCCAGAAGCTTGCTTGCGTGCAGGCGGTGGTTGCCGTTGGGCGTCCAGTACTTGCCGTCCTTGCGCACGGCGATGACGGGGTCCAGGAAGCGGTCCAACCGCTCCATGGCGCTGGCGAGCCGCTTCACGTGGGGCTCGGACAAGTCCCGCTGGTAGGGCGTGGGCTCCACCTTGTCGATGGGCAGCACCGCGAGCACCACCGGGTGGCCACCCAGGGGCTCGCGGTAGACGCCGAGCACCTCGCCGCCGTCGGTGCGCACGGCCTCGAGGATGTCGATGGGGTACTCCACCGAGTCGCTGGCCACGTCCGCGGGCGTCAGGCCCCGGGACTTGGGGTCCGCCTTCTTGCGGCGGGACTTGCGAGGGGTGGTGGCCGGCTTCGCCTTCGCGGCGGCGGCCGTCTTTTTTCGTGCGGACTTCGCTGCCATGGGTGCGCCCTCCTGCGCTGCGGACGAAAGGTGTAGCCGGAGGCCCTGACATTCGCCTCCCCCAACACGTGGGGGAGGGGGCCTCCCGCGTCGCCCACGCTAGGGGGACGCGGGAGGTAGGGCTACTCTCCCGAGAGGGTGAGCTGCCGGAAGCGGACAGTGGGCGCGCCCACCGTGCCGCCTCGGAACTGCAAATCGTTGCCGACGCCGTCCATGTCCTGGAGCATCTTCAGGACGTTGCCGGCCACGGTGACTTCCTGCACCGCGTGCGTCAGCTCGCCGTTCTCAATCCACAGGCCGTTGGCGCCCGCGGACAGCTCGCCCGTCACGGGGTTTGCCCCATGGCCGAGCAGCGACGTGACGTAGAAGCCCCGGTCCACCTCGCGGATGAGCTGCTCGGGTGGCGTGGTGCCCGCCTCCAGATACAGGTTGCTGGTGCCGATGGTGGGCAGCGCGTTGTAGCCGCGCTTGGCGTTGCCCGTGGGCCGCGCCTTCGCCTTGCGCGCGGTGAAGGCGTCATAGAGGAAGTTCGACATCACGCCCCGGTCGATGATGGGGGTGCGCCGGGTGGGCACGCCCTCGCCGTCGAAGGGCGCGGTGGCCAGGCCTCGCGACAGGAGGCCGTTGTCCACCAGCGTGACGTGCTCGCTCGCGAGCCGCTTGCCCTGGAGCGACGCCAGCATGCTGGCCTGCTGGTGCACGGCGTTGCCGCTGGCCGCCCTGGCCACGCCGGACATGAAGGACGCGGTGACGAGCGGGTCGAAGAGCACGGGCACCTGCTGCGTCTTCACGCGCTTCGCCCCCAGCATCCGCACCGCGCGCCGCGTCGCCTCGCGGCCGATGGACTCCGGCGAATCCAGGTCCGCGAGGAAGCGCTTGTAGTCCAGCCAGTAGCCCTTCTGGAGCTGGCCGTCCGCGGCGGCCACCGGCAGCGCGTACAGGTACACGTACGTGCCCGAGTAGCCTCCGGCCATCCCTTCCGACGACGCGACGTACACCTCGGACACGAAGTCCCCGGCGCCCACCGCGTTGAACGTCGTGACGCGCGAGTCCTCCGCGCGGCCCGCCTTCTCCATCTCCAGCGCGGCCTTCACCTTCCAGTCGCCGGGCAGGTTCGCCACGGCCGGGTCATACAAATCGCCCGTGTCTCCGTAGCGGCCCAGCTCCTTCGCGCCGGGCAGGCCGTTGAGCTTGCTGGGCGCGGCGGCCTCGGCCAGCTTCAGCGCCTGGTCCACGAGGAGCTCCAGCCCCGAGGGCTCGAAGTCCGACGTGAAGGCGAAGCCGAGCCGGCCCTTCACGACGACGCGCAGGCCCACGCCCTTGGACGTGGACTGGGTGAGGTCTTCAATCTGTCCTTCGCGCACGCGCACGTTGCTCTGGCGGCTCACCTCCAGGAAGGCTTCGGCCTGGTGGGCGCCCTTCTTCGTGGCGCGCTGGACGATCTTCTTCGCGAGCTTCTGGTAGTCCATGGTGTCTGGCGCTCTCTCTCAACCGACCTGGGTTCCGCCCACGGTGACGTTGTCGATGCGCAGCGTGGGCAGGCCCACGCCCACCGGCATCGACTGCCCGTTCTTCCCACACACGCCCATGCCCGGGTCCGGCTGCGGGTCGCACCCCACGCGGGACACGTTCTTCAGCGCCTCCGGCCCCACGCCGATGAGGATGGCGTTCTTCACCGGCCGGCCCAGCTTGCCGTCTTCAATCTGGTACGCCTCGCTCACCTCGAAGACGAAGTTGCCGTTGCTGATGTCCACCTGCCCGCCACCGAAGGTCGCGCAGTACAGCCCGCGCTTCACTTCCTTCAGGATGTCGTCGGGGTGGTGGTTGCCCGGCGCGAGGAACGTGTTCGTCATGCGGGGGATGGGCAGGTGCCGGAAGGACTCGCGCCGCCCGCTGCCCGTGGAGCGCTGCCCCATCAGCTTCGCGTTGAGGCTGTCGTAGAGGTAGCCCTTGAGCACGCCGTTCTCGATGAGGACCTTGCGCTCCCCCGGCGTCCCCTCGTCGTCGATGTTGATGGAGCCTCGGCCGCTGGCCACCGTGCCGTCGTCGATGACGGTGACCAGCTCGGAGGCCACCTTCTCTCCCAGCTTGCCGGCGAACAGCGACGTGCCCTTGCGGATGAAGTCCGCCTCCAGGCCGTGGCCCACCGCCTCATGCAGGAGGATGCCGCTCCAGCCGGGCGCCAGCACCACCGTCTGCGGGCCCGCGGCGCAGTCCACCGCGCCCAGCGTGGCCACCGCCTGTCGCGCCGCCTCACGGGCCACCTCCTCCGGGGGGAAGGTGGCCCAGTGGGTGAACGGCACCCGACCGCCCCCGCCGTACATGCCCGTGCGCCGCTCGTTCTTCTTGCCCTGCACCACCACCTGCACGGAGATGCGGCACAAGTCCTGGGTGTCCTCGGTGTAGCGCCCCTCCGTGTTGGCCACCGCGAGGCGCCGCGTCTGGTCCGCGTAGGCGCCATTGACCTGCGTCACCCGCGAGTCGAACGCGCGAGCCGCCTGGTCCGCGCGCGTCAGCAGGGACGCCTTGAGCGACACCTCCACGTCCGACAGCGGGGTGGGGACCCGGTAGTGGCTGGGCACCGCGACGCGGGAGACGGGGAAGGCGCGCTCGGAGCCCTGGCCCTGGGCAATCATCGCCGCCGTGGAGGCCGCCCGCAGCAGCGCGGGCTCGTCCCAGTCGTCGGAGAAGGCGTACCCCACCTTTCCTCCGGAGATGACCCGCACCCCCACGCCTTGGACCAGGCCCGTCTGGGCGCTTTTGATGCGCGACTCCTCCAGCACCACGCTGGTGCTGTGGGTGCGCTCCACGTAGACCTCCGCGAAGTCACCCCCGCGCTCCATGGCCACGGCCAGCAGTCGCTCGAGCAGCGGCTGGGGCAGCAGGGGAACGGGCGAGGGCCGCCGGGCCGCCAGGGGGGCGAGCTGGGAAGAAGGGGCGCGTCGGGTCGGCGCGGACGCTCGGGGCATTCAGGAACTCCCTCGGTGAAGCGGTGGGGGGGTGTGGAAACCTACATAGGAGGGGAAATCTCCGGGAGCAACGGACAATGGCCGCCCTTCTTTCCCCGCGGGCTGGCCTGTCGCATTCCCACCGTGGGGGCCGGCGCTTTAAGATGGCCGACGTTTCGGAACCTGGACCCCACCCCATGCCTGCTCGTCCTCCATCCTCTCCTCGCGCTGGCGCCGGCCGTTCCGGCGGTGACGCGGGGGCGGACTCTCCATCGGCGAAGCCGTCAGCCCGGGCTCGCCCTCCGCGCGAGGCGTCACCCGCCGACGAGGATTTCGCCGCACCCCTCTCCGGGGAAGAAGGCTATCCCGACGGCCCCGCGAACCCGGAGCTGTACGGTGACGCGCAACCTCCCCGCTCCCGCACGGATGAGACGCGCGTGGGCGCCGTGCCGGAGTCGCGCGAGGACGCGGTGCGCCGCGACGACGACGACGACAACTCCGAGTCCACGCGCGCCGGTCCGCCCGTGCAGATGCTGGTGCTGGCCGGACCGGACCGGGGGCGCAAGAAGCGCTTCCAGGGCGTGCGGATGGTGGTGGGGCGCGGCAAGGACTGCGACTTCGTGTTGGACGACCAGTCGGTGTCGCGCCGGCACCTGGAGCTCGTCTACGGCCAGACCGGCGTGGCGATGCGAGACCTGGGCAGCATCTCCGGCACCCAGGTGAATGATCAGCGCGTGGACGAGTGTCTGCTCAAGCACGGCGATGAAATCGCCATGGGCAAGACGCGCCTTCGCTTCGTGGACGAGGCGGAGCAAATCAAGGAGATGCGCGCGCAGGCGGAGGCTCGCGAGGCCGAGGAGAAGCGCGAGCGCGAGGAGGCCGCCAAGGAGAAGGACGAGGCCCGGAAGGCCGCGGGCGCCGCTCGTGGTTCAGACGTGGATCCGAATGATCCCCGGCTGAACGAGATGACCAACGCCAACTACCGGGTGCCGGACGGGTTCCAGGACAAGGCGCAGAACAAGGGCAAGGGCGCCATCGCCATCCCCCGTCCCCGTCCGCCCCCCAGGAGCGTCGTCACGGGCGGAGGGCCGAACTCGAAGACGAAGCTGCTCATCGCCGTGGGTGGCGGTGTGGTGGTGCTGCTGATGCTGGGCCTGTTGTTCATCCCCTCCGGGCCGCCGCCTCCGCCGCCGGTGGACCCCAACATCGAGCGCTCGAAGCTGCTGATGCAGAAGGCGCGCGAGGCGGTGCGCGCGGACGACTACGCCACCGCGGTGCGGCTCGTGGAAGAGGCGGAGAAGCTGCGGCCGGGCGTCGACGAGGAGGGCCTGGGCAAGGCTGCGAGCAAGCAGTTGGAGGTGGTGCAGTCCTTCGAGTCCGTGCGCGCGCTGATGGTCGCCCAGCAGTTCGAGGAGGCGCGCACGAAGCTCGCGGCCACGCCGCAGGGCACGGCCAAGATGGACGACATCCGGCGCAAGCTGGAGACGGAGCTGGAGGAGAAGGACGCCGCGTTCCGCATCCAGCAGATGGAAGACGCGCTCGCGGCCCGGGACCCGGAGGCGGCGCGTCCGTTGCTGGACCGCGTGCCGGACCTGAACAAGCCGGCCTATGCGCAGAAGCTCCAGGACCTGGAGGCGGAGCTGGCGAAGGAGTCCGCGGACGGTGCGCGAAGGGACCGCGCCAACCGCGAGCGCGCCGCGCTGAACGCCAAGGAGGAGCGCAAGCTCTTCCTCGAGGAGGCCTTCACCGACGTGGAGCGGCGCTTCAACGGCGGCGACTACCAGCGCGCGGTGCTCGAGTGCGACCGCGTCACGGAGAAGTACAAGGCGGAGAAGGACGTGAAGGAGCGGGCGCGCCAGTTGAAGACGCTCATTCCCCAGTTCCAGCGCTCGCTGGACGACGCGCAGAAGAAGCTGGCGTCCAACGCGCTGGAGTCGGCGTCGAAGCCGCTGCGCCGGGCGGCGGAGCTGTACCGGCAGATTGGCTTCCAGGGCTCGCTGGGCAACACGCTGGACGAACAGCTGGCGTCGGCGGCCCTGGCGGCGGGACAGGCGGCGCTGAAGAAGGGGGACCTGGCGGCGGCGGGGCTCAACTTCCGCGAGGCCCTGCGCCTCAACCCGGGGGACCGCCGGGCGCGTGACGGCCTGGACGACCTGCAGAAGAAGGTGGAGGAGCTCTACATGCGCGCCTATATCGAGCGCGACAGGGACCCCCAGTCCGCGGCGGTGAAGTTCAAGATTGTCATCGAGACAGCGCCCGAGGGCTCGGATACGAAGCGCAAGGCGGAGATGTACCTGAGCGAGCTCCAGCCGTGAGCGGCGCTGCTGCAACAACGAAGGTTCGTGGAGACATGGGATGAGCGAGTCGTCGCTGCGTGAACTCGGAATGGACCTCATCGAGGAGCGCCAGTTCGAGCGCGCCCTCGCCGTGTTCGCGGAGGCCGTACGTCGCGTCCCCGCGGACCACCGCTCGCGGATGATGGCGGCCCGGTGTCTGGCGGAGCTGGGCGAGCGCGAACGCGCCGTCACGTCGTACCACGCGTGCGCGGAGGGACTCCTGCGCCGCGACTACCTGCTGTCCGCCATGGCCGCGTGCAAGCTGGCCCTGGAGCTGGCCCCCAACGAGCGGCGCCTGAAGGACACGCTCATCCGCGTCCACTCGCGCGCGGTGCGCAGCGCGCCGGGCCGCGCCGCGGTGCCCCCGCCGTTGCCGCCGGAGACGCTCTACGACGGCAAGGTGGAGACGGACCTGATGGGCCTGGTGGGCGAGGAGCTCTCCAACCGCGCCATTGAAGTACTGGCCGCGCCGGACCCGGGCGGCTCCGCGGACCCCAACAGCCGGCCTCCGCTGCCGTTGTTCGCGGAGCTGGACCGGGAGGCCTTCATCGACCTGGTGGGCCGCATGGCGTGGCGTCGGGTGAGGCCGGAGGAAGTGGTGAGCCGAGAGGGCGAGCCGGCCGACCACCTCTACGTGCTCGTCGCGGGCAAGGCGGAGGTGACGCGGCAGATGGACGGCGAGGCGAAGACACTGGGCTTCCTCGGCGGTGGCTCCATCTTCGGCGAGATTGCCCTGTTGACGGGCGCGCCTCCCACCGCGACGGTGTCCGCGGTGTCGGACACGGAGGTCTTCGAGATTCGCCGCGAGCACCTCAACGCCGTGGCCAAGAATCACCCGGCCGTGCCGCAGGTGCTGGCGGACTTCGCGCAGCAGCGCATGGCGCGAAACCTGATGGCGACTTCGCCCATGTTCCAGACGCTGCCGGAGTCGGAGCGCGGAGCCATGCTGCAGCGCTTCGCCTTCCGCGCGCTCCAGGGGCACGAGAAGGTGCTGGTGGAGGGTGAGCACTCGCCAGGGCTGTTCCTCGTGCTGGCCGGAGAGCTGGTGGTGCAGAAGGAGGACCCGGCGGGCGGCACCGTGACGCTGGGCGTGCTGCGCGAGGGCGACGTGGCGGGGGAAATCTCCCTGCTGACGGGCCTGCGTGCGTCGGCCACCGTGGCGGCCACGCGCAAGACGGCGGCGGCCTTCCTGGAGCGCAACGCGTTCCACGAACTGGTGCGAGTCTTCCCGCACATCCGCACGTACCTGGAGCAGCTGTCGGACCGTCGCCTGAAGCAGATTGGCGAGGCGCTGCGGCCCCTGGAAATCATCGACGCGGACGAGCTGGTGCTCGAGCCCGAGGCGGCGTGAGGAGCGAATGGTGATGTTGTCGCGCTCGAAGGTGGTGGGGGTGGCGCTGGCCCTCATGGCGGCCGGTGCGGTGCTCTACTTCTGGCCGCGTCGGGAGCCGGGAGTCCCGGAGGCCATCACCCGGCAGGTCATCACCATGACGCGCGCCGCGGAGCAGAAGGACATCTCCGGGGTGATGGAGGGCGTGTCCGAGCGCTTCAAGACGGACGGCGGCTGGGACAACCGGCAGGTCCGGGGCGTGCTGACGGGCCAGGTGCTGCGCGGCCAGTGGGTCCGCATCTTCACGACGAACCTGGAGGTGCACGAAGTCTCCCCCACGCAGGGCGACTTCCAGGCCCGCTTCATCTTCGGTCGCTCCCAGGCGGAGAACCTGAAGGACCTGGCGGCGGACAGCGTGCTCAACGCCTACCTCATCGAGGGGACGTTCGAGAAGGAGACCGACGGTGAGTGGCGCATCGTCCGCGCCAAGTACCGTCCGCTGGAGGCCTCGGAGCTGCTGTAGGAACGCGGGCGCCCAGGCTCACTGGAGCAGGGCGCCCGTTTCGTTCATCCACGCCTTGGCCATGGGGCCCTGGCCCGCGGACTCCAGGCCCTTCTTCACGGAGTCGATGCGCGCGGCCAGCTCGTCGCGCGACGTCCCCTGTGAGCGGGCCCGCACGAGGCCAAAGTAGTAGTGCTGGCAGCCCGCCGCGTACGCGCTCTGCGCGAAGAGCAGGTCGCCCATGGCGGTATATGCCTCCGGCAGCGTGCCCGCGCCCGTGTCCGGGGCCACGGTGGCCAGCAGGGCCTTCGCACCCTCGTAGTCCTTGCGGAGCACCAGCAGCGCGCCCTTGGCGTACTGGGCCCGCGCCAGCCCGACGCCCTTCGCGGCGATGGCCTTGTCATAGGCGGTGAGCGCGTCGTCCTGTTGGCCCGCGGCCTCCAGCAGCCCGCCCCGGGCGAGCCAGTAGCGGCCGTCCTGCTCCAGGAGGCTGACCTTCTTGCCGTCGGCGGTGGCCACCTGGATGACGCCGAAGGTGCCCTCGTACGCGTCCAGCAGCGCCAGCGCTCCGGTGTTGTCGCCGGATGCCTGGAGGCTGCGCGCGCCATCCAGGTAGAGCAGGGGGGCGGTGCGCCGCTTCGCCACCGCGGCCTCGAAGGCGGCGCGCGCCTCCGGGCCCTTCCGCGCCGACAGGGCCCGGGCCCGGGCGAAGAGGGCGTAGACGTCATCCGGCACCGTCTTCAGCGCGGCGTCCGCTTCCTGGAGCGCCTCGTCCGTCGCGCCCCGCGTCAGCGCCAGCTCCGCCTTCAGGGCCCCCATGCGGGAGCGCAGCGAGGGCGTCAGCTCGGCGTCTTTCTCGGAGGCCGTGGCGAGCGCGCGCTGCGCCTCCTCCAGCTTCTTGCCCTGGTACGCATACGCGAGCCCCGCGCCCAGCCGCGCCATGAGGTGGTCCGGGTTGACGCTGGTGGTCTTCTCGAAGACCTCCACCGCCTGGGCGTGCTGGCCTTCGTCGAGCAGGGCCTCCGCGTACGCGGTGGTGAAGCGCGTGTCCCGGTAGGCCCCCTCGGCGGCGCGGGCGAACGCCTGACGCGCGCCGGGCAGGTCTCCCTTCGCCTGGAGCGTCAGGGCCAGGGCCAGCGTCAGCCGCGGGCTGTTGGCGCCCTGGGCCTGGAGGTCCGCGAGGTACTTCTCCGCCTCGGCCGTCTTGCCCTCCGCGAGCAGATGCAGGGCGCGCGCGCTGTAGCGCTCGCCGGAGCGGGAGTCGAGTGCTTCGGCGCGGGACAGGTACTCGCGCGCCTTGGCATCGGCGCCGGGCTGGTGGTGCTCCAGCCACAGCACTGTCTGGATGTCGGCGGCCAGGGCCTGGCCGTCGCGGGCCTCGGCGTCCACCTGGAAGAGCGTCTCCAGCTCCGCCATGGCGCGGGTCAGGTCCGCGGGGTTGCCCCGGAGGGCCGCCGAGCGGGCCGCGCGCATGCGCTCCTCTGTCTCCTTTCGCACCGCGCCCCGGTGGACGAAGTAGGTGACGGCGCCCGCGAGCACCACGGCCACCACGGCCACCTGCACCAGCGCGCTCTTCCAGCTCTCGCGCCGCTTCCAGTCGCCCTGAACCTCGGTGCCCATGGACCTGTCTCCCCGCGCTGGAGTTGGATGCTATTAGGTACGCCCCTCCCAGGTGTCAATGGAGCGGGCCCCGAGCATGGGAGGAGTGAGCAATGGCGGTTCACACGGCGCTGTCCCCCGAGGTCTTCACTCGCGTCGCCGACATTTTCGGACTGGGGAGTGTGCGGAGCGTGACGCCCATTCCCCAGGGCTCCATCAACACCAACCACCGGCTGGAGACGGACACCGGCCGCTACTTCGTTCGCCACACGACGGTGCGCTCGTCGGATGACCTGCGCTTCGAGTCCGCGCTGCTCGCCCACCTGGCCGCGTACCATTTCCCCTCGCCCGTGCAGCTCACCACGCGCGACGGAGCGACGTTCGTCGAACTCGAGGGCGGGCGCGTCAGCGTCTTCCGCTGGCTGCCGGGCGAGGAGCTGCGCCATCCGAACCTCACCTCCGAGCACCTGGAGCGGCTGGGCACGGAGCTGGGCAAGCTGCACCGCGACACGCAGTCCTTCAGCGGCTCGCGCACCAACCCGTACTCACCGGACGTCGTGCGCGGATGGCTGGCGGAGCTGTCGCGTCACCCGGATGCGACGCTGGCCACCATCGCCGGGGAACTGGAGCGCCTGCTCGACACGGCCGAGTCACAACGCCTGGGCCTGGAGCCGCTCGGCGTCATCCACGCGGACCTCTTCACCGACAACGTGAAGTGGCTGGGCGGTAGCGTGGGGGCCTTCTTCGACTTCGAGATGGCCTGCCGCGAGGCGTACGGGTTGGATCTGGTCATCACCCTGAACGCCTGGTGTTTCGATGGCGGCGGGTATCTGCCGGAGCTGTGCGAGGCGCTGGTGCGCGGCTACCAGGACATCCGGCCGCTGTCTGCCGTGGAGCGGGCCAACCTCTTCGGCCACGCGCTCTTCGGGGCGGTGCGATTCACGGCCAGCCGCATCCGCGACTACCACCTGTCCCCGCTGCCGGCGGACAAGCTGGTGCGCAAGGACTACCGCACCTATCTCGCCCGGGCGCGCGCGCTGTCGGCCATGGGGCCTTCGGGCTACGCGACGCTCCTGGGCTTGTGAGCCACCGGGGCGCCATGACGCGCCCCGGAGTCGACGCGGCTTCAGATGCCGGAGAGGATCTTCCAGCGGCCATCCTCGAGCCGGAACACCATCTGCTCCAACTCCGCCTCCTTCTGGGGGCGGGGGGTGAGGCTGGGCATGCGCCAGCTCACCTTCCAGTAATAGATGGCGGTGGCCATGTCCTTGCCCACCTGCACCCGGCGCACGTCGAGCTCCACCTTGGGCGACTGGAGCTGCGGGAAGAGCGTCTCCAGGTACGGCACGAGGTTGGCCGTGTTCAGGTCATCCTCGGGGTCCCCCGGCGTGCCGCCATCCTCGCGGAAGTCCTTGGACACCAGGGCCTGGATGCCCTTCGCGTCGCGTGCCTCAATGGCAGACCGGTACTGCTCCATCACTGACAAAATGGCCCGCGTGTCGGAGGTGTCGTCGATTTCGGTGCCGGGGATGCGCTTCGGAGCGCAGGCGGCCAGGAGGGTCAGGGCGCAGAGAGCGAGGAAGCGGATGAGCATGGCGGGGCCTTACGAAGACAATGGATGAGAAGTCAACCCATTCCCCCGGCCCCACCTGCACTCCGCGTGCCTCAGCCCTTGCGGATGACCTCGGAGATGAACCGGTTGAGCACCGGAATCTCGTTGTCGAGAATCTTGAGGCCCTCGCCCTGGATGATTTTCTCGCCGATGAGCGCCAGCGGCTTCATCAGGAAGGGCAGTTTGAGGGAGATTTCGCCGTCCATCGACCGCTCCGTCTGCCCGGCGCCCAAGTCACGGAAGCGCATGGTGCCGGTGTTCACCAGCATCTTGGAGATGGTGCCCGACGTGGGCGTGTTGGTGAACGTGAGCTCCTTGCGGCGCTTGTCGTAGGTGGACGTCTCGATGAAGGCGAACCACTCGGGAGGCACGCGCTTGGGGCCGATGCTCTCGATGACCGGCTTGGGGCGGTAGCGCACCTTGCGCTTCACCAGGTCGCCCTCGGTCTTCACTTCAATCGGCGCCAGCTCCAGCAAGACGCCGTGGTACTTGAGGAGGAACTCGAAGTACCGCTCGTCGAGGAGCGCGCGCTCCACCTCGTCCACCGTCCCCTGGATTCGCTGCCTCGTCTCGAACCGCATCGCTTCCCTCCTGATGGGCTGGCTCGTCGCCGCTGTGTGGGCTGCCTGCCTAGCGGAAAGCGCGGCTAGCGGAAAGCCTGTCGTGGCACCAGGGGCCCCTGGAAGGTCTTCTCCTCGAAATCACACCGCTCCCGCCACTCCTGGGCGGTGGCCTTGAAGGCCGTTCCGAAGTCTGGAAGGACCCCGACCTCGTGGCGCACCGCGCCGCAGTCCCCGGCGAGGTAGGCGGCCTCCACCTTCACGCGCAGGGCCTCCCGGCGGAGGGCCTCCGGCAGCGAACCGTCCGCCAGCGCACGTTGGAGGTATTCGCCGGCGAGGACGGGCGAGCCCACCTGCTGGAGTCGGCGGCCCAGAAGGTAGTTGAGGTACGCGTCCTGGGGCACGGCCTGGAGGGCGCGCGTCAGCATCAGCAGGCGCAGCTCCTCGCGCGTCGACTGGAAGTACGCGTCGATGGCCTCGCGTCGCGCGGTGGAGTCCAGCGCCGCGAGCTTCACCTGGGCGGTGCGCGTCAGCTCGGGCGTGGCGTCCAGGGAGAGGACCTCGTCCAGGTAGCGGCGCGCCTGCTCGGGCTGCTGGCGTCGGGCCTCCACATCCGCGCGGGCCATGGCGACCTCGGCCGCGGTGACGGCCTGGGCCTTGACCTGATGGGCGAGCGTGGAGAGCACGGTGGTGGCCTCGTCGTAGCGCTCCAGCGCGGACAGCGCGGCGGCTTCGCCCAGGCGGAACGAGGGCTCCTCCGGCTGGAGCGAGGCGGCGCGGGTGTAGCGCTCCAGCGCATCCGCGGGGTCTCCCACCAGCGAGGCGCGCGCGGACTCGGTGAGTCGGGCGACTTCGCGGGCGCAGGCGCGGCTGAACAGGCTGCCGGCGCGAAAGCGCGCGAAGGCGCGGGCGATGGCCGTGTCGTCGAGGGGCAGGGCGTCCACGTGGCGTTCCCACTCCGAGACCAGCTCGTCCAGCGGGCGCCCGTAGGCGTCGTCGAAATCCGCGTGGGCGTAGAGCGCGCGCAGCTTGTCCGCGCCGTAGGTCTCCGCGAGGTAGAGCAGGAAGGAGCCGGCCACGGTGTACGCGCGAGCGGGAGCGGATTGGTAGAAGCCCTGCGGCCCCATCAACTTGCGCATGTCCGGGGCCAGCTTCTGGCGGCGCATGCCCGCGGCCCACTGGTGCAGGGTGAGGTCGCCCTGGGCGGGGCCGTCGGCGGCGACGGCGAACCCTTCGATGACACCCATGAGGGGCCAGAGTCCCAGGCGCGTGGTGACTCGGAACGGGCCGCTGCCGGCGGGGGCGGCCATGACGTGCGCCAATTCGTGGTGCAGGGTGGAGTGGGGGAAGGGCTTGTCCTGGATGTGCAGCTCATACCGCCAGGGCTTGGCGTACTGGGTGCGGCCGGCGCCCACCAGGCGCTGCTTCTCCTCTTCGTTGCGATAGAGCCACACGCGGATGCGCTCGGTGGGGGCCACGCCGAGGAAGCGCTGCACCTGCATCCACCGGAACTCCATGTCGCGGGCGAGGCGGTCCACGTCCTCGCGCGACTTGCCCCGGGGGTAGTGGAGGCGGAAGTGCTCCGTGTCGCGCACGCCGCCCAGGGTGTCCGCGAGGTAGGCGTCCGTCATCCGCGTGCGCAGCTGGGGGCCCTTCACCTCCAGGAAGAGGATGGCGGACATGGGGAGCGCGAGCGCCACCAGGCTCCAGGGGCGCACGCTCGCGCGGCGCAGGGTGCCGGCGCCGAGGTCCAGCATCGCGGCGGCGAGCCCCGCCAGGACCCAGGCCCACAGCAGGGTCTCCAGGCGGAACCAGCCCAGCGCGGGCGTCATCACCAGGGCCTCGTCGTAGAGGGGGCCGGGCAGGTGTCCCAGGAAGTGGTTGAAGGCGAAGACCTGGGGACCGGCGACGATGGGCCACACGGTGGGGACGAGCGACAGCAGGACGAGCAGCACGTGCAGTGCCACCCCCCGGGAGGGCCGCCGGGCCTTGAAGCCGCAGAGGACTCCCGACGCCGAGGCCAGCACGGCCGAGGGGAGGGTGATCATGGGATAGAAACCCACCAGCTCGAAGGGGTCGCACGAGGTGCGCAGCCAGGCGAAGACGGTGGAGGCGAGGAAGGGGGGGATGAGCGCGCCGACATTGAGGACGAGGGCGGCGCCCAGGGCTCGACCCACCGCGGCGCCGGGGCTCTGGGGGAC
>NZ_VIFM01000225.1 GCF_006636215.1 Myxococcus llanfairpwllgwyngyllgogerychwyrndrobwllllantysiliogogogochensis | reverse complement strand
CCCCCTCGCCGCTTCCCCCCTCCCCTGAGTGCCGCGCGGTGGAGCGGACCCTGGACGCCACCCTGCGCGCCCCCGACGAGCCCACCGTCGTGGCCGAGGCCCGCAAGCGGCTGGACGCCTGTGACAAGCCGCCCCCGCGCGCCTGTGAGCTGGGCGGAGCGCTGGCCGCCCGAGCCCCCTTCACCCAGGGGGCGGACACCCCCATGCGGGGGCTGCTCGCCGCCCTCTGCGAGCGCTGTCCCTCCAGGGTCAACGCCTGCGCGCAGACCGTGGCCCGTGCCCTGCTGGACACCGCCGTCGGTCAAGCGCCGAACATCCCCGAGCTCCAGTGGAGCCTGGAGCACGCGGGCCCAGGCACCCCGGCGGCCTGTGATTCCATCGTCCGACTGGGGCTCGCCCCCGCCGCCCAGGCCTCCGTCGACCTGCCCCCCACCGTGCGCACGCTCCTGGATGGACTGGTGTCCCGCTGCGCGAGCGCGGACCTGCTGCCCCTGTCCGTGCTGCGCGCGGCCGCCGCCCAGCAAGGCGCCCGGGCCCCGGCGCTGCTCACGGCGGCCAGCGCGAAGCCGGTGGAGACCGCGCCGGTGAAGCCGGATCAGCTCCTGGGGGCCCAGCCCGCGTTCCAGGCATTCGATGGAGACCCCCTCACGGGAGTCCCGGTGAGCAACGCGAGGCGGGGCACGCGCTGGTCGGCGGACGGAGCGCTGCGCGCGGGCTACGCGCCCACGCTCAAGCACCTGGTGGGGTTCCGTGTCCGGGCGCAAGGCCCGGGCTCCCTGCGAGCCATCGTCCGCACGCCGAAGGGCGTGGGCTTGAATGATCCAGAGGGAGGCTTCTCGTTCGTCAATCCCACCGTGTGCCAGTTTCGTGGCACGGGCGAGTGGGAGACCTGCAACCCCGCCGCGCCCCTGGTCGATGTGGACGCGGTCAGCGTGTTCCCCGAGAGCGCGGACGGCAAGCTCCTGGAGCTGGAGATCCTCGGCGCGCGCTGAGCGCCGACGGCGTCAGGCGACCAGGCCGCGGTCCTTGGCGAGTTGGAAGATGGGCGCCGCGTCCTTCTTCAGGACGGCGCTGACGTCCTTGACGATGGACTCGCCCGACTTCGCGACCGAGAGGAAGTTGTCGAAGGTCCGGGTGAGGATGAGCACGCCGGAGATGATGACGCGCTGGAGGTTGTGTTGCAGGTCCGTGCCCTCGTAGATGAGCCACGCCTGCTCGACACACGTCTTCCTCGCATCCACGAGGAAGTTGTTGAGGATGGTGCGCTCGTTCGCGTCGGGAACCTTGGACTTCGGGCTCACGGAACCAATGTAGATGAGACGCGAGTTGAGCCGCGTCGAGGCCTCCTCCATCTGAGCCAGCATCGCCGCGACGTCCTCCTTGGTCGGAGGATTCTGCCAGCGGGAGAAGATGACTCGGTCGATGAGCTCTGCCTTGTACGTGGTGGGGCCGTTCACGATGCCTCCGGTGAGGCGGACGGTTTCGATGCCAAGAAGCGCCCGGCCGGCGTTCTCCACAGCGCCGCGCGTCTGGATGTGTAGCAGGAACACTCCTTTCGTTGAAGAGAGTCACTGCTGCACGCGATCACTCCACCGTCGCAATCCTGCTGTCCGTATGCAGCCGTGACGGACAAATCCATCCGGGTCGACGCTGACACGGCCTGAAAACGGGGTTTGATACGTGGAATGCCCTGATAGCCCTGTGTCCTGCTCACGCGAGGTGAGCCTCGCTCATCCAGCATTGCCGGGAAGTTTTGGCTTCGCGGCACGACGTGCGAGCACGGCCTTCACGTCTTCCAGGGAGAGCCCGAGCGGCCTCACCGCGACGAGGAGGTGGTAGAGGAGGTCGGCTGCCTCCTCGGCGGCGCGTCCGGCGTCCGCATCCGCGCAGGCCGTCACCAGCTCCGCGGCCTCCTCGCCCAGTTTCTTGAGACGCAGGTTGCGGTCCGCGAGCAGGCGGCGCGTGTAGCTGGGTTTTTCGCCCGGGGCATCGGGTCGGGTCGCGCGCTCGGCGAGGGTGGCATCCAGCGCGGCCAGCGCGTCTCCCCCTCCGGGACCGAAGCACGTGGTCTCGCCGGTGTGACAAGCCGGCCCGGCTTTCTCGACGCGGGCGAGGACCGCGTCACCGTCGCAGTCCGCGCGCAGGGACACCACCTGCTGCGTGTTCCCGCTGGTGGCGCCCTTGTGCCAGAGGCCACGCGAGCGCGAACGGTAGTGCATCTGCCCCGTGGCGAGGGTGCGCTCCAGTGCCTCGCGGTCCGCGTGCGCCACCATCAACACATCACCGGTGCGCGCGTCTTGAGTCACCACCGTCACCAGGCCACCGCCCTTGGTGAAGTCGAGTCGGTCCAGGTCCAGAATCACGTGGCCTCCGTCGCGCCCAGGCGCTCACGGGTGAATGTGGCCAGGGCCGCGTTGGTGGCGATGCCGTTGCCACCGAAGGAGGTCCGCCGCCCGGTCCAGTCGGTGAAGACGCCTCCGGCTTCTTCGATGATGGGCTGGAGCGCGGCGGCATCCCAGGGCGAAAGCAGCTCGTCCACCATGACCTCCGCTCGGCCCGTGGCTACCAGCAGATAGCCGTAGCAATCGCCCCAGGTGCGGGAGATGGCCGCGTCGAGGGTGAAGCGGCGCCAGGCTTCTCCGCGCTCGGGATGCTGACGGAAGCGCTCGTCCGTGGAGAGCACCACCGCGCGAGACAAGTCCGCCTGCTCGGACACTCGCGCGAGCTTGTCGTTCCAGAAGCAACCTTCCCCTGGCGCAGCCACCAGCAGCTCGCTCACGGCGGGGAAGTACGCGGCGCCCACGAGGATGCGCTCCCCTTCCGCCAGTGCCACCAGGGTTCCCCATAGAGGTACGCCCCGGATGAAGGTCTTTGTTCCATCGATGGGGTCCAGAATCCATCGGCGCCGCGCGCCCGGCCGTGTCTCCCCGAACTCTTCACCGAGGATGCCGTCGTCCGGAAAACGTGCTTCCAGCCATTCGCGTGCGGTCTGCTCCGCCGTGCGGTCCGCCACCGTGACGGGCGTCCCGTCGCTCTTGGTATCCACCGCGATGCCGCCGCGGAAGTAGCCCAGCGCCACGTCCCCGGCCTTGCGCGCGACTTCGGCCGCCGCCTGCATCAAGCCCTGTGCGCTCGTCATGTCGTGCTCCGGATGGGAAGGCCTCTGAAGGCGCTCGGCGCCACGTCTCCCGAATTGCGTGCGACTTCAGCCGCCTGCATCAAGCCCTGTGCGCTCGTCATGTCGTGCTCCGGATGGGGCGTCTGCTGACGACGCTTTGCGTCACGTCTTCCACCTCGCAGGCAACTTCCACCACCTGCATCAAGCCCTGTGCGCTCGTCATGTCGTGCTCCGGATGGGAAGGCCGCTCGCTCGGAGCAGCGATTTGATGGCCCCTACCGTGGTGAGCCCATCGTGAAGGATGCCCGCAACGAGCGCCGCGTCCGCGCCGCCACGCGTGAGTCCGTCCCGCACGTGCTCCGCGTTACCCGCCCCTCCGGACGCGATGACGGGCACATCCACCGCGTCCGCCACCGCGCGCGTCAGCTCCAGGTCGTAGCCCGAGCGGGCACCGTCCTGGTCGATGCTGGTGAGGAGCACTTCACCCGCACCTCGCGCCACACACTCACGCGCCCAGGCCACCGCTTCCAGCTCCGTGGGCTTGCGCCCACCATGCGTGTGGACACGCCAGCGCGAACCCTCTTTCCGAGCGTCGATGCTCGCCACCACGCACTGCGCTCCGAATCGCTCCGCGCACTCCGTGAGCACCTCCGGCCGGGCCACCGCCGCCGAGTTGATGCTCACCTTGTCCGCGCCAGACCGAAGCGCACGCCCCACGTCCTCCACCGTGCGGACGCCTCCCCCCACCGTCAACGGGATGAACAGTCGCTCCGCCGTGCGCCGCACCAAATCCCAGAGCGTGTCACGCTCCTCGGCGCTCGCGGAGATGTCGAGGAACGTCACCTCGTCCGCGCCCTCCTGCTCGTAGCGCAGGGCCAACTCCACCGGGTCTCCCACGTCGCGGAGACCCTCGAAGCGAACGCCCTTCACCACCCGGCCGCCCTTCACGTCCAGACAGACGATGAGTCGTCGCGTCAGCATCAGAGCACCTCCAGGGCCACGGAGCCCTTCATGCTGAACACGGTGCCGGAGTCCACCATCGCATCCCGCAGCGCGAGCCCCAGTGCCTTGAACGCCGCCTCGGTGACGTGGTGACTGTCCTTCCCTCGCAGCACCCGCAGGTGCAGCGTCACCTTCGCGTGCTCGCAGAACGAGCGCATCCAGTGCTCGTAGAGCCGATTCTTCAGCGGCCCCTGGTAGAAAAACCGTCCGCCCGCGTCGAGGCACGCCTGCACCAGCGCGTCATCCATGGGGAGCGTGCGCTCCGCGAAACGAGCCGCTGTCGCTGGAATCACCCGCTGCACCGCCGTCCCCAAAGTAATCGCCACGTCCTCCATCAGGTGGTGCGTGAGGTCGCCACGAGCGTGCAGCTTCAAGTCGAGTCCTGCGTAGCGCGCGAAGGTGGAGAGCATGTGGTCGAAGAACTTGAGCCCCGTGTCCACCTGCGTGCTCCCCCGGCCCACCGAAAGCTCCACGCGGATCCGCGTCTCCTTCGTCTCTCGAGTGACAGTGGTCATTTCGCGAACTCCAGCGCGACGTCGCGCGCATCCAGCCGCCCCGTGTACAGCGCCATCCCAATGACCGCCCCGTACGCGCCCACCGAGGCCAGCGCCCTCAAGTCGTCCAGCGTCGTCACGCCGCCCGACGCGTAGAGCCGGTGACGGCTGCGAACCACCACCTCTCGCATCAGCGACAGGTCAACACCCTCGAGCTGCCCCTCCTTGTGGACCGCGGTCACCAGCAGGCCACCGAGCGGCAACGGCTCCAGCGCCGCGAGCACATCGCCCACCGTCATGCCACTGCCCGCCGTCCAGCCTCGCGTCACCACCTCGCGGCCTCGCACGTCCGCAGCAACCACCACGCGGCCTGGATGACGGCTCGCGACGTCGGCCAACCACGCCGCGTCCTCGATGGCCCGAGTCCCCACCACCACGGCCGAGGCGCCCCCTTCCAGCAGCGCCTCCACCCGCTCCAGCTCTCGCACACCCCCGCCCACGGTGAACGTGAGCCCCGGCTCGTGCGCGGTAAGTCGCGCCACGGCCTCGGCATTGGAACCCCGGCCCAGCGCCGCATCCAGGTCGACCACGTGGAAGGCCCTGAAGCCGAAGGCGCGCCATCGCAGCAGCGCCTCCAGCGGGTCCTTCACCCGCACCCGCTCGTCTTCATACGAACCTCCAACGAGCTGCACACACGCGCCTTCGCGCAGATCGATCGCGGGAATCGCCCTCATGACGCCACCTCCCGCAAGAAGGCCCGCACGAAGGCGACACCCGAAGACGAAGACTTCTCGGGATGGAACTGCACGCCCACCACCCGGCCGCGTCGAACCACCGCGGGGAAGCGGTCTTCCTCGTGCGTCGTCCACCCCGTCACCACCGACGCGTCCTCCACGCGGCAGACGAAGCTGTGCGCGTAGTACGCGGTGTCCAGCTTCGCCCCCGACAACGTGCGGTCGCCCTCCACCTGGTTCCAGCCAATCTGCGGCACGCGTCGCGATGTCAGCCGCGTCACCCGTCCGGCGAAATAGCCCAGGCCCGCGCCCTCTCCCTCGTCGCTCGAATCGAACAGCAACTGCATGCCCAGGCAGATGCCCAGGCAGGGCAGGCCCTTCTCCAATGCCGAGCGCATCGCATCCCGCCCGGGCGCCAGTCGCGCCGCCGCCGAGCCAAAGGCGCCAACACCGGGCAGCACGAGCACATCCGTATCCACCGCACGCGCCGGGCTCTCCTCCACGCGAACGTCGACGCCCTCCTCCGTGGCCAGGGCCTTGGTCAGCGAGTGCAGGTTGCCAGCGCCGTAGTCGAACAAGGTGACTCTCATCGCAAGGACTCCCGCAGCGCCACGAGCGCCGCCTCCAGCAAGGGCCACGGTCCACTGCCGATTCGGAGCGCATCTCCGACCCCGGTCAGCCCCTGGAACGCCCTCACGTTCACGTCACGCTCCCGCATCCGCTCCGCAACCCCTGGCGCTCCGGGCAGCGGCACCATCAGGAAGTTGCCCTCGGACGGCAGCGGCTTCAGCCCCAGCGCCACCAGCCCGCCCCGCAGGCGCTCCCTGTTCTCCACCGCCTCCTCCACCCGAGCACGCACCCAACCCGCGTCCTCGCGCAGCACTGCCACGGCCATCGCTTCCGCGAGCGTCGTCAGCTTGTACGGCCCCCGTGCCTTCTCGACTTCGGCCACGAGCTTCGGGTGGCCCACCGCCCACCCCACGCGCATCCCCGCGAGCCCGAAGGCCTTCGAGAACGTGCGCGTCACCAGCACGTTCGAGCACGTGCGCGCCAGGTCCAGGAAGCCGGGCCCGCGCGCGAAGTCGGCATAAGCCTCGTCGATGATGACCAGCCCCGGCGCACGCTCCACCACGCGCTCCACCGCCGCGCGCGACAGCACCGTGCCCGTGGGGTTGTTCGGTGAGCACAGGTAGATGACCTTCGCCCCCGTGGACACCAGCCACTCGGGCTCCACGTCGAAGTCCGCGCGCAGGGGCACCGCCGCCGTCCGCAGTCCGTTCACCTGCGCGAACAGCGGCATCATCACGAACGTCGGGTCTTGAAACACAAGCAACTCACCCGGCTCCAAGAACGCTCGCAGCACGCTGTCGAGGACGTCATCGGAGCCGCAGCCCGTCGTCACGCACTCTGCCGTCACACCGAGCTGCTCGGCCAGCACGCCGCGCAGGTCGGGCGCATAGCCCCGGGGATAGCGCGAGAGCGACTCCAGGGAGGACTCACGCAGCACTCGCTCCGCGGCGGGAGGCACCCCGAAGAGGTTGGTGTTGTCGCTCAGGTCCACGCGACAGGGCCGCTTCGCGGGCGAATACAACGGGATGTCCCGATAGGATGCACGCGTGGGAATCATTCGGCCCTCCAGGCCCGCGCGGCGTCCGCGTGCGCGAAGAGGCCCTCACTGTCCGCAAGCAGTCCCACGTCGTCCGCCAATGCCTGGGACGCCGCGCGCTCCACGCGCTGGTAGGTGGTCCATCGGTAGAAGTCGAGCAGGTTGAGTCCCGAGTAGGCCCTCGCCAGCCCCGCCGTGGGCAGCACGTGGTTGGAGCCCGTCATGTAGTCGCCGTAGGCCACCGAGGAGCGCTCCCCCAGGAAGACCGTGCCCGCGTTGCGCACTCGCGCCAGGTCCGCCGAAGGCGCGGCGGTGGCGAGCAGCAGGTGCTCCGGCGCGAAGTCCGCGACGAAGGGCCACGCCTCCTCCAGCGACGCCACACTCAACACCGCGCCACGTGAGCGCAGTGCGGCGGCGACAATCTCCTCGCGCTTCGCACCCAGTGACAGGCGCCGCACCTGCTCCGCGATGGCCTCCGCCACCCCTTCGCCTCGCGCCACCGTCACGCAGGCCGCATCCGGGTCGTGCTCCGCCTGCGCCAGCATCTCCCGCGCCACCGCGACCGGACTCGCCGTCTCGTCCGCGACGACGAGGATTTCACTCGGCCCCGCAGGCGCTTCGATGGCCACCGCGCCCACCACCTGGAGCTTGGCCTCCGCCACGTAGGCGTTGCCCGGCCCGACGATGCGGTCCACCCGGGGGACACTCTCCGTGCCGTACGCCATGGCAGCCACCGCGCCCGCTCCGCCCAGCGCGAAGACCCGGTCCGCGCCCGCCAGCACCGCCGCCGCCAACACGCTCGCGTGGGGCAGACCGTCCGGCCCCGGAGGCGAGCAGACGATGACCTCGCCCACCCCCGCGACCTTCGCCGGCACCACCCCCATCAACACGCTGCTCGGATACACCGCCCGGCCTCCCGGTGCGTACACTCCGACGCGGCCCAGGGGGTCCGGCCTCCGGCCCACCAGCACACCGGGCTCCGTCTCCACTTCCACCGCGCGTGGCCGCTGCGCCTCGTGCGCCCGCGCGATATTCCGCGCCGCGCGACCCAGGGCCCGCGCCACCGACGGGTCCAATGATTCGAGCGCCTGCTCACAACGCGCGCGGGGGACCTCCAGTGCGGACAACTCCGCGCGGTCGAACTGGCGCGCCATCTCGAAGAGCGCCCAGTCCCCATCCAGCCGGACCCGGGCGATGAGCTCCCTCACCCGGGCGGAGATGCGCGCGTCCACATCCCCGCCTCGCTGCAGCAATCGGAGCCGATCCTCGCGGGACAGGCTGGCCAGCGGTCCGCGATAGCGGAGGAACGAAGGAAGCGGCGTCATCACGCCACCAGCCTTTCGATGCGCGTGACGAGGATGCCCTCGCAGCCCAGGGCCTTCAGGGCGTTGACGGTGCGGTAGATGGTCTTCGCCGCCACCACCGCGTGCACCGCGACGAACGTCCCTCCGTCCAGCACGTCCACCACCGTGGGGCCATTGAGTCCGGGCAGCACCTCGCGCACCCCCGCGAGCGAGTCCCTGGGGACGTTGGCCATGAGGTAGCGCTTGCCCCGCGCCGCCAGCACCGAGCCCAGCGCCAGCTTCAGTTCGTCCAGCCGCTTGCGCGCCTCCGGGACGTTCGTCTTGCTCGAAACCAGTCGCGCGCTGGACTCCAGCACCGTGGCTACCTCGCGCAGGCCGTTCATCTTCAGCGTGGAGCCCGTGGACGTCAGGTCCACCACGATGTCCGCGATGCCCAGGTGCGGAGCAATCTCCGCCGCACCCGAGACGGGAACCACGGTGATGCTCTGCCCTCGCCGCGCGAAGTAGTCCTGCGTCAGCCGGGGGAAACACGACGCCACCCGCATGCCGTCTCGCACGTCGTTGGAGTGGGTGATGCCGCTCTCCTCGCGCGCCGCCACGACGAGCCGGCACTTGCCGAACTCCAGGTCCATCAGGTGCTCGAGCTCCCGCCCCGCCTCGCTCACGAGATCCCATCCCGTGACGCCCGCATGCGCCGCGCCGTCCGCGACGAACTCCGGGATGTCCTGGGCGCGCACGAAGATGGCCTCGAACTCGCCTCCGAGCGACGCGGTGAGTGCGCGCTCTCCTCTGCCGCGCACCTCCAGGCCCGCATCGTTGAAAAGTTCACGAACCTCTTCGGAAAGGCGGCCTTTGTTGGGAAGAGCGATCTTCAGCAACATGGGTAGACCTGCTGGGGGCTGCGGGGGAATCGAAGGCCGCGCGGAAACGAAAAAAGGCCCGTCCGGGGGAGGACGGGCCTTCATTCGCTGCGGCAGGTGCCGGGAGGGTGGTGCGTCTAGTGGCTCACCCAGGCATGCGCGTGGCGAACGGTCCCGTCGGGGCCGAGCCGATGATGCGCATGATGGGGATGCACGGAAGAGAAACGCACGGCCCCATCAGTAATGGCAAAGGCCCCCGCCGTCAACCCGACCTCTGGGCTCCCTGTCCAAGTCGCTTGCAAACCCTCGACGGGGCGAGCAGGAAAGAAGTCCATGCGAGTTTCGGACGTCATCATCGTGGGTGGGGGAATCATGGGCTGCGGCATCGCGCTGCGGCTGCGGCAAGCCGGCGCGCGCGTCACCGTCCTGGAGCGCTCCATCCCCGGCGCGGAGGCCAGCAGCGCCGCCGCCGGCATGCTCGCTCCACAGATGGAGTCCGACGGCCCCGGCCCCTTCCTCGAGCTGTGCCTGAAGAGCCGCGCCCTCTATCCCGCCTTCGCCGACGAGCTGCGCGAGCTGTCCGGCGTGGACATCGCCTACCGCCCCAGCGGCGTCCTCAAGGTCGCCTTCAGCGAAGCGGCGGTGCAGCACGTGGAAGCCACCGTGCTGTGGCAGCGCGGCATGGGCCTGCGCGCGGACGTGCTCGACGGTGCCCAGGCCCGCGCATTGGAGCCGCGCCTCTCCTCGAAAGCCGTCGCCGCCGCCCACTTCCCGGATGACCACCAGGTGGACAACCGGCTCCTCGTCCGCGCGCTGACGATGGCCGCCGCGCGCGTGGGCGCCGAGTTCCGAAGCGGCTACGTGCGCGGCATCGTTCACGAAGCGGGCCGCGCGGTGGGCGTGGACCTGGATGGCGAGGTGCTGCGCGCGGACGCGGTGGTGCTCGCCGCCGGCTCCTGGTCCTCGCTCGTCCAGGGCGCGGGCGTGGAGGCGAAGGCGGTGCGCCCCGCGCGTGGGCAGATGATTCAGCTCCAGACGCGCCTTCCCCTGATCCAGCGCATCCTCACGTCGGAGAAGGGCTACGTCGTCCCCCGCGCGGACGGCCGCGTCATCGCCGGCAGCACCATGGAGCTGGTGGGCTTCGACAAGCAGGTGACCGCGGCGGGCCTGGCCCGCATCCTCGACATGGCCCTGGAGCTGTGCCCGGAGCTCGGGTCCGCCCCCATCACCGAGACGTGGGCCGGCTTCCGCCCCTGGACGGAGGACAAGCGGCCCTACCTCGGAGAGGGCCCCACCCCAGGCCTCTTCCTCGCCACCGGACACTTCCGCAACGGCATCCTCCTGGCCCCCATCACCGCGAAGCTCGTGGCCGAGGCCGTCCTCGGAGAGCGGACCACCCTGGACCTCGCGCCTTTCCGCCATGACCGCGCGAGTACGAGGGCCCAGGCCTGAAGGCTCGACTTCCTCCCAGGACCCGTCCACGCCTGCCCGGCCGCCCTCCCTCCCAGGGTCGTCTTCCGGACCAGCGCACTGGACTGTCAACCTGCAAGTGGAGGAAGGTGGTAATTTCCCTGACTCATTCGCCATTGAAACCCGGAAACCTTTAGAATCTCCCGCCGTGGAAGCCATCCCCCCTGCCCCACCCCGAATCCTCATCGTCGACGATGACGACTCTGTCCGAGACGTCATCTCCGTCCTCCTGCGTGAAGAGGGCTACAACTGCGTCGTCGCGAGCGGCGCCGAGATGGCGCTGGACGTGGCTGGCGAGGAGGACACCCCGCTCGTCATCAGCGACATGAAGATGCCGGGCAAGGACGGCCTCTGGCTGTTGGAGAACCTGCGAGAGCGACTGCCGGACACGTCCGTCATCATGCTCACCGGCTATGGCGACACGGAGTCCGCGGTGGACTGCCTGCGCCGGGGCGCGGTGGACTACCTGCTCAAGCCACCGAAGCTCACGGACCTCATCCGAGCCATCGAGCGTGCGCTCGCCAAGCGCCGCATCGAGATGGCCCGCAAGCGCTACCAGAAGAAGCTGGAGCGCAAGGTGAGAGATCGCACCGCGGAGCTGCGCAGCGCGCTGCACAACATCGCCAACACCTACCAGAACACGCTTCTGGCGCTGGTGGCCGCGTTGGACGCGCGCGAGCACGAGACGAGCGACCACTCGCAGCGCGTGGTCAGCTACACGTCCGCCATCGCCGGCCGGATGAGCATCTCCGGCAAGGACCTGGAGGAGATTGGCCGCGGCGCGCTCCTGCACGACATCGGCAAGATTGGCGTGCCGGACGCGGTGCTGCTCAAGCCGGGCAAGCTCACGCCGGACGAGTGGCTGGAGATGCGCAAGCATCCGGAGATTGGCTTCCAGATGATCCAGGCCATCCCGTTCCTCTCCACGCCCTCCGCCATCGTCCTGTCGCACCAGGAGCGCTGGGACGGCGCGGGCTACCCGCGCGGCCTCCAGCGGCAGGAGATCCACATCGGCGCGCGCATCTTCGCCGTGGCGGACACGCTGGACGCGATGACGAGCGACCGGCCGTACCGCAAGGGCACCTCGTTCGCGAACGCCATCCAGGAGATCCGCCGCTGCGCCAACACCCAGTTCGACCCGGAAGTCGTCCGGGCGTTCCTGGACATCGGCGAAGAGGGTCTCATCCGCATCAAGGAGGAGATGGCGCTGCGGAAGCTCAATCTTCCCGTGGCCGAGCAGGAGGCGAACGAGGCCGAGGCGGAGCTGGCGCGTCTGACGGACCTGGACGATGACCTGGAGCCCGCGCCGGTCGCCCCGCGTGCCGCCTCGAGCGAGCCCGTCGAAGTGAAGGTGCCGATCATCCGGTCGGCCACGGGGAGCGAGGGCTGAGCCCCTCACGCTGGGGGGATTGAGATGAACGTCCCCCTGGCGGCTGTTATGAGGTCAGGCCGCCCGTGACGACGCCCGCACTCCAGACGGATCCGCTCGCCCCTCCCCTGCTGGATGCGCAGGGGCGCCGCATGACGTACCTGCGGCTGAGCATCACGGACCGCTGCAACTTCCGCTGCACGTACTGCTCTCCCGCGTCCTGGGGCGGCAAGAAGGACCTGCTGAACGCGGAGGAGCTGGGACGCATCGCCGGCATCTTCGCCGCGCTGGGCATCCGCCGCGTGCGCCTCACCGGCGGTGAGCCGCTCATCCGTCCGGACATCCTGGAAATCGCCCGGCGCATCGCCAGCATCCCAGGCGTGCGGCACCTGGCCATCACCACCAACGCCAGCCACCTGGAGGCCCTCGCGGCCCCGTTGCGCGAGGCCGGTGTCGACCAGCTCAACCTCAGCCTGGACACGCTGTCCCCGGAGACGTTCCGCCGCATCTCCAAGCAAGGGGACTTCGACGCCATCCTCCGGGGCATCGACGCGGCGGCGGCCTCCCACTACGCCTCGCTCAAACTCAACGTCGTGGTGATGCGGGGCGTGAACGACGGCGAGGCCCGCGCGCTGGTGGAGTACGCGCACGCGCGCGGCATCACCCCGCGATTCATCGAACTGATGCCCTTTGGCCAGGGCGTTCCAGTGCCCACCGCCGAGCTGATGGACCGGCTGCGCGGAGAGGGCCTGGACCTCTCCGCCGAGCCCGAGGAGACCGGCGCCGCCGCCGACTCCGTCACCTCCGGTCCCGCGCGCTACTGGAAGGCGCCAGGTGGCCGCGTGGGCTTCATCTCGCCGCTGACCCAGAACTTCTGCGGCGGGTGCAACCGCGTGCGCGTGGCCTCGAATGGCGACCTGCGCAGTTGCCTGGGCGGCCGCGCACAGGCGCCGCTGCATCAGCTCATCCGAGGTGGGGCCACGGACGTGGAGCTGGCACGGGCCATCCGCGCCGCCCTGGGCGACAAGCCCGAGGGCCACCGCTTCACCGAGCCCGGCAACGGCGCCACGCTGCTGTCCATGATGGGCATCGGCGGCTGAAGGCCCGCACCGGCGCCACGCTGCTGTCCATGATGGGCATCGGCGACTGAAGGCCCGCACCACCGGCGCCATGCTGCTGTCCATGATGGGCATCGGCGGCTGAAGGCCCGCACCGGCGCCACGCTGCCACCCAAGCGGGGCCGAGACCGCGCTGCCTCGTCGCGAGGATGCACCCGAGTGCTCGCCGCTCGCGTGTCCCCTGAAAAGACGACGGGCGGGCCCGCGCGCTCGCGCCTGGCCCGCCCGAGTGGCCGCGGGCTCCCCGAAGGGAGCCGCCGCCGTGCCGACTACTTCACCAACCGAATGGCGAACGGGTACCGGTACAGCTGCCCCTCGTTCGCCTTCAGCCCGCCGATGATGCCGAACACCAGCGCCAGGATGCCGACGATGGGCAGCAACACCAGGCCGATGCCGATACACGACGTGGCGACGCCGACGAGGCCGGCGATGAAGAGGGTGATCTGGAAGTTCAGCGACTCCACCGAGTGCTCGCGAACAAAGGACGACTCCTTGCCCTTGGTCAGCATCAGCACCAGCGGAACCGCGAAGCCCAGGCCCACGAAGTTGGCCAGGATGGTTCCCATGTGGGCGATCAGCCCCATCGTCTTCTCATCCTGGGTCGGCATCGGAGTGCCGGTGATGTACGAACCCACTTGCTCCCGCGGCGGAGTCTCCATGAAGTATCCCCTCCAGATAATCGAGGGCGCGTGCACCGCGCCCATGCCTGCCTAACATGACATGCACCCACTCTCATTGTCACGTCTCGGACAGGTGATGTAGCAGGTCGTTTGACGCCCTCGATTCCTGGCTTCGTGGCTCAGCGATACAACTCGCTGCCTGCCTTCCGGAATTCCTCACTCTTCTGTTCCATCCCCGAGTCGAGCGCGGTGGCGTCGGTGACGCCCAGCTTCTCCGCGTAGTCGCGAACATCCTGGGTGATTTTCATGGAGCAGAACTGGGGCCCGCACATGGAGCAGAAGTGGGCGACCTTGGCGCCGTCGGCGGGCAGCGTCTCGTCGTGGAAGGCGCGGGCGCGCTCGGGGTCCAGGGAGAGGTTGAACTGGTCCTCCCAGCGGAACTCGAAGCGGGCCTTGGAGAGCGCGTTGTCGCGAGCCTGAGCGCCCGGATGCCCCTTGGCCAGGTCGGCGGCGTGCGCGGCGATCTTGTACGTGATGACGCCTTCCTTCACGTCGTCGCGGTCCGGCAGCCCCAGGTGCTCCTTCGGCGTCACGTAGCAGAGCATCGCGGTGCCGAACCAACCAATCATCGCCGCGCCAATGCCGCTGGTGAAGTGGTCATACCCCGGCGCGATATCCGTGGTGAGGGGCCCCAGCGTGTAGAACGGCGCCTCGCCGCACACCGCCAGCTGCTTCGTCATGTTCTCCTGGATGAGGTGCATGGGCACGTGGCCCGGGCCTTCGATCATCGTCTGCACGTCGTGCTTCCAGGCGATCTTCGTCAGCTCGCCCAGCGTCTCCAGCTCGCCGAACTGCGCCGCGTCGTTCGCGTCGGCGATGGAGCCCGGCCGCAGCCCGTCACCCAGACTGAAGCTGACGTCGTACGCCTTCATGATCTCGCAGATCTCCTCGAAGTGCGTGTAGAGGAAGTTCTCCTGGTGGTGGGCCAGGCACCACTTCGCGAGGATGGATCCGCCCCGGCTGACGATGCCCGTCAGTCGCTTCGCGGTGAGCGGCACGTAGCGCAGCAGCACGCCGGCGTGGATGGTGAAGTAGTCCACGCCCTGCTCGGCCTGCTCGATGAGCGTGTCGCGGTAGATCTCCCACGTGAGGTCCTCCGCCTTGCCACCCACCTTCTCCAGCGCCTGATAGATGGGCACCGTGCCGATGGGCACCGGCGCGTTGCGGAGGATCCACTCGCGCGTCTCGTGGATGTTCCGGCCCGTGGACAGGTCCATCACCGTGTCCGCGCCCCAGCGGATGGACCAGACCATCTTCTCCACCTCCTCCTCGATGGAGGACGAGACGGCGGAGTTGCCGATGTTGGCGTTGATCTTCACCAGGAAGTTGCGGCCGATGATCATCGGCTCCAGCTCCGGGTGATTGATGTTCGCGGGGATGATGGCGCGGCCCCGGGCAATCTCGTCGCGCACGAACTCCGGGGTGATGACGCGGGGGATGGACGCGCCCCACGAGTGGCCCGGGTGCTGCGCGGACAACGACGCGTCCATGCGCAGGTTCTCTCGCAGCGCCACGTACTCCATCTCCGGGGTGATGATGCCGCGCCGGGCGTAGTGCAACTGGGTGACGTTGACGCCCTGGCGTGCCACGCGCGGCTTGCGGCGGTGGCCGAAGCGCAGCCCCGCGAGCCTCGGGTCCGCCTCGCGCTCCTTGCCGTAGTCGGAGGTGATTCCCGCCAGCTCCTCCGTGTCATCGCGACGCAGCACCCAGGCCTCGCGCGTGGCGGGCAGGCCCTGGCGCAGGTCGATTCGCGCCTCCGGGTCCGTGTACGGACCGCTGGAGTCATAGACGAGCACGGGGGGATTCGACGTCACCCGGGCATCCGCGCCCGGTCCGTGCCGCGTGGGGGTTTGACTGATTTCCCGCACGGGGACTCGCAAGTCGGGGTGCAGCTCCCCACTCACGAACACCTTGCGCGAGGCTGGCAGGGGGCCCTGGCTGATGCCTTCGAGCACCTTGCCATCGACCTTGAGGCTTCTGGACGCTCCGCTCATCTCTCTCTCCTCGAGGACGGGCGGGAAGGCAGACGGAAGCCCCCAGGGGGGTTCCGGGCCGCTTCCCTCCGCCGGTATGACCCGGTTCAGGTTCCAAGGGTTGGCCGCGCCACGCGGCCGTCTCAGCCCCTTACGAGGGGCACCCCTAGCGACTGGGTGAGCATCTAGCGCACAGCGGGACCGGCTTCAACCTGCCCGGTGGCCAGGGCTGGAAGCGCTCCAGTCAACACCGCTCGCGCAAGGAATGCGGGGCACCACACGAACGCGCAAACCTTGCGTGTACAGGGCGCTGAAATCGCCGTAGCCCGAGGGAATCCGGGCTGGCCCTTTCCATGCAGCGGCCCCCGGGAGTTCCACCTATCTACCGGGAGAGCGCCACATGCAGATCGTCGGAGAGCTGATGACACGCGAGGTGGTCGCGCTCAAGGAGACCCAGAACCTGGGCAAGGCGGAGGAGCTGCTGCGCCTGCACCGCATCCGGCACCTCCCCGTCGTCCGACAGGGAAAGCTCGTGGGCCTCATCTCCCACCGAGACCTGCTGAGGGCCGCGGCCACGCACGCGACGGACCCCGCCGCGCAGCCGCTGTGGGCCGCCGACATCATGACCCGGGACGTGACGACGGTGACGCCCGAGGCGTCGCTGCGCGATGCCGTGGTGCTGATGTTGCGCAACAAGTTCGGCTGCCTTCCCGTCGTCGGGCAGGACGGCGCGCTGCTCGGCATCGTCACCGAGGCGGACCTGGTGCGCTACGCGCAGCACCTCATCGAGGACAAGGACCGCCGCGAGCTGGCGAGGGAATTCAACGCGTAGGTCCCTCCTCCCCGCGTCCCTTGCAATGACCTCCCCACTCGCCTCGACACACGCGGACGCCGAGGCCCTGTCGACCAGCCTTCCCGAGGCCACCGTCGCGCCGTCGCCACGGCGTCGCTGGACCCGGCCCGTGCTCGCGATAGTGGGACTGGCCGCGGTGGCCGGGCTCGCGGGCTTCGGCGTGGACGGCGAGGTGGCATCGCGCACGGTGCTGGTGGCGGGCGTGTGCCTGGTGCTGTGGCTCACGGAGCTGGTGCCGCCCTTCGTGCCCACCCTGCTCCTGCTGGGCGCCACGCCGGTGGTGCTCGGTCCGCTGGGGCCGGAGTACCGGCTGTCCACCGTGCTCACCTGGGGCGTGGACCCGGTGCTCATTCTGTTCCTGGGTGGCTTCACGCTGGAAGTCGCGGCCATGCGCCACGGCCTCGACTCGGCGGTGGCGCGGCACGTCGTGCGCCTGTCGCGAGGCCGGCCCCGCCTCCTGCTGCTCCTCGTCATGGGCGGAGTGGCCTTCCTCTCCATGTGGATGTCCAACGTGGCCGCGGCGGCGATGATGCTCGCCGCGCTCAGGCCCGTGCTGCTTGCCTCACCTCCGGGCGCGCCGCTGCGGCCCGCCCTGCTCGCGGGAGTCGCGTTGGGCGCAAACCTGGGCGGCATGGCGACACCCGTGGGCAGCGGCCCCAATGCCCTCGCGGTGTCCGCCGCGAGCGCTCATGCGCACGTCACCTTCGCGGGCTGGATGGCGTTCGCCCTGCCCCTCACGGTGCTGATGCTGCTGCTCGGCTTCGGCCTGGTGCTCCTGCGCTTCCGCATGGGAGACGCGCTGACCTTGCCCGCACAGCCCGCCCGCACGCTCGATGCCTCCGGCCGACGCGTGCTCGCGGTGAGCGCCGCCTGCGTGGTCGCCTGGCTGTCGGAGCCGCTCCACGGCGTGCCCGCACCGGTGGTCGCCCTGGGCGCCACCGCGCTGCTGTTCGGCACCGGGCTTCTCAAACGCGAGGACCTGGGACGCCTGGACTGGTCCACCCTGCTGCTCATCGCCGGAGGGCTGGCGCTGGGAAAACTCCTGGAGCAGTCGGGCCTGGTGGCCCACGCGCTCGATGGCGCCCGGCTGGAGGCGTGGCCGCGCGAGGCGAGACTGGGGGCGCTGGTCATCGTCGCCGCGAGCCTGTCCGCGCTGATGAGCAACACCGGCACCGCCGCGCTGCTGATGCCCCTGGCCCTGAGCGTGGAACCCTCCGCGTCCACGCCCATCCTCGTCGCCATGGGGTGCTCGTTCGGCATCCCCTTCGCCATCAGCACCCCGCCCAACGCGATGGCCGCGGGCGAGGGGCTCGACACCTCCGAGCTGTTGAAACTGGGGCTTCCCCTCATGGTGGCCGGTTGTCTGCTGGTCAGCTGGACGGGCCCCCTGGTGCTACGTCTCTTTGGCCTGCCATGAGTTACCCTCGTCCGCCCGTCCGGGACTTCAGGGCGAATCCCCGGTCCACCATGAAGCACCTTCGCGGCACACGGGTTGTAAGGGCAATGCCGGAACAGGGCCCGGCGGAAGGAGCGCCCATGACGTCCGTGACCGTCACTGAGTACGAAACGCGTCTGTATTGGCAGGGCGAGCGAGGTGCCGTCCTGACGAGCGACCGTGCGCCGCCCGTCCCCATCGGCTTGCCGCTCGTCGAGCAGGGCCCAGCGGACGATGGACGCTGGGCACCGGAGACGTTGCTGGTGGGCGCGGTGGAGGGGCGCACGCTGCTGGCCTTCCTGGAGCGCGCACGCGAGGCGGACGTGACTGTCCTCTTCTACCAGAGCTGCGCGGTGGCCCGCGTGGTGAGCGGTCCCGGCCAGCCACCCCACCTCACCGACCTCATCGTCCGTCCCCACGTGGCCGTGGCCACCGACCTGGACGCGGAGGTGGTGCGCCTCATCTTCTCCGAGCTGCCCGCCCACTGCTTCCCCAGCTCGGTCATCCAGATCGCGCCGCGCATCGAAGCGGTGGTGGAGACGTGGCACGCCCGCGCCGCCAGCCCC
>NZ_VIFM01000224.1 GCF_006636215.1 Myxococcus llanfairpwllgwyngyllgogerychwyrndrobwllllantysiliogogogochensis | reverse complement strand
CCCGCGTCCGACAGCCCGGAGGCGCCCCCCCCGGACGCCGCGCCCGCCGACGCGGACCTGGACGAGCGCATGACGACCGCCGAGGGCAAGGTCGCCGCCCTGGAGGAGCAGAACGCCGAGACGAAGAACGACCTGCTCTCCCTCAAGAAGCTGAAGATTTCCGGCTACGTCCAGGGCCGCTACCAGTACCAGCAGAGCCTGGACGACACCGGTACGGGCGGCTTCAGCCGCTTCGCCGTGCGCCGGGGCCGCATCAAGACGACCTACACCACGGACTGGGCGCAGATGATGCTGCAGATCGACGCGGTGCCCACCGCCCCGTTCGTCACCGTGCGCGACGCCGAGGCCACCCTCTTCATCCCTGGTACCCACCAACAGGCGGGCCTCACCCTGGGCCAGATGAAGTGGCCCTTCGGCTACGAGGCCGTGCAGTCCTCCGCCGACCGCGAGATTCCCGAGCGCACCCGCGTCGTGCGCGCCTTCCTGCCCGACGAGCGGGACCGCGGCGTCAAGTTCGCCGGCACCTTCCTCGAGGGGAAGGTCAACGTCGCCGCGGGCCTCTTCGACGGCGACGGCATCTTCAACCAGGGCTCTGTCGGCGTGGACAACGACAAGGAGAAGGACGTCATCGGCCGCGCGGGCTTCGACCTGGGCTGGCTGTCCGGAGGCGTCTCCGGCTGGTACGGCCACACCATCACCAAGGGGCCCTCGGACACCTTCCGCAAGGCGCACACGAGAGACCGCGTGGCGCTGGACGCGCAGCTCTACCTGGACCTCCTCCCCCTGGGCGCCACGGCCATCAAGGGCGAGTACATCACCGGCAGGTCGTACTGGAAGAGCTCCGGTGACGTGAAGGTGGAGCAGCCCGGCGTTCCCGCCAGCGGCTGGTACGGCCTGATTGTCCAGAACGTGGGCGTGTCGGACGCGGTGGCCATCCGCTACGACTTCTTCGACCCGGAGAATGGCCGCAAGAACAGCGCGTCGGAGGGACGTCCCGCGAGCACCAACTCGGTGGGCACCCTGGCCGTCGCCGTCCTCCACTACTTCGGGGAGAACCTCAAGGTCACCGCGGCGTACGAGATGCCCATGACGGCCCATCCGGACGACGCCAAGGACCCGCACGACAACCTGTTCACCCTCCAGATGCAGGCCCGCTACTAGGCCCTACCTTCCTCCCAACACCACCACTTCGCTGGAGCTGAATCCGCCATGAAGGCAATTTTCGGTTCACTGGTCATCGGGCTGATGCTCGCCCTCCCGCTCTCCGCCCATGCGGGCAACGTCACCGTGAAGGGCTCCGACACCATGGTCATCCTCGGGCAGCGATGGGCCGAGGAGTTCATGAAGAAGACACCCGCCACCAAGGTGCAAGTCACCGGCGGCGGCTCCGGCGTGGGACTGGCGGCGCTCCAGAACGGCACCACGGAGATCGCCATGTCCAGCCGTGAAATCAAGGACGCGGAGAAGCAGAAGCTGCGCGCCCGCTACAACTCCACGGGCGTGGAAATCCCCGTGGCCAAGGACGGCGTCACCTTCTACGTCAACGAGGGCAACCCCGTGACGGCGCTCACCGTGGAGCAGCTGCGGAGCATCTACGTGGGGGATGTCACCAACTGGAAGCAGCTGGGCGGCCCCGACGCGCCCATCATCATCTACTCCCGCGAGAACTCCTCGGGCACCTACGTCTTCGTCAAGGACCACGTCCTGGACGGCGAGGACTACGCGGCCTCCGCCCAGACGCTGCCCGGCACCGCCGCGGTGGTGAACGCCGTCTCCAAGGAGAAGAACAGCATCGGCTACGGCGGCGCCGCGTATGCCAAGGGCATCAAGGAGCTGAAGATCAAGAAGGGCAACGAGGACATCGCCCCCACGGCGGAGAACATCAAGACGGGCAAGTACCCGCTGTCGCGCGACCTGTATTTCTACCTGCGCAACAAGCCCTCCGGGGACGCCAAGACGTTCATCGACTTCGCGCTGTCACCCGAAGGACAGGCCGTTGTCACCAAGGTCGGCTACTTCCCGGTGAAGTGAGCCTTCCGTCACACGAATGTCACCAGGGGCCCGAGCCACTATGGATAGACATGCCATCATGGAGCAGGGTCTCACGCAGCCTCTCATCGCGCCCGCGCTGTCACCGGCGGCGCGGCGGCGTCAGCTCCGGGAGAAGGTCATCGCGGGGTTCATCACCCTGATGGCCTTCACCGGCATCGCGGCGCTCATCCTCATCATCATCTTCGTGGCCAAGGAAGCCCTCGCGCTCTTCACGGAGCCGGAGGCCCGCCACGAGGCCAGCCTCTCCAAGATGTTCCTGGCCCAGGACGTGGCCCCGGGCAAGCCGCCCTTCCGCTGGCAGCCGGTGTCGAAGATTCCCAAGGTCAGCATGATTCCGCTGTTCGTCGGCACGCTGAAGACGACGGCGGTCTCCATGCTGGTGGCCGTCCCCCTGGGTGTGTTCGGCGCGCTGTTCGCCGCGGAGTTCGCACCCCGCCGCCTGCGCGAATTGCTCAAGCCCGTCATCGAGCTGCTCGCGGGCATCCCCTCCGTCGTTCTCGGCTTCTTCGCCCTCATGGTGATGTCCACGGTGGTGAAGGAAGCCCTCGGCTTCGACCGGCCGCTCAACGCGATGGTGGCCGGCCTGGGCCTGGCGCTCGCCATCGTCCCCGTCATCTTCACCGTGTCGGAAGACGCGCTCACCGCCGTACCACGCAGCTACCGCGAGGCCTCCCTGGCGCTGGGGGCGACCCCTTGGGAGACCGCGTGGAAGGTCGTCCTCCCCGCGGCCGCGCCCGGCATCCTCGCCGCGTGTGTGCTCGGCTTCGGGCGCGCCATTGGCGAGACGATGATTGTCCTCATGGCCTCCGGCAACGCGGACGTCATCTCCTGGAGCCTGGGGGATTCGGCGCGCTCGCTGTCGGCGACCATCGCCGCGGAGATGGGCGAGGTGGTGGTGGGCAGCCCCCACTACTCGCTCCTGTTCTTCATCGGCGTGCAGCTCTTCATCTTCACCTTCGTGCTCAATCTCATGGCCTCCACGTGGACCAAGAGGGTCATCCGCAAGCTGACGGGAGGTGCCGCGTGACGCCGGGGACCCGCCGCGCCGTGGGCTTCGCGCTCACGTCACTCACCGGCCTCGCGGCCTTCATCATCATCGCGATGCTGGCCATCATCCTCTTCAACGTCGTGGAGAACGGCGCCGGCGGCGTCACCTGGACCTTCCTCTCCCAGCCGCCCTCCGACGGCATGATGGGCGGCGGCATCTTCCCCGCCATCTTCGGCACCGCCGCGCTCACCCTGCTGATGACCGTGGCGGTGATGCCGGTGGGCGTGCTGACGGCCGTGTACCTCCACGAGTACGCGCCACCCCACTCGCTCTTCGCCCGCATCGTCCGCGTGGCGGTGGTGAACCTGGCCGGCGTGCCCTCCATCGTCTTCGGCCTGTTTGGCCTGGGCTTCTTCATCCTCTTCGTGGGCCAGGGCATGGACCGCGCGCTCGGCCACGAGGAGATGTACTGGGCGCAGCCGGGCATCCTCTGGGCCTCGCTGACGCTGGCGGTGCTCACGCTGCCCGTCGTCATCGTCTCCACCGAGGAGGCGCTGCGCGCCGTCCCCATGGACCACCGCACCGCGAGCCTCGCCTTGGGGGCCACCCAGTCGCAGACGCTGGGGCGGGTGGTGCTCCCGGGCGCGCTGCCGGGCATCCTCACCGGGGCCGTGCTGGCCATCTCCCGAGGCGCCGGCGAAGTCGCGCCCATCCTCTTCACGGGCGCGGCCTACTTCCTCCCGGACCTGCCCAGCCACCTCAACTCCCAGTTCATGCACCTGGGTTACCACACGTATGTGATGGCCACGCAGTCACCGGACGTGGAGGCCACGCGCCCGCTGCTCTACTCGACGGTGCTGGTGCTGCTGTTGTTGACGTTCGCCCTCAACCTCGTCGCGGTCATCATCCGGACCCGCACGCGCCGCAAGGCCGCGGGCGCCCACTGACTCAACGGTACACGCCCTCCATGTCCCTCAATCCCAACGCCCCGCGCCCGAAGATGGAGGCGCGCGAGCTGACCCTGCGCTACGGCACGAAGGCGGCCATCCAGAAGGTCTCCCTGGCCATCCTGGACCGGCGCGTCACCGCCCTCATCGGCCCATCCGGCTGCGGCAAGTCCACCTTCCTGCGCGCGCTCAACCGGATGAACGACTTGATTCCGGGCGCCAACCACACGGGCACCATCCTCCTGGACGACATGGACATCCATGACCGCAGCGTGGACGTGGTGGACCTGCGTCGCCGCGTGGGCATGGTCTTCCAGAAGTCCAACCCGTTCCCCAAGAGCATCTTCGAGAACGTGGCCTACGGCCTGCGCGTGGGCGGAATGAAGGACAAGGCCGCACTGGAGCAGCGCGTGGAGAAGTCCCTGCGCGGCGCGGCCCTCTGGGATGAAGTGAAGGACCGGCTGCACGAGAGCGCCCTGGGCCTTTCCGGCGGCCAGCAGCAGCGGCTGTGCATCGCCCGGGCGATGGCCGTGGAGCCCCAGGTCTTGCTGATGGACGAGCCCGCGAGCGCCCTGGACCCCATCGCCACGGCGAAGATAGAGGAACTCATCCACGAGCTGAAGGCGACGTACACCATCGCCATCGTCACCCACAACATGCAGCAGGCCGCGCGGGTGAGTGACAGGACGGCTTTCTTCTACATGGGTGAACTGGTGGAATGCGGCGCCACCGAACAGATTTTCACCAACCCGCGCGAGAAGCGCACCGAGGACTACGTCACCGGGAAGTTCGGGTGAGCGAAGAGAAGGGATTGGCGGCGATGGCGTTGACTCACACGGACAAGGCGTTCGAGCAGGACCTGAGGGACTTGCGCGAGAAGCTCCTCGCGATGGGCGCCAAGGTGGAGGGCCTCATCGTCCAGAGCATGCGCGCCCTCACGGACCGCGACAGCGCCCTGGCGGAGAAGGTCGTCGCCGCGGACAAGGACGTCAATCGGCTGGAGGTGGAGATCGACGAGCTGTGCCGCCGCATCCTCGCGCTGCGCCAGCCGGCCGCCAGTGACTTGCGCCTCATCACCACGGCGCTGAAGATCGTCACCGACCTGGAGCGCATCGGCGACCTGGCGGTGAACATCGCCGAGCGCTCCATGGACTTGAACCAGGTCCCCCCGCTGGCGCCCTACGTGGACACGCCGAAGCTGGCGGAGCTGGCGCAGCAGCAGGTGAAGCGCTCGCTGGATGCCTTCGTCTCCGGCGACGTGGCGAAGGCAGAGGTGGTGCTCCAGGGGGATGACCTGCTGGATGCGCTCTTCCTCAAGATCTTCAACGAGCTGCTCGCGTACATGATGGAGGACTCGAAGAACATCCGCCGGGCCACCGCGCTGATGTTCATCGCCAAGCACCTGGAGCGCATCGGCGACCACGCGATGAACGTGGCGGAGATGGTCGTCTACATGGTGCGGGGCAAGGACATCCGCCACCCGCGCAGCCGCAACCTGGGCGACTAGCCCACCCGCTTCACTTCGCTGTCACGTCGAATTGGCCCCGGCGCCGCGAGCGCTCCGCGGGCCTGACGCTCGAGCCCCCTAGCGTGGAACCCAGGTCGCGCGATGACCGCGCGCCTCCTCGGGGACTGCCCGCGCATGTCGCTTGCTTCCGCCCTCCTGCTCTTCGCCGCCGGCTTCGGCCTCACCGCGCTCGTCATCCAGTACGTGCTCGTGCTCCGCCATCGCCGGGAGCGGCCCCGGGCCCTGCCTCCGGGCGCGGCGTGGCCGGGCATCTCCATCCTCAAGCCGCTGTGCGGCACGGATGACGACCTGGAGACCAACCTGAAGCACTTCGCCCACCTGGACTACCCCGGCGAGTACGAGGTGGTGCTGGGGGTGAAGGACACCCGCGACTCGGCCTACGGGGTCGCGTGCGAGGCGGTGCGCCGCTGGCCCGGCGTCATGCGGCTGGAGCTGCAGGAAGGCGCGCCGGGGCTGAATCCGAAAGTGAATCAGCTCATCACCCTGGCGGACCGGGCCCGGTTTGATTTGTTCGTCATCAGCGACAGCAACACGCGCGTGGGGCCCGGCTACCTGGAGGAAATTGCCGCCAGCTTCGCGGACCCCACGGTGGGCTGCGTGACGCACCCGGTGGCGGGCATCGGCGAGCGGAGCTTCGGTTCGCTGCTGGACAACCTCTACCTGACGTCCAGCGCGGCGGCGGGGATGATTGGAGCCAAGCGCTGCGCGGACCAGGACATCGTCGTGGGCAAGTCCATGGCGCTGCGTCGCGAGGACGTCCAGGCCCTGGGCGGCTTCTACTCGGTGCGCGACGTGCTCGCGGAGGACTACGTCATCGGCCAGTGGGTGACGCGGAAGCTGGGCCGGCGCGTCGTCGTCGCGTGCGCCCCGGTCTACAACGTGTCGCTGGGCAAGAGCGTGCGCGCCTTCTTCCAGCGCTACCTGCGCTGGAGCGTCATCCACCGGACGGCCGTCACGCCGCCCACCTATCTGGCGCAGGCCCTGCTCAACCCGATTCCGCTGGCCCTCCTGGGCGTGCTCGCCAGCCCCACCCCGGAGGCCGTGAAGGTGGCGACGGCGGTCGTCCTCGGCAAGGTGCTGGTGGATCTCGCGGTGTTTCGCGCGCTGCGACCGCAGTCGGTGTCGTGGCGCGCCGCGCCAGCGGTGCTCACCAAGGACCTGCTGCTCTTCGTCGCGTGGTGGCACGGCGCGTTCTTCCGCACGGTGGACTGGCGTGGCACGCGCCTTCGCGTGGGCCCCGGCACCCGGCTCTTGCCGCCGCGCGCGGTGGTGTCCACGGTGAACACCACCCTCCCCCCGGGGGACGAGTGGGTCGCCGGGTGATGCACATCTGTTTCATCCCGCTTGCGGCGGTTTCACCGCGCGGACGTGAAGGCGCCGCGAGCAATGCCTACCTTGCTTCGCATGCCCCTTCGGACGTTGGCTCATCTCTCGGACCTCCACCTGGACCTGAGCCCCGACAGTGATGCCTCCGCGCAAGCGCTGCTCTCGGCCGTCCAGGCCAGCCGCGCGGACCACGTGGTGCTGACCGGAGACCTGACGCACCAGGGCTCGCGCGAGGAGTACCGTCGGTTCGTCGACATCTTCGCGCCGCTGTTGGACACCGGACGGCTCACCTTCATCCCCGGCAACCATGACCGTCCTGGCGAGGACGTGGGTGGCGCGTGGATGGATGGCCTCAAGGTCCGCACGGTGGAGCGCCCCGGCGTGTACTTCGTGTGCGTGGACTCCACGGGTGAGCACAACCGCAACTACTTCGCGAGCCATGGAGAGCTGTCGCTCGACACGGTGGAGCGGGTGGAGGCCGCGCTCGACGCCGCGCCGCGCGACTCGCTGGTGGCGGTGCTGGTGCATCACCACGTGCTGCCGCTGCCCGAGGAGAGCTTCCCGGAGCGCCTGGCCACGCGCATGGGCTGGCCCCACGCCTCCGAACTGTCGCTGGGCGCGGAGCTGGTGGCGCGAGTGCAGGGCCGTTGCGACCTGGTGCTGCATGGCCACCGTCACCAGCCCTGCGAGACGGTGCTGGACACGGCGCACGGACGGCCGCTGCGCGTCTTCAACGCGGGCAGCTCCACGGACCTGGGGCGCTTCCGGCTGTTCCAACACTCGGACGGTCGCCTGCTCGGTGAGCCCCAGTGGTGTCACTCGACGCAGCCCGAGCGTCCCCGGACCGCGGGGCACAATGTGCGACCTGCCCTTCAGTACCTGGTGACGCAGCTGGGCATGGCCCTGTTCTGAGCCCGCCCCCCTGCTCTCCAGGCAGGGGCCATTTCTCCCGAGGAAGCGAATGTCGAGGGTGCGCAGGGAGGTTCTTCCCGTGTCGGGGAGGATGCTTGGCGCGACTGGACACGGATGAAGAAAGCGCGAGACGGGTGCTCGTCGTCGATGACGACGCGGACTGGAGAGAGTTCCTTCGGCTCAGCCTGGAGGATCTGGGGTATGAAGCCACCGAAGCGGCCGATGGCCACGAGGCCCTGGCCAGTCTTCGGCGCGGTGAGCGCTACGAGGTCATGCTCCTGGACCTCAACATGCCGGGGATGAGCGGCCTGGAGGTCGTGGCGCGGCTTCCGCGCGGTCCCCTGCCCCGCGTGGTGTTCCTCACGTCAGCGGCGGCCCAGGACGTGGGCGACGCCCTGCTGTCCGGCCCCCACTACTACCTGCCCAAGGGCGCCAGCCAGGATCAACTGTCTCTCCTCTTGCAGTCACTTGGTGAGTGAGCGGCCGGGCATCCGGGGTTACGGTAGAGGGCTCCTGAGAGGAGGGCCATCATCGTTTCGGAGCTGCTCATCATCTTGTTGCTCGTCCTGGCCAATGGCGTGTTCGCCGGGGCGGAGCTCGCGGTCATCTCCCTGCGCCGCACGCGGCTGAAGGAATTGGTGGAGCAAGGCAGCGGCTCCGCGAAGGCGGTGGAGGCCCTGCGCAAGGACCCGGAGCGCTTCCTCGCGACGGTGCAGATTGGAATCACGGTGATCGGTGCCACGGCTGCGGCCTTCGGCGGCGCGAGCATCGCGAACCGGCTGGCCCCCGTGCTCGCGGGCTTCGGGCTTCCGACGGAGACCGCGGACGAAGTCGCGCTCGCGGGGGTCGTCATCGTCGTGTCGTACCTGTCGCTGGTGCTGGGCGAGCTGGTGCCCAAGTCGCTCGCGCTGCGGGCCGGGGAGCGCTACGCGCTGCTCATCGGCCGTCCTCTCAACGGGCTGTCGTGGCTGATGCGGCCGGTGGTGTGGTTCCTCACCGCCAGCTCCAACGTGGTGCTGCGGTTGTTCGGCGACCGGACGACCTTCAGCGAGAGCCGCCTGTCGGCGGAGGAGCTGCAAACGCTGGTGGAGGAGGCCACGAAGCAGGGCTCCCTGGACCCGCGCGCCGGGGAGATCGCCGCGCGTGCGTTCGAGATGGGCGACCTGACGGTGGGCGAGCTGATGGTGACGCGCGAGCAGATCGTCGCGCTGCGCCGCCACGCGAACGCGGAGGAGATTCGCCAGACGCTGCTGGAGCACGGGCACTCGCGGATGCCGGTGTTCGAGGGCACGATGGACAACATCGTCGGCTACGTCATCGCCAAGGACCTGCTCGGGGTGGCCTGGGAGGGGCACCTCATCGTCCTGGAGGACGTGGTGAGGCCCGCCTTCTTCCTCGTGGAGACGATGCGGGCCATGGACGCGCTGAAGGAGCTGCAGCGGCGGCGCATGCAGTTGGCCATCATCGTGGACGAGCGCGGCGGCGTCGTGGGCCTGGTGACAGTGGAGGACCTGGTCGAGGAGCTGGTGGGCGACATCCTCAGCGAGTCGGAGACGCCCGAGGAGCTGGTGCTGCGCGAAAGCCCCCTGGCGGCGGTGGTCCAGGGCAGCGCGGCCATCCGGGACATCAACCGGGAGCTGGGCCTGGACCTGACCGAGGACGACGACTACTCCACGGTGGCGGGGCTGACCATCGCGCTGGCGGGCGGCGCGATTCCCGAGCCCGGCACGAAGCTCCGGACGAAGGACGGGTTGGAGCTGGAGGTCCTGGAGGCGACGCCCCGGCGCGTGCGCTCGGTGCGCATCCACCTTCCGGAGGCCAAGCCCGAGGAGGGCTGAGCACCGCAGGACTCCAGGCTAGCGGGACTCTGGAGCCTGGAGGGCCAGCTCTCCCGGGCGTGCTCCGGCGCGCACGCTCCAGCCTGGAGCAAGATCCAGAACCCAGCCATCGCCCTGCCACCGGGAGCCCTGCGCACGCTCGGGTGGCGCGACGACGGTGGCGGACTTCCAGTCCTGGGCCACGAGCACTTCGGACGTCACGCTGAGCGAGCCCCACTCATCCACGATGCGGGCTCCCGGATACACGGTGCCATGCTCGGGCAGCGGGACGAGTTCCCCTGGGTTGAACTGGATGCGCATGCGCAGCAGGGGCAGGCGCAACACGGGCCCCTCCACCAGGCGCTTGCGCAGGGCCTCCGCGCGCTCACGGGCGAGCCGCGCACGCGTGGTCTCGGCCTCGCGCAGGGCGGAGCCCTCATAACGCGTCTCGCGCCGCGCCACGTTCCGCTCGGGCCCTGGCGCGGGCAGCCGCAGGGCCTCCCCGAGCAGTTCTCCCAGGTCCGCGCCTTCCAGCGCCCGCTTTCGCCAGCCCGTGGCGGAGGCGCCCGCTTCATCCAACAGCAAGCCGTAGGCGGGCCCTGACGCATAGGCGAAGGCCCGCACGAAGGAGTTTCGCCGAGCGCCGTCGTCCAGGTTCTCCAGCGCCAGCGCCCTGCGCTCTCGAGCCTGGCCGGCCGCCGCGCTCACGCCGGTGTACTCCGCGAGCCCTTCATGGCGCTCCAGCGAGCCCTCCTCGGTGGTCGCCGAGGCAAAGCGCGCTCGGCGCTCGCTCCGGAACGCCAGCGCGTCCTCGACGGCGGTGCGGCGCGCGGACGCGGTGCTTGAGCGCAGCGCGGACGCGAGGGCACGCCACTCGAGCTGCAACAGCGTGCGGCCCTCGAAGTCATCGAGGTGGGCATTGGCCCCCTCCTGGCCGCGATGTCCCAACGAGTTCGCGAGCCGATGGAAGGCCTCGTGGGCAAGCAGGGCGCGCCGACGCGCGGGGGCCTCGGGCAGCGGCGCCCTCAGCTGCACCCATGAGACTCCGGCCCAGGTGAGCGCCGTGTTGGCGATGGTGACGTCGGTGGGCAGGACGCCCACCCAGGGGCCCGCTCCGGACTTCCCGGGCCACTCGCTTGCCACGAAGGCCCGCGTTTCAGGATGTACGACGAGCAACGGAGCGCACAGCGAGTGCCCCCACAGTCGCCGCCCATCGGCTTCACAGGTCCGGCGAAAGTCCGCGAAGGCGGCCGTGATTTCGCCCACGGCCATGACCTCGGGCACGACGGCAGCGGACTCAGGGGCGGCCAGGGCATTGCCGCTCGACACGACGCCCCAGAGACACGCCGTCGCGATACCGCACCTCGTCACGATTCCACGCTGACTCATGAAGCGCTCCTTGAAGAGGCCCCACCGCTCCTCGCTCGAGGCCAGAAGCATGCGGGCGAATGATACGCCCACGGCCGCAACGGGTACGTCGTTCACCCGCGTCGATTGCACACGGGCGCTCCGTGTCGTGAAACGCCCGGCCTGCCCTCAGCGCCCCTTGGGCCGGGGCCGCGTCGGAGCACCTGCTTTCGCGCTCCCCTGCCCCAGTCGCCGCGCCGCGACGTCTTGATGCGCCAGCCGCCGCAGGGCGATGAGCACGGGCTCGTGGACCGCCGTTCCGAGCACGGCGTACTCGACGGCGGCCGTCGCCTCCCGGGGAATGCTGCCGACGTCGAACTCGGCGATGGCGCGGATGTTCGGCCCGTAGACGGCGAGCCGCCTGTCATCCAAGGGAATCCCCGCCGACTCCGCCGCCGCCAGCGCGAGCTCCAACTGGGCGACCGCGGCGAACCGGGGGTCATAGACCTGGCCCAGCTTCTCGAGCACCTCGCGGGCCCGGGGATAATCCTCCGCCGCCTCCGGCGTCACGCTGGGCGGCAGCGCGGCAATCGCCTTGCCCAGCGTCTCGAAGAGGTCGTCCTCCGGGCGGTCCATGAGTTGGAGCACCTCCCGCGCCTTCTGCACACTCAGGCCCACCGTCTCCGTCAGCGCGCGAATCACGGCGATGCGCCGCACATGGGCCTCGCCGTACTCGGCCCGCGTCGCCGACGTGGCCTCTCCGGCCGGCAACAGCCCCTCCCGCAGATAGAACTTGAGCGTCGCGAGCGGAACACCCGTCCGCTCCACCAGTTCAGAGATGCGCATGCACGGCCCCTTGCATTGGATACCTTCGGTATCTAATATTGGATACCATGGCTATCCAACCCCACACCCTCATCCTCTTCGGCGTCCTGCTTCTCTCGCTCATCACCGTGGAATCAGGCGGCTGGTTCCTCACCCGTGTCGGGCGGGGCAGTATCCCCGCGAACGCGCTGCAGAAGAACTTCTTCCGCGCGGGCCATGCGCATGCGGCCGTGCTGCTGATGCTCAGCCTGGTCATCCTGGTGGTGCTCGACGCGGCCCATCTGCCGGCCGGCTACGACGTCGTCGCGCGCTTTGGAGTCCCGGTGGCCGCGCTGCTCATGCCCGCGGGCTTCTTCCTCTCCGTGCTCGGCAAGGACCCCCAGCGGCCCAACCGACTGCTGGCCCTGCTGTGGATTGGCGCGGGGAGCCTCACGCTCGGCCTGCTGACGGCCGGCGTGGGACTCATCGTCGCGGGTGTCCAAGCCTCGTGAGCAGGGGCTGCCACGATGAGGTCATGCCGCGAGCGAGGCTGACGCGACCCGTTCGACGGAGGCCGCCGGTGAATGAATGGCATTGGAAACAATGCCAGCCACCCCAGCAAATGAATATCAACCCTGAAACTCCCTGCTCGAAAGGCCTTCTCCCCAGGGCTCCGACGTCAAGGGTTGGGTGAGAACCCACCCGCCGTGAGTCATTGCATAATTCCGAGGATGACCCATGAGCGAGGCACCGGCTCGTCGCGTATTCTTTGGATGCCTCGATTCGAGGCCCATCCCCGGAGCCAGACATGACACGTGCATTGGGAGTTCCCGCGCTCGCGGCGTTGTTGCTGTTGGTAGGTTGTGAAGGCGTAGGCCCCGAAGATGCCACGGCGCCCGTGGGTGAACTGGGCGTCCATGAGGGGGCGGTGGGTGAGCTGGACTTGAGTGTCGAGGACCTGGTGGCGTCGTGCCAGGCCACGGCGTTGACGCTCTCGGGGGTCATCCAGAACCACGGGGCCACGGGCATCGCCGGTTCCACGGCGGCCGTGTATGCGGGCGGCACCGGCGCGGGCGGCACGCGACTGGGCACCCTCAGCGTGCCCTTCCTGGTCGGTGGAGAGCGCTTCCCCTTCCAGCTCTCCTTCACGGTGCCGGAGGGTACCCAGCGGGTGGTGGTCGTCGCGGACGACGACGGGGTCTTCAACGAGGACAACGAGGCCAACAACGTCGCCGCGGTCGACTTCTCCATTCCCTGTGCGACGAACCAGGGTCCGGTGGCGCTCTGTCGAAACGTGACGGTGGCGGCGGACGCGGCCTGCGAGGGCGTGGCCTCGGTGGACCACGGCTCGCATGACCCGGACGGCTTTCCGGGTCCCTTCAGCGTGACGCAGCTTCCCTCGGGCCCGTTCGCGCTGGGGACGACGCCTGTGCAACTGGACGTGACGGACGGGGCGAGTGTGAACACCTGCTCGGCGACGGTGACGGTGGTCGACACCACGGCTCCGGTGCTGGGGGCCAGCCGGGGGCGCGTCCTGACGCCGTCGGTGGGCTCGGACTACGTGCTGGTGTCACTGGCGGACTGCGCGCTGCCGGCGGTGGACAACTGTGGTGGGGAGCTGCCGCTGGCGCAGGCGGGTACGCTGTTGCGCGTCAGCTCCGACGAGCCGAACGATGCGCTGTCCCTGCTGCGGCTGCTTGCGTGTGACGACATCAAGCTGACGGCTGATGGCAAGTCCGCGCTGGTCCGCGCGGAGTCGGCGCTGCTGGGCAACGGACGCGTCTACACGTTCACCTACGGCGTGAAGGACGCGACGGGCAATGAGACCACGGGCACGTGTCAGGTCCGCGTCCCCGCGCTGCTGGGCAATCCCGCGGTCGACTCCGGGGTGACGTACTGCCAGGGCGTGGGTTGTCCCTCGGGAACGACGGGACGCGGACTGCTCTGCTCCCTGCTGTAATCAGGTCGTCGTGAGGGCCCGCCTGGGAGGATTCCGGGCGGGCCCGTGCGACGGTGACGAATCCCAACACACTCAGTGCTTGCCCAGCGCGGGGAGCCACACCTCGAGAACCCTGCGCGGCATGTTCCCGTACTTTCCCTGCAGCCCGATCACGCGGACGTTTCCCCTGAGCGCCACGCCTTTCTCACCGAGCACCTGCTGAACGAGCGCTCCCACCTTGTCGGCGAGCTGCTTGTCATCGGCATGGAAGTAGCGAACGTCACCCGTCGATGACGCTCCTTCCGTGAGGATTTCGGGACTCGGAACCCCGTAGCCTTCACCGTCCAGCGCCAGGGAAAGTGCTGTGGCTATCGATCTGTCGTTCGGGTCCGCGTAGTGGACGAACACCCGTGTTCGCTCCGCCTGGGCCGCGGCAACCAGCCTGCGCGCGCCAGCCGGCACATTCGAGGCCGGTGGCCCTGACTTGATGGCCTCCGCCAGATACACACGCGGTGGGGGCCTTTCGACCACGTCAGCCTGTGCCGACACCAGACTCAACTCACCGGCGGAGCCCGCGCTCTCGGCGAGCGCCACCCGAATCTGCCCGACCAGACTCTCTGGAAAGGCGGCAACCAGGACGTTGCGCTTCAAGATGCGCTTCTTCGCATCCGCTCCGAAGATGGCCTCGTCATTGAGCTTCAGATACTCGAAGAAGTCCTTGCGCCACCCATTGTCCAGCTCACGTTCCGCTTGAAGCTGAGCAAGCTGTAGCTCCCGTTCCTTCTGTTCCTTCGCGAGCGCGAGTTCCTTCTCCTTCGACGCCACCGCCACCCAGACCTGGACGCCCGAAATCAGGATTGTCGCCACCGAAATCACGGCCCCCAGATTTCGATTGAGGAGCCCCTGGCGAGAGGTCGACGTGGTCCGCTCATGCTCGAACCGCTTTTCCTCGAGCAGCACCCGCCTCCGCTCCAATTCCAAGCGCTCACGCTCCAGGCGAAGCTGCTCCTCTGAAGGCGTCTCTCCAGTTTCGCTCATATGTCCCCCCGGGCAATCAGCGCCCTCGGACAGGCTACTTCAAACTCGCTTCCCCGCTCAAACCAGACCCGGCACAGTGCGCCGACGCGAGGCTGCCGCCCTGGTAGACTCACGAGGCCAGGAGGAGTCCATGGAGGTTACCAGCTCGAAGCGCGGCGACGTGGCGCCCCTGGACAGCCGGAGGCGCCGCTTCGTCGTTCTCGGAGCATCTGTCGTGCTCTGCGGGGCACTCATCGGCATCGCCAGGTCGCAGGGCCTCCAGTTCAAGCGACACAACACACACGTCGAATGCAAGGCGACGCTGAAGGCCTGGTACCTGACCCAGAAGGCATTCCACGACGAGCGCGGAAGGTATGACCCCGCCTTCGCCAACGTCAGCTTCCTGGCCCACGAGAACGGCCGCTATTCATACTTCGCGGGCACCGGTCCGATGGCACGGGCCGATGGCACGCAGGAGGCAGGAAGCAACAAAGCCCAGGTGACGGGCGTAACGTTCTGGTGGGAGTTGCCTCCACGCGCGGCGGTGTCCGTGGAGCAGCTCCCTTCTGAAGTGAGGGCTCAGCTGGGCATGTCCGGGACGTGCCCACGGTGTGAAATCACCGCGGCATGCGCGGCCAACCTGGATGACGACGACACGCTCGACGTCTGGGTCGTCTCCACCGGATCACTGGCCATCACTGGCCCAGAGGGCTCCACGGTGTCACCCGGCATGCCTTCACATTGGATGGATGACCTCGACGACTCCTGAGCGCCACCCTCCGTGCCCAGTCGAGCATGCGAGGAGGAGGAGCAGGAGGCGTCGCACCTCCTGCTCGAGACGCGGCGGTTGAAATCAAGAGCCGAGCCTACCGCCCGCTCCCATCAATTCTGCGCACACAGCCAGACCTTCCCGAACGTGCAACGACACTCACCTGCCGTGCCCTCGGAGTAGCAGCAATCCTTGAACTGCCCCGCCATCGGGCAAGCCTTCCCATGGAGGTTCTCACACAGAGACACGCCCGGGCACCCCGTTGGCACGGGCGGAGGGCACGCAGTGAATACCCCATTGCACGTCACGCCCTGGTAATCCGTCGCAGAGCAGCTTGTTGTCGACGAAGGGCAACTGACCGAGCCGGTGGAGCACTGAGCGGTACACCCCGCGAGTTCTTGAGATACGAGCTCAAGTTCCTCACTGCTGCTCGCACTGCCATCCGAGGAACCTCCACAGGCCATGGCTCCCACCAACATCGCACTCAACGCAGCGCCGACGAAATACTTCACAGACATTGAACCCTCCGTGGAAAGGCCAAGAGTAGAAGGGATGAAGAGGGTCTGCCTATCCCAGGTTTCTGGGATTGGGAGATGGTGGAGCGGTCCCCTCGGCGCCGGCCATACCCTTTCGCACGAAGGACTGAAGCTGTGCGATGTTCGGACAATCAGGAGGGGAAATTGAAATTCAGAACCATCATCGCGCTAGCGCTCTCCCTGCCCGCCACGGCTGCTTGCGCGCAGACAAAAACACAGCAAAACACAGCGACCCTGAACCTGGCGCCGACTTCGAGCCCCGCGACCACCGAGAGCACTCAGGCCGAGGCGTCGACAAGGAGCCTCATCGCTCTGTCACAGACGGAGCTCGACACGAGGATGACGGCCATTGGTGCCACTGGCGAGCTCTCGCCTGGCGGCTCTGACTGCGGCCAGTGGCAGCCGAAGCCAGAAGTCACCTGCTCACTCCAGTGCGGCAGAGGAGACTTCGCGGGCGAAGGAGATCCGACCTGGTCTCAACTCAACGCGGGCGCCAGCTCGACCTCGTATAAGGCAACGAAGTACTGCAGCGGGGAGTCCAACGCGCAGGCGCGCTGCCAATCGAAGAGCGTGCGCTCGACGCACCTTGTCGTCGCCACCTTCAATGCAACGGCCCAGAGATTCGGAAGTTGCAGTGGCTGCGCTGGGAGCACCGCGAACGTCAAGCCGACGTGGCGAACGATGCTCCGCCTCGGCGCGGGCAAGCAGACACTCTCGCTGAGGCTGGTTTCCAGTCGCTTCGTCCCGAATGGAATGCGGTGCCACCTCAGCGTCGGAGACGCGGCGAACCCAGGGGGCCACTGGGAAGCGACCACGAATGACACCCATGCTGAACAGGGCTTCATGGCATCACACGTGAGCGGCGACACCCCCGTCGTCATCGACTGCAAGCCCCTGGTCCAGGCCAGCGCGTACGGATGCCCACAGAACTTCGATAATCCGAAGCGGCAAGGCTCGTTGGTCATATCTGTCGTTGCAGGCCCCTAGTTGCCGGTGCCACTCGCCTCGACTCCCTGGGGAAACAACCCGCCTCCTCTCCAAGAAATCGTGCGATGTCCGTTACACAGTGACCGAGGCCGCAACCACGTGGAAGGCCCCGGGCGCTGTGGAATCCACGCAAAGGGGAACCATGAAGAAGACACTCTTGGCGGTGTTCGTCGGACTTTGCTTGGGGGCCGGTGTGGCCGTCGCAGCCGAGTCCCACGCGGTTGCGGAAGGGCAAGCATCAGCGGAACAACGGCTCGCGCCGTGCTGCGGTGACTGTGACTACCTCTACGATGAATGCATCGCGGGATGTCTTGAGGGGGACCGCGCCTGCGGACGGAGCTGCATGTTGGGGTGGAACCGATGCCTTGCGACGTGCGACTACGCATCCTGCATCTGGCCACAGCTCAAGCCGCCGTTCCGGGTGCTGATTCCTGTTCAGGGTGACAGGCGGTGACGCCGGCCGGAGCGGCGGCCCTTTAGCAAGCGCGTGGCACGAAGCAGCCCCAGAACATCACCGTGCCCCCTGGCAGGCCCGCTCAGGGAGCTGTTCCCGCGGAGACCTCTTGGTGGCGACGTATAGCCGCCAGGAGGCACCCGCGCCCCGAGACTCTTCAATCTGCTGGATGAAACTTCGCAGCAGCCCGGCGTGAAGGTGAAGCGCTCCCTCCCGGTCATCGTCGGAGGGAAAGCAGACAACATCCTTGCTCGGGATCCCGAGCAGTTGGGGTCGCTACCGGCCTGGTCCTTCCTCGTCGGGGTGGATGATGGAGGGGCTCCGCCTCACTGCGGAGCGCGCCCACAGGAAGGCGACTCCCCCAGCTACAAGGAGCGCCCCGACAACCCCCGCCACGAGCCAACGAGTCGACTGCGACATGCGACACCTCCGGGCACCATCATAGCCGGGCGGACGGGCCCGCCGGACGCCGTCGTCTCCAGGGAGGCGACGTCCTCCCAGGCCCTGTGCAGGCCACACCACAAGGCTTCCATGACGGCCCTCTGTCGAGAAGCATCGCCCCTTCACGGCGTACACGGCTCCGGAAGGTGGGATGGCGTGCCCCAGACCGAGGAATCAGCCGGACGCAATCCGGGCACCCGTCCCTCGGCGCGCCTCCGGATGCCACCAGAATATCGGAGCTTGAGGCAATTCAACCGCTGCGATGGGATGTAGCGATTGAGCACGCACCATGTGACAGCGCCGCAGGGGGCGCGCCATAGAAACGCCGTGATGCCTCTGCGGCAGGCGGGCCGGCCTTCTCGCTGGCGGACGACACCTCCACGTTCAGCATGTGGGCGACGTCTGCCAGCGCTGTCTCATTGGCCGTGGTTCGCTCCTCATGGACGACAGCCCACACCAGGCGGCCCAGGGCTCCGAGGAGGTGATGCCGGCGCGGGCGGACCACCCATGCTTTGGAGGGAACGACGAACGTGAAGGACTCCCCCTGGCGGGACTGGAGAGATGCGTGGAGGAACTCGTTGCGCTTCGGGTAGGACTACAACTTCGAGCGTGATACCGGGCCTCAAGCCCTAAACCAGAGTTCGTGATTCGCGATCAGGCTGGGGAGCAGGCGGGCGCGGAGGAGGCGGGAAGAGGGAGCAGGGGCACCTCTCGTTCGGCTCTGTGTGCGCAGAAGACCTGAGAGCGAGAAGGCCC
>NZ_VIFM01000223.1 GCF_006636215.1 Myxococcus llanfairpwllgwyngyllgogerychwyrndrobwllllantysiliogogogochensis | reverse complement strand
CATAAATCCCTGTTGGAAAAGGGGAAGGGTTGTTAAGGAACAACGTGTTCGCCACGCCCGGGTTCTGCTTCTCGATGGCGGCGTACGTCCGCAAGGGGCCATACAGGTCCTCGGTGTCGTACCAGCCGCCCACCACCAGCATCGCCGCCTTCAGGCCCTTCAGGTGCGGCAGGAGATTCCGCGCCTGCCAGAAGGCGTCGTAGTTGGGATGCGCGGTGACGTCCTTCCAGAACGCGACGTCGCCCTTGAAGTACTTCGTCTCCGCGTTGCTCAGCGGGCCCAGGTCCATGAAGAACTCGTAGCCGTCCGGCGTGCCGTATTCGAAGCGCGCCCAGTCCTCGCTGTCCGTGGGCGCCGGCCGGGGCTTGCCGAACCCCGAGAAGAAGTTGAACGCGAGCGACAGGTTGAAGGCGCCATGCCGGTGCATGTCGTCCCAGAACCAATCCGCGATGGGCGCCTGCGGAGACACCGCCTTGAGCGCCGGGTGGCCGCTGATGGCACCCGCGGAAGCGTAGAAGCCGGGATAGGAGATGCCCCACTGCCCCACGCGGCCGTTGTTGTTCGGCACGCGCGCCAGCAGCCAGTCGATGGTGTCGAACGTGTCGGTGCTCTCGTCGGTGTCCTTCGCGCCCTTCTTCGGGTTGATGGGACGCACGTTGACGAAGTCGCCCTCCGACATGAGGCGGCCACGCACGTCCTGGAACACGAAGATGAAGCCTTCCTTCTCGAACGCCTCGCTCGGCCCGAACTGCGTCTTGTAGCGGTCCAGTCCATACGGCGCGACGCTGTAGGGCGTGCGCACCATCAGGATGGGGTAGCGCTTGCTGGGAGAGGCCTCGACGGGGATGTAGACGGAGGTGAAGAGCTTCACGCCATCCCGCATGGGGATGCGGTACTCGAACTTGGTGTAGCGCGAGCGGATGCGCTCCGTGCGCTCCGGTGTCGAGGCACCGGGGGCCTTCGACGGAGTCGGTGGCGGCGTCTGGGCGACGGCGGGACTTGCGAGGGACAACCAAAGCAGCGCCGCGAGACTGCGAGACACGGGGGACATGCACGCTCCAGTAAAGGGACGCGACATCGTGGGGGACACAACCGCCCCCGAACGGCCCGGGAGGCCGTTTGTTCCCGAGCCCGAGGGGACGTCAGCTCCGTCCTTCTCCGCCCTCGTCCGGGGCGCTGTCCAGCCCGTACTTGCGCAGCTTGTCGTGCAGGGTGGCCCGGCCAATCCCCAGCCGCCGAGCCGCCCCGCTGCGGTTTCCTCCCTCGATGCGCAGTGCGTCGAGTACGAGCCCCCGCTCATAGGCCTCCACCCGCTCCTTGAGCCCCATCCCCGTGGCGGCCTCGCCCTCCTCGCTCCGGAGTCCCTCGGCCACGGGCCCCGTCGACGCGGCGCCAGCCGACCGAGGCTCGGAGGTCGGCAGGAGGGACAGGTCCAGCTCTCCCTCGCTCGACAGCGCCACCAGGCTCTCCAGGGTGTTCTCCAGCTCGCGCACATTGCCGGGCCAGGGCAGCGCCATCAGCCGGTCCACGAAGCCCGGCGGCACCTTCAACGGGCCCGTGTGGAACCGGCCGCTGAATCGGTCCAGGAACATCCGTGACAACACGGGGATGTCCTCGGGGCGCTCGCGCAACGGCGGCACGCGGAGCTGCACCACGTTGAGCCGGTAGTAGAGGTCCTCGCGGAACTGCCCCTCCGCCGCGCGCTTGCGCAAGTCCCGATGCGTGGCGGCCAGGATGCGGACGTCCACCTTGACCGGCCGGTCTTCTCCCACCGGGCGGACCTCGCCCTCCTGGAGCACCCGCAACAGCTTGGCCTGGAGCGGAGGCGCCAGCTCTCCGACTTCATCCAAGAGCAGCGTGCCTCCGTCCGCTTCGCGAAACAGCCCGGGGCGGACCCGATTCGCTCCCGTGAACGCGCCCTTCGAGTGACCGAACAGCTCCGCCTCCGCGAGCTCCTCGGTGAGGGCCGCGCAGTTGAAGCGCAGATAGGGTCCGTTCGCGCGCGGTGAGGCGCGCACCAGGGCCTCCGCCACCCGCTCCTTGCCGGTGCCGCTCTCCCCGGTGATGAGCACTGTCACGTCGCGGGAGCCCGCGCGTTGGACCAACTGCGCCAGCCGACCCATGGGCTCCGAGGAGAACACCATGGAGCGTGACAGGTTCAGCTCCCCTGTCAGCCGCTCGTTTTCATGGCGCAGCCGGACCGACTCCAGGGCGCGCGTGACGACGGCGAGCAGCTCATCCACGTCGAAGGGCTTGCGGAAGTAGTCATAGGCGCCCGCCTTCACCGCCTCCACGGCGAAGCGCTCCGAGCCATGCGCCGTGATGACGATGATGCGCGGCGCGTGGGGTGCCCCGCTGACCCGGCGCACCAGCTCCATGCCGTCCATCCGGGGCATGCGCAGGTCGGTGATGACCAGCTCGAACGCGCGCGACGCCAGCTTTTCCAGCGCGGCCTCTCCGTCCTCCGCCTGCTCCACCTCCACGCCGGACAGGCTGCGCAACATCTCCCGGAGCGTGAAGCGCACGCCCGCGTCATCGTCCACCACCAGCACGCGCGATACAGCGCCCGGCTCACCGCGCATGGGCCACCTCGCGCACGTCCCTCACCGGGCCCAGGGTGTCCGCGGGAAGCTCGCGCGGCAACATCATCTCCGCCACACAGCCCCCGGACGCCTCGTTGCGCAGCGTCACCTCGCCGCCGTGCTGCCGCGCCAGCGCACGGGCCACCGTCAAACCGAGCCCCGAGCCCTTCGACTTCGTGGTGACGCCCGCGTCGAAGGCCCTCGAGGACACCTCGGGTGACAGCCCTGCCCCCGAATCCCGGATGAACACGCGCACATCTCCCAGGCTGCCGGACTCGACATCCACCACCACCTGACCTCCCCGTGGACTCGCGTCGATGGCGTTGTGCAGCAGGTTCATCACCACCTGCTTCACCTTGCGAGGATCACACGCCGCGACCACCGGACCATCACCGCCTCGGGCCAGTCGGACACCGTGCTCGGCGGCGAGGCCCTCGTGCAGCACCACGGCCTCGTCACACAGCGCCGCCAGGTCCACCTGGCTGACGGACAGCGGAACCAGCGGGCGCGAGAAGTTGAGGAACTCCTCCAGGATGTCCTGCATGCGCGTCACCTCGCCGGCCAGCACCTCCAGGCGCTCCGACGGCTGCGCGCGCTCCGGCTCGCGCCGCATGAGCTGCGTCAACCCCTTCACCGTGGCGAGGGGATTCTTCAGCTCGTGGGCAATCTCCCCCGACAAGGACTCCAGCGTCCGAGCATGGGCGCGATGCGTGGCGAACAGCTCGTCACGCTGATGGAAGGACTCCGCCAGCATGTCCTCGAAGGTGCCCCGAACGGCGGCGCCCACGATGTTGGCGGCCACCACCAGGAGCAGGATGAACACCGCGAGGGCCAGGAGCATCTCGCGAGGAGGCTCTCCCAGGAACGACAGGTGCAAAGGGGGAGTCCACTCGAGCAGGTGCGCCGCCGCCAGAAGGGACACGAGCCCCAGCTCCTCCAACATCAACAGGAGCCGCTGACGTGGCGGGAGCACCGCGGCACCCACGAAGGCCAGCGGAAGGACGAGCGGCAGCAACGGACTGGCCAGTCCTCCCGTTCCCCACGTCAGGCTCTGCTCCAGGATGATGCCCAACGTCAGGTTGCCGGAGATGCTGCGCGCCGTGAGTCCCTCCCGCTCGTAACGGCGCAGCTCGAAGAAGAAGAACGACAGGGCCAACACCACCTGGATGGGCAACCAGATGCGGCGCCAGGGCGCGCCATCCATGAGCGTCGCCCCGGCGACAGCCCCCATCAGCAGGAGGCCACCATACGCACGCAGGCGCACCATGCGGCCGAAGATGCGGCCGATGTGCTTGAGCCGGAGGGCCTCGTAGCTGCGCCGGGTTCGCGGGTCCATGTCCACCTTGTCAGGTCGAGGTGAGCCCGGCCCGGATGCTGGCCTGCCGCTGCGAATAGAGGCGCGCCAGGTTGTTGATGTCGTCGTTCTCGAGCACCTTCTTCGGCGCCCCCAGCTCGGCGGTGGCCACCATCGCCAACCCCACCGCCTCCGTGGTCGTCACGAACCCGGGAGCCACGGCCTTGAGCACCGGGTACAGCGGGCTGAGCACCTTGTAGAGAACCCGGTAGACCCGCGTCTTCGACACGATGCCGTGCATCGGCCGGATGATTCCGGGCCGGAACAGGTACACGGCGCGGAACGGCATCGCGAGCAGCGCGTTCTCCGTGCGCCCCTTGACGCGCGCCCACATGGAGCGCCCCTTCTCCGTGCTGTCCGTCCCCGCGCCCGAGACGTAGATGAAGGTCATCCTCGGGTTGACCCGCGCCAGCACCTGCGCCACCGACAGCGTCAGGTCGTACGTCACCCGCCGGTAGTCCTCCTCCTTCATCCCCGCCGAGGACACGCCCAGGCAGAAGAAGCAGGCGCCGTAGCCATCGAGCGAAGACTCCGACGACGCGTCCAGGAAGTCCTTGAGCGGCAGCTCGCGCAGCTTCTCGTGACGCTGCCCCGTCTCCGCCCGACCCACCGCGAGCACCTGCTCCACGCTCGGAGAGCGCAGACACTCGCGCAGCACTCCCTGCCCCACCATGCCCGTCGCGCCAAAGAGGAGGACCTTCATGGCTGGCCTCCGGGCTGGTTCGCCGTCACGGGCGTCCCCATCCCCGTGGAGAGGATGGGATGTTGCTCCGCGGTCTCCCACGCCAGCTCCGGCCACCATCGCTGCCGAACACCCGCTGCTTCGAGCTCCGGCTCCACGCTCTGGCCAGGCCTCGGCAGCACCAGCGTCACGGAGAGGCGCTCGGCCGCCGCGCGCGCCCGTTCAGCTGGCTCCGTCCAGCCATGGTAGGCGAGCCCGAAGAGGGCCCAGTGCACCGGAATCATCACCCTCCCCCGTAGCATCTGGTGTGCCAACACCGCCTGCTCGGGCCCGATGTGCCAGTCCGGCCAGGCGCGGTGGTACTGCCCCGTTTCGATCATCGTCACATCGAAGGGCCCCAGCCGCTCGCCGATGTCCCGCATGGCCGGGAACAGGCCCGTGTCGCCGGAGTAGAACGCGCGGTTCTTGGAGCCGATGAGCGCGTAACCGGCCCAGAGCGTGGAGTCCTTGTCGAACAGGAACCGCCCGGAGGCATGGCGCGCGGGGGTGGCGACGACCTCCAACTCCCCGACCCGGGTGCGCTCCCACCAGTCGAGCTCCACGATGCGCTCCGCCGGAATGCCCCAGTACTCCAGATGCGCACCCACGCCGAGCGGCACGATGAACACCAGCTTGGAGTCCTTCGCGGAGTCCCTCAACGCGAGGAGCGTCGGCCGGTCCAGGTGGTCGTAGTGGTCATGCGAGATGACCACCGCGTCGATGGGAGGAAGGTCCGCCAGCGCGATGGGCGGCGCGAACCACCGCTTGGGGCCCACCCAGGAATAGGGCGAGACGCGCTCGCTCCACACGGGGTCCGTCAGGATGCGATGTCCGTCGATCTCCACCAACTGCGAGGAGTGCCCCATCCACGTCACCCGCAGGCCCGTCGCGGGCGGCGACTGGAAGCGCTGGGGGTTGATGTGCTCCACCGCCAGCGGCTCCCCGGGACTGGTGTGGGGGCTGGTGTGGAGCAGCCCCGACATCATCTCCCCGAAGTGGTTCACCAGCGGCTGGGGGTTGTCGAAGTGCCCGTCCTTCCACTGGGGCGAGCGCTCCATTCGCTCCCGCCGAGCCCCCGTGGCGCTCTTGCCGAAGCCCGTATGGCCATCCACGACGAGCACGAGGATGCCCACCGCCAGCACCGCGCCCAGTCCCATCGCTCCACGGCGCAGGACACGCCGCCAACCTCGCGTCTTCATCGAGATGCTCCCAGGGGCATGCACAGCGCGCGAATCGCGACGCCGATGCCTTGAACGAATGCCTCACGCGTACCGCTGCTGTACTTGAGCCCCCGCGCCGTCGCGTAGAGCGTGTCGGTGAGCTGCCGCGCGGTGAGGCCGGTGGACTTGTAGGCGGCGACCAGTCCCGAGGCGCGCAGCAGCTTCGCCACCGCCTCCAGGAACAAGGTCTCGTGGCGCGTCGCCACCTCTTGCACGCCGGAGGCGCTCAGGACCTCCGACAAGTCCCTGGCGTCCGCACCCAGCATCCCAACATAGCGGCCGACCCAGGCATCGAAGCCCCGCACCAACCGCTCCTCCAGCGGAAGGGAGACATCCGACAACCCCTCGCTGGCGAGCCGCAGCGAGACCTCCATCGAGTGCTGCAACGTGGCGAGGAAGAGGTCTTCCTTCGTCGCGAAGTGCAGATACAGCCCCTGGCGCGACACGTCGGCGGCCCGGGCCACCTGGTCCATGGACGTCTTCCGGAAGCCGTAGCGCAGGAAGACGCCGAGCGCCGCGTCCAGCAACCGGTTCCGCCGCGCGTCGTCCGGCGGTTTCTCGGGTGACTTCAGTTCGGTCCCCATCCTGGACAGATTTGACAAGATGGACCCAGATTGTCAATTCAATCGACCCCCACCCCAGGGGCCGCGACCTCGGCTCAGCGCACGCCGGCGCGGCCTCCGTCGAGCACTCGCAGCGCGGGCTTCGACGTCCGACGTGCTCCGGTGGAGGGCTTGTCCGCCTTTCCGCTCGCCGCCTTCACGACGCGCCGAGGGGGCGTTCGGGAAGTCGTCGAGCCGCGTCCGCTCGCTCGGCCCCGGCGAGGCGCGGGCTTGGCCTTGGGCGTGCGCGGAGCGGGGAACGGCAGGCAGAAGAACAGGTACATGTCGAGCAGCATGGGGCCTCTTCGCCTTCAACGGGTGCGCACGGAATGTGGCGCGCGGTTCATGAGCAATGGCGATGCCACCGTCCTCATCCTTCGAGGAAGGCGTGCGCAAGGTGCCACGGTGGGTGGGCGCGAACCCGTGAAGAAGCATGAAGATGGCGTGGCGAAAGCCCCTTCTCTCCTCGGAAGGAAGGCTCTCCTCAAGGGGCATGCGCACCTTTCCATCCGAGGCGAGGAGCGCCCCCGCCAACGCACCTGACGGGTGTCGGCCTTCCGGCGGGGGTGCCGGGTTTCCGGCAGGGGTTCCGCACGGGCCTCCGACACCCACGTGAGTGCTCACGGCGAGCGAGCGCTGGCATGGGCCTTGCCATCAAGGCGGGCGTCACCGCGGGGGGAAACCGCGGCATCGAGGAGAGGCTCCATGCGACGTGCCGTCGTGGTGTTCGTGGTCCTGGTGGTGGTGCTCGCCACCCTGTTGGGGGTGCGCATCCTGAAGGACCGGCGGGCCGCGGAGGGACCGGCCGGAGGGTCGGGAGTCGTGGAGGGCACGGCGGTGGACGTGCGGGCCCGGCTCAATGCGCGAGTGCTGGCGCGACACGTGGAGGAAGGTGGGCGCGTGGAGAAGAACGCGGTGCTCGTCACCCTGGACTGCACCGAGCCCGAGGCGGGGCTGAGTGAAGCCTCCGCGAGACTGGCCATGGCGCAGGCGCAGGCGGACGGTGCGCGCGCGGCGGCGGTGGCCGCGGGGCGCAGCAGTGAAGCCGTCGCCGCGCAAGCCGAGGGGAGCCAGTCGCAGATTGCTTCACTGGCGGACCAGCAGGGACTGGCCCAGCGACAGGCGGACCGGCTCCAGCAGATGGGGGATGCGACGACGGCGGCCGCGTTGGACCAGGCGCGCGCCCATGCCCAGTCCCTGGAGCAGCAGCTCTCGGCGGCACGGCATGCGAGTACCGCGGCGTCCCGACAGGCTCGCGCCGCCACCGAGCAGGAGCGCGCGAGTCTCCAGCAGGCCGAGTCCGCCCTGCGCGCCATCCAGGCCGCGGAGGCCACGGTGCGCCGGGCCCAGGTGTCGGTGGCGGAGTGCGAGTTGCGCGCGCCCCTGAGCGGCACGGTGGAGACCCTGCCGCTAGAGGTGGGAGAGCTGGCCCTTCCGGGAGCGATTGTCGCGCGACTGGTGGACACGCACCGGCCCAAGGCGACGTTCTATCTGCCGAACGCGGAGCTGGCGGCGGCGAAGCCGGGTCAGTCCGCCACGGTGCGCGCGGACGCGTATCCGGACCGGACCTTCCAGGCGCGCGTCGTCACCGTGGCGCGCGAGGCCGCCTTCACGCCGCGCAACGTGCAGACGCGCGGAGACAGAGACCGTCTCGTCTATCCCGTCGAGGTGCACATCGACGCGCCGGAGGGAGTGCTGCTTCCGGGCATGCCCGTGGACATCACCCTGGGGCCGGTGAATGACGCGGCGGTCGCGGAGCAGCGGCCATGAGCACCTGCCCCGACGTGGACGTGGCCATGGAGGACGTGCGCCGTGGCTTCGGGGCGACGCAGGCGCTCAAGGGGGTGTCGCTGGCCGTCCACACCGGAGAGGTCTACGGACTGGTGGGACCCGACGGCGCGGGGAAGACGACGGCCATCCGGTTGATGGCGGGGCTGCTCCTCCCGGACGCGGGGCGCGTGAAGATGCTCGGTGAGGACCCGGCGAATACGCGCTCCCCGGTGCGGGAGTCGCTGGGACTGGTGCCGCAGCGGAACACACTCTACGGAGACCTGAGCGTCGACGAGAACCTGCACTTCTTCGCGCAGCTGTTCGGCCTGTCGCGAAAGGACTTCACCGAGCGCCGCGAGCAGTTGCTGGACATCACCCGACTGAGCCGCTTCACGGACCGGCGCGCGGACGCACTGTCGGGCGGCATGTACAAGAAGCTGGCGCTGGCGTGCGCCCTGCTCCACCGCCCCCGCGTGCTGCTCCTGGACGAGCCCACCAACGGCGTGGACCCGGTGAGTCGCCGTGAGCTGTGGGAGCTGCTCTACGGCCTGGTCCACGAAGGCATGACGCTGCTCGTCTCCACGCCGTACATGGACGAGGCCGCGCGGTGTCACCGGGTGGGACTGCTCTACGCGGGAGAGCTCATCGCGGAGGGAGACCCTCGGGAGCTGGCGCGCCAGCACGGGGCGGCGGCCTCCAACTTCGAGGCGGTGTTCCTGGCCCTCGTCGAGAAGCGCACCGGTGGGAGGGCCGCATGACTCCGGCCATCGAGGTGCACCACCTCACGCGCCGCTTCGGGACCTTCACCGCGGTGGACGACGTGAGTTTCGAGGTGGGCGCGGGCGAAATCTTCGGTTACCTGGGCGCCAACGGCGCGGGCAAGTCCACCACCATCCGGATGCTGTGCGGACTGCTGAAGCCCACGGGCGGAGGCGCGCGTGTCGCGGGCTTCGATGTGGGCCAGGAGCCCGAGCGCGTGAAGGCCGGCATCGGCTACATGTCCCAGAAGTTCTCGCTGTACCTGGACCTGAGCGTGCGGGCGAACCTGGAGTTCTTCGCCTCGGCCTATGGCGCCCATGGCCGGGAGCTGAAGACGCGCATCGGGGAGATGGTGGAGCGGATGCAGTTGGGCGCGGTGCAGGACGAGGTGACGGGCGCGCTGCCCGGAGGCATGCAACAGCGCGTGGCGCTGGCCAGCGCGGTGCTGCACCGGCCTCGCATCGTCTTCCTGGACGAGCCCACCGCGGGCGTCGACCCGGTGCAGCGACGCTCCTTCTGGGAGTTGATTCGCGACCTCGCCTCACGCGGCACCACCGTCTTCGTCACCACCCATTACATGGACGAAGCGGAGAACTGCGCGCGCATCGGCATCATGGTGGACGGGAAGCTGGTGGCCCTGGATACACCCGAGGGACTGAAGCGGACGCACGCGCCCGGCCGGGTGCTGGAGGTGCGCGGTCCCCGCCTCTCCCCCGCACTGGACTCGCTGCGCGGCATGGCGGGCGTGCTGGATGTGAGCCGCTTCGGCTCCGGCGCCACCGTGCGCGTGGACCCGGAGCGCCTGTCCGCGGAAACCCTGGCGGACTGGCTGCGTGCGCGGGGCGTGGACCCGCTGGAACTGGAGGACTCGGCGCCGACGCTGGACGACGTGTTCCTGGCGCTCACCGCCCGCGCACAGCGGGGAGAGGACTGAAGCGCCCATGGCCGCGACACGTGTGAATCGCCGGGTGGGACGCATCCTCGCGATGGCGGGCAAGGAAGTGCTGCACATCCGCCGGGACATCCGCACCCTCTATCTGGCGCTGGCGATGCCCGTATTGATGCTGGTGCTGTTCGGCTTCGGCATCAGCTTCGACGTGGACCATCTGGAACTGGTCGTCGTGGACCAGGACCGCACGGACCTGTCGCGAGAGCTGGTGCGCCAGGTCACCGCGTCCCAGGAGTTCGTGGTCGTCCAGGACGGCACGTCGCCGGACGAGGCACTCGGAGCGCTGCGCCGGGGTGCCGCGACGGGCGTGTTCCTCATCAACAAGGGCTTCGCCGAGGACGTGAAGCGCGGGGGCGCGCAGGTCCAGTTGCTGGTGGACGGCTCGGACGGCAACACGGCCACGCAGGCGCTCGCCAAGGCCCAGGCCCTGGTCGAGATGGCGGGTCGGAACCTGGGAGGCCCGGTGCGGGTGACCGCGCCTCCGCTGGAAGCGCGCGTGCGCACGCTGTTCAATCCGGATGCGCGATCCGCGATGTTCCTGGTGCCGGGACTCGCGGCATATCTCCTGGCCATCGTCGCGGTGCTCATCACCGCGCTGACGGTGGCGCGCGAGTGGGAGCGCGGTTCGATGGAGCAGCTCTTCGCGACGCCCGTGGGCCGACTGGAGATCGTCGTGGGCAAGCTGCTGCCCTACCTGGGCATCGGCCTGCTCCAGGTGCTGCTGGTGCTCACGGTGGGCGCCTGGGTGTTCGACGTGCCGGTGCGGGGAAGCCTCCTCGCGCTGGGGCTGGGCTCGTTCCTGTTCCTGGTGGGGATGTTGGGCCAGGGGCTGCTCATCTCCGTGGTGACGCGCAACCAGGTGGTGGCGACGCAGGTGGCGACCATCACCTCGGTGCTGCCGTCGATGCTCCTGTCAGGCTTCATCTTCCCGATTGAGAACCTCCCGCCGCCGCTCAAGCTCATCAGCACGCTGATACCGGCGCGGTATTTCGTGGCGACGCTGCGCGGGGTGCTGCTGCGCGGAAACGGCCTGGACGTGCTGTGGCCGCAGTTGGTGGCCCTGGCCCTGTTCGCGGCCCTCGTGCTGGCGGTGGCGACCCGTCGCTTCCAACGACGTCTGGACTGAAAGGAGGCTCGCGAGCATGCATCCGCTGGTGGTGCAGTACCGCGCGGTGGTGGTGAAGGAAGTGCGCCAGACGGCGAGAGATCGCCGCGTCATGGCGCTCCTGACGCTGGCGCCGTTGATTCAGCTCTTCATGCTGGGCTTCGCGGTGAACTTCGACGTGCGCCATGTCCCCACGGTGGTGGTGGACCGGGACAAGACGGCGGAGAGCCGCGACTACGCCCGCGCCCAGCTCGCCGGGGACACCCTCGACTTGAAGGCCGAGGTCGCCGACGAGGTCGCCGCCGAGGAGGCCCTGGAGCGCGGCGAAGCCTCCGTGGCGCTCATCTTCCCCCGCGACTTCCAGAAGGACGTGCTGCGAGGCCAGGGGGCCCAGGTACAGGCGCTGGTGGATGGCTCGGACCCGACCCGCTCGTCCGTCGCGGCGAACGCGGTGGCGCAGTACGCGGTGCTCCGGGCGATGCGCATGGCCCGTGAGCAGGCCCAGGGCCAGGGCGAAGCGCCCCCCCGCTCCCCGGTGGAGCTGGTGCCTCGTGTCCTCTACAACCCGGAGCTGTCCACGTCCGTGTACGTGGTGCCGGGCATCGCCGCGATGCTGCTCCTCATCGTCACCACGGTCATCATGGCCATGGGCCTGTCCCGCGAGCGCGAGACGGGAACGCTGGAGCAGCTCCAGGTGACGCCGCTGCGGCCCGGCATCCTGATGATGGGCAAGGTGACGCCGTTCCTGTTGATTGGCCTGGTGGACGTGGGGCTCGCGCTGAGCGTGGGCGCCTGGGTCTTCAAGGTCCCCTTGCGCGGAAGCCTCACGCTCGTCGCGGTGGCCACCCTCTTCTACCTGCTGTGCACGCTGGGCGTGGGGCTGCTCATCGCGACGGTGAGCCGCACGCAGCAGCAGGCTTTCGTCGGAGGGTTCCTCTTCGTCCTGCCCGCGGTGCTCCTGTCCGGAGTGATGAGTCCCATCCGGGCGATGCCGGACTGGCTGGCGTGGGTGACGTACCTGAACCCCGTGCGCTACTACGTGGAGGTGCTGCGCGGCGCGCTGCTCAGGGACGCGGGGCTGGCGGACCTGTGGCGGCAGGTGCTCGCGCTCGCCGTCTTCGGCGCCATGATGATGGCCGTGGCCGCGCGCCGCTTCCACAAGACCTCGGCCTGAGCCCCCGAGGGCGCTTGCTCAATCCGCGGGCAGGGTCGCCAGAAGGCCCTGCTCCTCGGGGAGCGACTGGGTCTTCCACCAGAACGTGGCGGCGTGCTTGTTGCCGCTGTCGTGCCGCTGCGTCCACTTGAAGGCCCCCGTGCAGTTGGGGCCATCCGTCAGCGTCAGCTCGCTCGCGGCGATGGCGTGGTCATCCCCATCGAAGTAGCCGGGGTGCTTGCAGACGCCAACGACCTGGAGTCCTTCGTCGCCCTTCCCCGCCGGACATCCCGAGCCGATGGCATACGTGGGCGTCGAGGCGTTGTAGGCGATGGACGACGACGTGCTCAGACTCCCGCTGGAAGCCACGCCGGTGGCCCGCGCGAAGACCCAGTCGAGGATGCGGTCCCTCGCGGCGGTCACGGCCTGCGCATGTCCGGACGCGCTCGGGTCGGTGATGGTGCCGTGGCAGAACGAGCCGTACTTGATGCCGTGGGACGGCCGCCACGTCTTGCCCGCCGCGGGCGTCATGCCCAGCCCCACGGCGAGGCCACTGCCCTGCGCATCGAAGGGCAACGAGCCGTCGCTGTAGCCCGTCCACAGCGAGGGCGAGCAGCTCGCCCAGGACGTGAGCATCAGCGCGTGCTTGTTGCGCGCCACCCAGTCCGCCGCCGGGAAGCCCCCGACATTGCCCGCGTACTCGCACCACCCGTTGCCCGGAGCACACGAGTCCCCGTACCCGAGGATGACCTCTCCGTTCTTGCAGGTGGTGACGAAGCTGGCCGCGCCGACGACGTTGTATTTGCTGGTGCCCAGCGAATCGACCATGCCCTGGATGGACACCACACCGGCGATGCGTCCTTGCACGCCCCAGTCCTGGGTGCCGACACCGTCCACGCCTACGTTGGCGGCGACCTCCAAGGCCACCCGACCGCCGGTGCTGTGTCCCACGAGCAGGACGTTCTTCGCGTCCGAGGGGAATCTCCGCTCGATTTCGCGCGCCAGCCGGTAGCGCCACTCATAGGCCGTGGTGCAGGGCGCGCCCTGGCGTGACGCGGAGCACCCCGGGTCTCCCGCCTCCCAGTCATCCATGTTCAAGGGATTCGTCGAGTCCGAGGGATGATGCGCGGAGGCAGGCGCGGTGTAGAGGTTCGCGCGAGCGCTGCGCACCACCACCGTCGTCCCGGGATGCGCGGCCTCGTAGGCGGCGATGCGCGCGGGAAGCGCGGCGTTGATGGCCGCGTCGAGTTCGTCCAGGGAGCCCTCGGCACGCTCGCGCTGGCCCTGACAGCCCTTCACACCGTGCACATACAGGAGGTTGAGCTGCACCGTTCCCTGCTGCGCCAGCGCGGCGACCGTGCGGCCCGGGTCGGCCACCTCGGGGAGCGAAGACTCCTGGGGACCACAGCCAGACAGACCTACCACGCAGGACAGCATCAGCCAGTGACGCGGCGCCATGGTGACGGCTCCAAGCCTCGAAGAGGGGGCGCTACCGTAGTCCAGGACGCACCCGTCGTGGGGACTCGCGACCAGGGAAACAGGCGGCACGTGTGCTCGCTCGCGCGTCCTCGCACTGTGACTGGAAAGCCCGGCGGGCGTGCGTTACAGCCCCGCTCCAGCATGTCCCAGACCGCCGCCTCCGCCCTCTCCGTCTTCCGCCACCGCGACTTCCGCACGTATCAAATCGCCCGGCTCTGCGCGGTGCTCGCCATGCAGATCGAGTCGGTGGCCATCGGCTGGCAGGTCTACGAGGTGACGGGCAGCGCCCTCGCGCTGGGCTACACGGGGCTCTCCCAGTTCATCCCCTTCCTCGCCTTCTGTCTCGTCGGTGGCCAGGTCGCCGACCGGTTTGATCGCCGCATCATCCTGGCCATCTGTCAGAGCGTGATGTTGCTGTGCAGTCTCGCGCTCCTCGCGTTCTCCCTGGGCCACATCCGGGACGTGCGCTTCGTGTACGGCGTCCTGGTCCTCTTCGGCACGGCTCGCGCGTTCTACGCCCCCGCGGGGTCGGCGATGACGGCGCAGTTGGTGCCGAAGGACGAGCTGACGCGCGCGGTCGCCGTGAACTCCACGACGTGGCAGGTGGCCACCATCGCGGGCCCGGCGGTCGGCGGAGTCCTCTACGGCTGGGCGGGCGCCACCGGGGCCTACCTGGGCTCCGCGTCGCTCTGCGCGCTGACCGTGGTGTGGATCCTCTCGCTGAAGGTGCGGACCGGGCGGGCCTCGGCGCAGCCGCTGTCCTTCACCACGCTCGTGGCGGGGCTGGGCTTCGTGCGCCGGCAGCGGTTGCTGCTGGGGAGCATCACGCTGGACCTCTTCGCCGTGTTGCTGGGCGGCGCGGTGGCGCTGCTGCCCATCTACGCGCGGGATGTCCTGCACACCGGCCCCTTCGGGCTGGGGCTCTTGCGGTGCGCGCCAGCGGCGGGCGCGGCGGCGGTGGCCATCGTCCTGGCGATGCGTCCCCTGGGCGGCCGGGCCGGCTGGAAGATGTTCACGGCGGTGGCCATCTTCGGAGCCGCGACGCTCGTGTTCGGCGTGAGCAAGTCCCTGCCCTTGTCGCTGGTGGCGCTGGCCATCGCGGGCGCCGCCGACATGGTCAGCGTGGTGGTGCGCCACACGCTGGAGCTGATGGCGACACCGGACGAGATGCGCGGGCGCGTGGGCGCGGTGAACATGATGTGCATCGGCGCTTCCAACGAGCTGGGCGAGTTCCGCGCCGGCTGGCTCGCGGAGCATGTGGGCGCGATTCCGGCCGTCGTCACGGGCGCCGTGGGCACGCTGGCCATCGTCGCCATCTGGGCCTGGGGCTTCCCCGAGCTGCGGAAGGTGGACCGGTTGGAGTCCGCGGGCCACACCTCACCTCCGGAGCCACAGCCGGCGGAAGCCTCCACGGCCCAGGCGGGCTGACCCGAGCGCACGCGCGGCGCCCGGGTCCACCGCTCCTGCCCGCGAGGGCCAGGGCATCACACCGAGGGTCCATCCGAGGCCAGCGAGCCGCATCCGGGCGCGGCCCTGGCCCAACCCGGATGCGCTGTGTCTCTCAGGCCCGCGCGCCTTCGTAGCTGACGCTCAGCCCTCGGTGCGTCACGGTGATGACGGGGCGCCCGAGCCATCCGCAGTGCTTGCAGACGCCACTGGGACCCGACGCCGTGACACGCACCGGCAGGTCCGCCGCACAGACAGGGCATCCTTCGGGAATCGTGAAGTCGCGCGAGGCGGGGTGTGCTTCGGTCATGCATTCGACGTAACGCAGCTTTCGACCTCCGCAACCGAGGCGGCCACTCGCCGGACAAGCGGCCTGGCGAGCGTCCGCCCCGCTCACGCGGCTTCGTCGAGGAGGCGGCGGTAAGCGCGGACGACGTCCGCATCGGAGACCTTGTCCAGGCCCTCGCTCACCTCGTGGTCCGTCGCGACGACTCCGGGCACACGCGTGGGACCGAACCCTCCCGTCCAGATGCCCGTCTCCCGCGCTACGCGGAAGGCGTGCATCGAGAGCGCTTGCGCGTCACCTCTCAGGTAGACGCGGAACGCGTTCGTCTGCGCCGGACGAGGCTGCACGGTGAGGCGGGTGTCGGCGGCCAGCGCCTCGCTCAGCGCCTTCGCGCGACGAACCTGCCCCGGGATTCGCGCCAGCACGCCATCCAGGCGCATGGCCGCGGAGGCCACATAGGGCGTCAGGTGGAACAGGTTCCCCCCATGGCGGTGCCGCCAGATGCGCGCCTCGCGAATGAAGTCGCGGCCACCCACCAGCATCGCGCCGCCCAGCGCGCCCACGCGCTTGTAGAGGGACACGTAGACGGAGTCGAAGCCCCGGCAGATCTCCGAGAGGGGCCGATTGTAGAAGGGCTGGCACTCCCACAGCCGCGCCCCATCCATGTGGAGCTTCACGCCCTTCTCGCGGCACGCCCGCTTCAGCTCCTCCAACTGTTCCCACGTCTGGAGCTGACCGCCCAGCCATCGCACCGGCAGCTCGACGCTGACGACGCCGAGCGACTCCGGTGACTCGAGCACGTCCTCGGCCAGCATCGGCCGGTTCCAGGGCGAGAGGATGACGTCATGCAGCCCATGCAACAGGACGTGGCTGCTGTCCTCGTGCAACACATGATGTGACGAGGGGTGGACGCCGAAGTTCCGGTTCTTCGCCGCGTCCGCGTAGCTCCGCAGCGCGATGAGCTGCGCCATGGTGCCGGTCGGCATGTAGCAGCCCGCCTCGAAGCCCAGCATCCCAGCGACCTTCTTCTCGAAGCCGTCGATGAACTCACTGTTGCCGTAGAAGTCCCCCGTCACGCCCTGCCGACGCATCCACTCGCCGATGGCGACGAGCTCCGCGCCCGGGTCATCCGACGCGTACACACCCGTGAGGGTTCCGCGGCAGGCCCGGCGGATCTCCTCCACCTCCGCCCGAGACAACTCCCCGGGAGCCCCCTTCGTCTCCTTCCGGGCTTTCGCCGGCGCGGGCGACGCGGCTCGCGCTGGAGCACTCCAGAGCGCGGTCCCCGCGAGCAGGCTGGTCAACGACAGGAACTCACTGCGACTGAACTGATGACGGGACACGGGACACCTCGACCACGGGGCAAGCCTCCGCCGCTCCCTCGAGCGTAGCCCCCGCCGCGCCACGGCTCATCCGATTCCCGCCTCCGACACACTCCCGCGCCTCCCAGTCCCGCGTCCGGACACATTGTTTCAATCCCTGACGCTGCGCGCTCCACCCACACCGCCTGCTCCAATCCCTGACGCAACGCAATATCCGACCGTCCTCCGGTCTCTGACGCATCGCAGTACTGATTCAGTATTCATGTCCCACCCACAAGAAAGGTGAATCACCCTTCAACTTCATTTGCCGCCGGGACCACCCGTTTGGTACGGATCGCGGTGCTGTCACGGAAAGACGTGCCAGCGCCTCTCCCCACAACACAGCTAGCGATTGCAACGGAGCTACATATGGCAACGCGTCGCAGGGTTTTCCGCGCGGTGGTGGCTGTTGTCGGCATGGTCGGCATGGCGTGCTCGAACCAGGATCCAGTGGACGAGGGGCCCGGTCCGGACACCGACGAGGTCCCCGCCGCCATCAAGGCGTGCCGGGAGCGCATCGCCGCGAAGACGTCCGAACTTCAGGCGGCGAGCATCGACATCGCGACCTGGCCCATCCAGGACGCGGAGGAGATGAAGGAGATCACCACCGCGGCGCCGCAGACGCAGGAGACCTACCGCGCCTATGACGGCAAGTACCGGCCCCTGTCGAACCATCCGGGTTGTTCCGTCGACAACCTCTACTACGACAAGGCGAACAGCACCGGCACCACGCCGTACAAGGACGGCAACAACGACGGCAAGTGGACGGGCAACACCGCCTTCGGAGGTCCCAACAGCGCCACCGACTTCATCGGCGGTGACGTGGCCAGGATCCCCGGCTTCTCCTGTGCCGCCAAGGAGTACGCCCAGGCCAACGAGGACACCTCCAAGCCCATCATCATCCTCGTCCACGGCAACTCCACCCGGCCGCACACCTGGGAGAAGTTCCTCCTGCCGCCGGGCACGTCGGTCAACACCGCCACGGAGAACGTCCAGTTCACCGGGGACACCGCCGCCCGCGCGCAGCTCGCGGAGACGCTCATCGCCCAGCGCTACCGGGTCATTGCCGTGGACTTCCGCACGGACATCGTTCCGGGCATCGACCCGTCCACCAACAACACCACCCAGAACGCCGCGGGCAACATCGACCATGGCTGGTCCACGCCCATCCTCCAGTCGCTCATCAAGGCGGTGATGAAGGACCAACCCAACCGGAAGGTGGCGCTCATCGCGCACTCGCTCGGCGTGACGGTGGCGCGCGACGCCCTGCGCCGGCTGTACGTGGAGTGGCGCACCGGCCTGGCCGGCGCCATCAACCCCTTCCCCCAGGTGAGTCACGTCATCCTGGGCTCGGGCGCCAACCACGGCGTATCCACGTATGACCCGCCCAGCTCGCTCTGCACCACCAACAGCACCATGCGCGGCACCATCGTCTGTGAAATGGGCAGCCGCTCGAACTACTCCCAGACGTACTTCCACAAGCCGCTCAACGGGCCGCGCGACCTGTTCGCCACGCCCTGCGCGGACGGCGACTACGCCTTCGGCAAGACGGGCCAGTGCGGGGACAACGTCGTGAAGTACTTCACCCTCACGATGACGGACAAGGAGCGGGGCACCAACTACCAGGACTTCTATGTGTCCGAGGCGGCCTCGCGCATCGAGATGGAAGGCTGCGTGACGAACACGCTGACCACGCTCAACGACTACGACACGAGCGGCTACTTCAACCGGGGCTTCATCGCCAACCACTTCGGCTCGCTGCGCTCGACAGCGGGGCTCGACCTGACGCTGCGCTACCTGGCCGAGTAGCCCCGTCCCTTCCCCTCCAGTCGGACCGGCGCGCGGATTCCTCACCGCGCGCCGGTCCGAGCCCTTCCCGCC
>NZ_VIFM01000222.1 GCF_006636215.1 Myxococcus llanfairpwllgwyngyllgogerychwyrndrobwllllantysiliogogogochensis | reverse complement strand
GCGGGGGGGCGTGCGACGCGCGCGTCGAGGGGACGGTGCTCGTGCTGTGGAGCTCGCCGACCATCCTCGAGGGGTTCTTCCGCGTCTCCGCCACGGTGCGGCTGCGGCTGGTGCGCGATGGTCAGCAGCCCCAGGAGACGGTCATCTCGGGGACCGAGGACTATCGGCCGGGGAGTGGAGACATTCTCGAGGCGGAGTCCAACCGTCAGGCGGCCATGGACCGGCTGGCGGAAGTGCTCATGCGCGACGGGTTTGATCGGCTGGCCAGCACCTGGTGAGGAGGCGGGTGCCTCCTCCCGGGGAGCCTGCTTCCGAAATTGCGCAGGGGACTCCGAGGAGTCCCCTTGGTGCATCAGGCCTGACGCGCGCTCTTGGTGGCGGCCTTGGCGAGGCGGGAGATACGACGGGACGCGGTGCGCTTGTGCAGGACGCCCTTGGTGGCGGCCTTGCTCAGCGCCTTGGAAGCCGCCTTGAGCGCATCCGTCTTCTTGGCGCCATCCTTGGTGCCAATGGCCTCCCGGGCGGACTTCACCGCGGTCTTCACGTCCGAACGGACGGTGACGTTGCGGGCGCGGCGCTTCTGGGACTGACGGTGACGCTTCTCTGCGGACTTGGTGTTGGCCAAGAGAAATCTCCAGCGAAAGGCAGGCTAAAAAGAGGGGCCGTCCTTACTGCGACGCCTCGCAGGCGTCAAGGCGGGCGTGCGCGGCCAGCCGGGTTTTCCGGACTCTGGACGCGGATCAGCGGGTGCGCGGGGGGAATCATCCGGAGAAGGGGGTGTATTCCCACACCAGCCCGGCCGGATCCTGGAAGGTCAGATTTCCGGCTGAGAGGATCAGGACTCCGCCCGGGAGGGCCTGCTCCACCTCCTGCCGCAGTCGCTCCACGGCGCGGGCGGAGGGGGCCTCCAGGGTGAAGCGGGTGCCCACGGCGGAGGTGGAGGCGCGCTGGAAGATGAGTCGCAGCGAGCCGTCCTCGTAGCGAGCCTCGTCCGGCCCGGGGCGGCTGGTGATCCAGCCCAGCGTGGGGGCCAGCGAGTCCCAGAAGGCGCGCTGGGCGTCCAGGTCCGCCACGCCCAGGCGCAGCGTGGAGACCGGAGCGCGGGGCAGCGACATGGGAGGAGGGAGGGACTTCTCCTTCGCCTTGGCGGCCTGCCAGTGGCGCTCCATGTGCTCCAGGGTGGCGCCGCCAAAGGGGACACCCTCGGAGTTCAGGGCGGACTCGATGTGCTGGAAGCGGGAGGTGAAGCGGAGGATGGCCATGCGCAGGGCATCCTCGGCGGGTGTCTTCACGAAGCGCGCGAGGTTGGCCAGGGAGAAGAGGACATCTCCCAGCTCGTGCGCGATGGCGTCGCGCTCTCCGGAGGCGATGGCCTCGTCCAGCTCCACCAGCTCCTCGGCCAGCTTGCCACGCACGCCGGCCAGGTCGGGCCAGTCGAAGCCGATGCGGCTGGCCTTCTCGGTCAGTCGCTCGGCGCGCAGGAGGGCGGGCGCGGCGGTGGGCACCCCGTCCAGGACGGAGCCCGCGTTGCCTGTCTTGCTCTTGCGCTCATCGGCCTTGAGCTTGGCCCAGTTGGCCAGGACCTGCTCGGAGCCGTCCACGCCGCGCAGGTCGCCGAAGACGTGGGGGTGTCGGCGGGTGAGCTTGTCGCTGATGGCCTTGCTGACGTCGGCCATGGTGAATTCGCCCAGTTCGGCGGCGAGCTGGGCGTGGAAGACAATCTGGAAGAGCAGGTCGCCCAGCTCCTCGCACAGGGGGGACCAGGGCCCGCCCGAGGCGACGCGGTCCATCTCGTCCAGGACCTCGAACGCTTCCTCGACGAGGTAGGGCCGGAGCGAGCCCAGGTCCTGCTCCCTGTCCCAGGGGCAGCCGTCCTTGGCGCGCAGCCTCTTCATGATGGCCACCAGACGTTCCAGCTCCGTCCCGGGGGTGCTCACTTCGCTCACGGTCGCCTCCTGGCGGGGACAGTCCCGCGACGTGCGTCCCTCTAACACGCGGGCCGTGGGCCTCATCCGGAAAGGCGGGAGTGGTGGCGTTCCGTTTCGTGGTTCGGCCGGGCTCGCCTATCATCCGAGCCCTGGATGATCCGCCTCCCGCTTTCCTCCCTGATCCTCTGGGGCCTGCTGCTCCTGACTCCGGCGTTGGCATCCGCTCAACTCGAGGCGCCCACGCGGCTCCAGGAGGTGGACCCCGGTCCGCTCGAGCCCGACCTCCAGGACGAGTCCTACGACACGACCGAGCCGGCCGACGAGGGTGCCGTCGACGACGGTGAGTCCGAGTCCGACCCGGACGACGTCCCCCGGAAGTCCCCGAGGGGCGCGAAGGGGAAGGCCCCGGCCGTCCCGGTTCCCTCGAAGACCACCGTGACGCCTGCTCCGGTCGAGCCGCCTCCCGTCGTCATCGCGCCCAGGCCGGTGCTCAGTCCCATCCTGACGCCTCGCGTGTCGGACGACGAGGTGCTGGCGGTGTGGGACCGGTGGCGGCAGGCGCGTGCGACGAATGACTCCGCCACGGCGGAGAAGGCGCAGCAGGAGTTGGTGACGCTGAAGCGCGAGCTGCTCGCGGCGGACCTGGAGCCCATCAGCATCGGCTTCCTGCGCGAGTCGGAGGTGCGCAGGCGAGCGGGTGACATGGGGGGGGCGCTTCGGCTGGCGGAGCTGGCGGTGGAGCTGTCGCCCCGGTTGCCGCTCACGCGCTTCGGGCTGGCGGAGCTCTACGCGCTGTCGTCCCCGGCGGAGCCGGGCCGCTACCTGGGGGAGCTGCGAGCGGCCTTCGTGTCGATGGCGTTGGACCCTCGCTATCGCGGACCGGCGCTCGCGGACCTCGGCTCGCTGATGCTGCTGGCGTGGTCGGCCACGGCGGTGGCGCTGGTGGGGCTGCTGTTCCTGCGGCGGGTGCGCTACGCGTTGCACGACTTCCACCACCTGCTGCCGCGCGCGGTGGCCCGGTGGCAGTCCGCGCTGCTGGGGGTGTTGCTCCTGGGCCTGCCTCTGACGCTGGGAATGGGTCTGGTGCCCCGGTTGCTCGTGTTGCTGGCGGTGGTGGTGCCCTACCTCACCCGGCAGGAGCGGGTGGTGGCGGCGGTGCTGATGGCGGGACTGGGGCTGACGCCGCTGGCCGCGGGACAGCTCACCCGGGTGACGGCCTTCGCGGGCACGCCCGCCGAGGACGTGTATTTGCTGGAGCGCGGCGGCCTGTCCGCCGAGGGCGCCATGGCTCGGGTGAAGGCCCGGCACGAAGCGCGCGCGGCCACCTTCCCGGAGCTGGCGGCGCTGGGGCAGTACGAGTCACGTCGCGGGCTGCTGGAGGATGCCCGGCTGCACTTCAAGGCGGCCTCGGCCGTGCGCAACGGCGATGCCCGGCTGTTGACCCGTTTTGGCAACGCGCTGGTGGGGCTGGGGGACGTGGATGGGGCGGCGCAGCTCTACGTGCAGGCGTCCCAGGCGGATCCGCAGATGGCGGCCCCGCACTACAACATCGCGCAGGTCTACCGCCGACAGGCCAAGACGCTGCCGGACGAGCAGGTGGGCAAGGCGATGGAGCGGGTGACCACCGCCACGGCCTCCGCACAGGCGCTGGACGGCGCGCTGCTCCGGCGTGAGCCACCCCCGGAGGACCGGCTGCTGTTGAACCTGCTGATGCTGGCGCCGGCGCTGCCGGAGTCGGAGTGGTTGTCGCTCGCGGATGGAACAGAAGCGGGGCGGCGGGTGGAGGCGCAGCTGGAGCGCTGGCTGCTGCCGGGCGTGGAGCCAGGGCCGGTGGCCTGGGCGCTGCCGGCCGTGGCGGCGGTGCTGCTGGTCTTCTGGGGCCTCCTGGCACAGAGGCTGAGGGCCGCGAAGGTGTGCGAGCGCTGTGGCCGCCCGGTCTGCGTGCGGTGTGATCCGGAGCTGGGCATCGGCAGCGCTCAGTGCGGTCAGTGCGTGAACGTCTTCTCCCGCCGGGGGTTGGTGCCGCAGCAACTGCGGCAGCGCAAGGCGGATCAGGTGCAGCGTCACCAGGCGTGGGCGGGCCGGGTGACGTATGCGGTGGGCGCGGTGCTGTCGGGCGCCGGGCATGTGTTCTCTGGAGGCGCGGTGCGCGGCGCGCTGTATGCCTTCCTCTTCCTCTTCGCGCTGGCCGCGACGCTGCTGCACCATGGACTGGTGCGAGCGCCCCATGGGGACGCGCCGCTGTATCTCAAGCTGGTGCCGGCGGTGTTGCTGCTGGTGAGCGTCCACCTGCTGTCGCTGCGCGGCCTGCACCGGCTGCGGCAAGGGGAGTGAGACCATGGCCCTGAAGGGAACGCTCAAGGACTTCGGCATCGGCGACATCCTGCAGCTCATCGGGCAGCAGCAGAAGACGGGCTCGCTCCAACTGGACAACAAGGACCAGGAAGTCCGCATCGGCTTTCGCGACGGCCACATCATCAAGGTCGAAAGCGTCACCCGGAAGCGCAAGGACCTCATCGGCGCGATGTTGGTGCGCGCCGAACTCATCACCGAGACGCAGCTGGAGGCCGCGCTGGAGACGCAGCGGCGCACCCTCAAGCGGCTGGGTGACGTGCTCGTCTCCAGTCAGGCCCTCACCGCGGACCGCTTCCAGTCGATGATGCAGTTGCAGGCCACGGAGACGCTCTACCGCCTCTTCACCTGGAAGGCCGGCACCTACGAGTTCATCCAGGAGCCGGTGGAGCCCGACGCCGAGGCCATCCGCCCCCTGCGCGCCGAGACGGTGCTCATGGAGGGCTTCCGGATGGTGGACGAGTGGCCCGTCATCCGGAAGTCCATCCACCGCGACGACCTCTCCTTCGAGCGCATCAAGGCGCTGCCCCCTCCGCGCGAAGGCGAGGAGGGTGGGGAGCTGGGCGTCATCGCCACCACCGAGCGGCGCGTGTATGACGAAATCGCGCTGGGCCGCGACCTGCGCAAGCTGGTGGACGTCTGCTGCCTGGGCGAGTTCGAGACCTGCAAGGCCCTGCACAACCTCGTGCGAGGCGAGTACGTGCGTGTCATCCACCCCGAGGGGGCTCGGGCTCCCGCACCAGGGGACGAGCGCCTGCTCTCCCGCCTGGGGGGCGCGGTGGGTCGCGTCATCGCCACCATGGGCGTGCTGGCGGTGCTGGCGGTGGTGGTGTCGAGGGTGGCGCTGGCGGATCCGGAGCGCACGCGCGCGGCCACCGCGTTCGCCGACGCCGCGGCGCAGCGTCATGTTTCCGATGCCCAACGCGTCCGGATCGAGGCCGCGCTGGAAGTGTTCCGTCTGGAACGCGGTGAGCTGCCAGAGCGATTGGATGCTTTGGTGCAAGCTGGTTTGTTGAGTTCGGAGGAACTCAGATACCCCTGGCGGGAGGAGTACTACTACCGGCGGCTGGCCGCTCGGCGGTTCGTCCTCCTGCCACCCTTGCGCTAGCCTTTACCCAAAGTCGTCTTTCGGAGCCTGGGGGGCGGCGTTACGTTGAAGACAGCGGTACCGACCGAGGAACGACACGCATTGCGAAATCCCGCCACGTTGGAAGCGACCGCAGCCGTCTCGACCACCTCCGCCAAGGTGGACGTTCGGGACAATGAGACGGCCATGGCGCTGTGCGGCAACCAGAACGAAAACCTCAAGCTGATGGAGCGGCGCCTCGGGGTCCGGGTGGGACAACGGGGCACGGAGTTCCATCTGTCCGGCCCCGCTGACGCCGTGGCCTTCTCCGTGCGCCTCCTGGAGAACCTGGAGGGGATGATTCGCGCGGGCCGCCCCCTGTACCGCGAGGACGTGGAGCAGGGCATCAAGGTGCTCGGCCGGGGCGCGGAGTCGCTCCAGGAGGTCATGCTCGGTCCGGTGCTCAAGAGCTCCGGCAACCGGCAGATTGCTCCGAAGAGCATCGCCCAGAAGCGCTACGTGGATGCCATCCGTGCCCACGACATCGTCTTCGGGGTGGGCCCCGCGGGTACGGGCAAGACATACCTGGCCATGGCGATGGCCGTGGCCTTCCTCCAGGAGCGCAAGGTCAAGCGCATCATCCTCGCGCGTCCCGCCGTCGAGGCGGGTGAGAAGCTGGGCTTCCTGCCTGGCGACATGCAGGAGAAGGTGAATCCCTACCTGCGTCCGCTCTACGACGCGCTGCACGACATGATGGCCGCCGAGCGCGCGGCGACCCTGGTGGAAGAGGGCGTCGTGGAAGTGGCGCCGCTGGCCTTCATGCGCGGCCGCACCCTCAACGATGCCTTCGTCATCCTCGACGAGGCGCAGAACACCACCGTGGAGCAGATGAAGATGTTCCTGACGCGCCTGGGCTACAACAGCAAGGCCGTCATCACCGGCGACGTGACGCAGGTGGACCTTCCCACCGGGAAGATGTCTGGCCTGAATCACGCGCGGACGGTGCTCAAGAACATCGAAGGCATCCACTTCGCGGAGTTCTCCGACGTGGACGTCGTCCGGCACCCGCTGGTCCAGGAGGTCATCCGCGCCTACGACAAGGCGGAGCTGGCGCAGAAGGAGGCCCAGCACGCTCGCGCGGCCTCCCACTCCGCTTCGACGCTGGACAAGGGGGCCGCGTCCCTGGCTCCCGTGACTCCCGAGGCTGCGGTCGGCTGAACTTCAGGCTCTGGCCTACCTATGCCCACCCGCCCGTACCCTGGCGGGCGGGCATTCGTATTTCCGCCCCCGTGAATTTTCCGGGGCGCTGCGGCCTTGATGGAGCCACGGCCCCTATCTAGGGTGAGGACCTCCATGGACGAACCGGAACCGCAGTCCCCCGCGCCCAGTCCGTTGGACGCGCTCGCAGCACGCCTTGGGTTGGGAAAAGGCGTCTGGGGGCGGCGTGCGGTCCAGGTGTTCCTCCTGTTGACTGTCTCGGTGGGGGCGGGCTTCGTCATCTCCCCGGGCCTCTACAGCCAGCAGATACCCGCGCTCGCGGAGGAGAATCTCGGCAAGCCCTTCCGGGCCAGCTCTCCCGCGGGCTTCAAGGCCGCGCGCGACTACGAAGTCGTCCACCGGGCCATGACGACCCAGCGACGCCAGGACGCCCGGGCCGCCGTCAAACCCGTCTATGACCTGAATCCCGCGGTGGTGGGACATCTGCGCACCGTGGTCCGAGCCTCCTTCGCGACAATGCGGGAGCGGCTCACGGAGCTGACGGACGCCCAGCCGGACGTCGAGCCGGAGGAAGGCAAGAAGCCGCGCCGCCACCCCGCGCCGACCCCGGAGCAGGTGGAGCGCGAGCGCCGAGGCCGTGAGTCGATGCAGGCGGAGCTCCAGGAGTTGCTCTTCGGCCAGCGTGACGCGGGGCTGGAGGCGGAGGACTTCCAGGCGCTCTATGGGAAGGGGTTCTCGGAAGAGGTGGAGGCCGCCACGCTGGTGCTCCTGGAGCGGGCCTACCGCTCCGAGCAGGGGCCGGTGCACGTGGCGGGCTCCCGGGAGGAGCTGGCGCGTGAGGCGCCCCAGGGGCTCACCGTCCGGGACGTGGTGAACAAGGGCGAGGACACGCTGCCCAACGGCGCGCCGCAGGTGGTGGACATTCGCGAGGCGCACCAGGAGCTGGACCGCTTCGCCTCCATCCCCGGCAACCTCCTCCCGGACGCGCCGGGTGTGCAGCGCCGCGCCGTGCTGCGGCTGGCCAAGCGGCTGGTGCGGCCCAACCTCACCATCAACATCGCGGAGACGGACGCGCGACGTCACCAGGCCGCGCAGGCGGTGAAGGACGCGGTCATCTCCATCAAGAAGGGCCAGCGTGTCATCGGTGATGGCGAGCTGGTGAACGAAGGGCACCTCGTCGTACTGCGCGGGATGCGCGCGGAGACGGACCGGTTGGACCTGGTGCAGGTGCAACTGGGGGGCACGGGGCTGGTGGCGCTGCTGGTGGTCGCCTCGTACTTCTTCTGCATCAGCGCGTTCCGACGCTTCCGGCCCACCCGCAAGGACGGGTTGCTGCTGGGAATCCTGCTCGTGGGGACGCTGGCCCTGTTGCAGCTGTGGGTGTCCATCGCGGACGCCATCCAGGACCGGTACACCGCGCTGCCCATCGAGGCGCTCTACTATGTGTTCCCGGTGGCGGCCGGCGCCATGCTGGTGCGCTTCATCCTCACGCAGGAGCTGGCGCTCTTCTTCGCCATGGTCTTCGCCTGTCTTGCGGGCGTGATGCTGGGCAACTCGCTGGCGTTCGGCATCTACACGCTGGTGGGCTCGCTGGTGGCGGCCGACCGCATCGTCAAGGCGAAGGACCGCGTGGGCATCTTCCGGGCGGGACTCGTCACGGGCGCGGCCAACACGGTGGCGGTGCTCTTCCTGTTCCTGGTGGAGGGCAAGGGGCTGTCGGCGGACACGGCCATCACCGCGGTGAGCTCGTTCATCGGCTCGTCACTCGCGGTGCCCGTCATGGTGATGGCGCTCACGCCGCTCATCGAGATGACGTTCGGCTACGCGTCCGACATCAAGCTGTTGGAGCTGGCGAACCTCAACCACCCGGCGCTCAAGGAACTCATCGTCCAGGCGCCCGGCACGTACCACCACTCCATCATCATCGGCACGCTGGTGGAGAACGCCGCGGAGACCATCAGCGCCAATCCGCTGCTGGCGCGCTCGTGCGCGTACTACCACGACATCGGCAAGGGTCGGAATCCGCTGTACTTCGGGGAGAACCAGAAGGGCGAGAACCGGCATGACGCGCTCGCGCCCGCGATGAGCGCCGTCATCATCAAGCGCCACGTGACGGAGGGGCTGGAGATGGCGCGGCAGTACCGGCTTCCCAAGCTGGTGGCGGATGCGATTCCGCAGCACCACGGCACGCGCACGGTGGGGTATTTCTACCACAAGGCCCTGAAGGAGCAGGAGGGCAAGGAAGGCGCGCCGCCCATCGACGAGAGCATCTACCGCTATCCGGGACCGAAGCCGCAGTTCCGCGAGGCGGCGCTGGTGATGATCGCCGACGCGGTGGAAGCGTCGACGCGGTCCATGACGGACCCGACCAGCACGAAGCTGCATGCGCAGGTGCAGAAGATCATCAACCTCATCTTCTCCGAGGGGCAGCTGGACGAGTGCGACCTGACGCTGAAGGACCTGAACCTCATCTCCCAGTCCTTCCTGCACACGCTGGAGGGCATCTACCACACGCGTCCCGTCTATCCGGCCGGTGCGGTGGGAGGCGGCAAGGCGCCGCCGCTGGTGGTGGCGGGTGGGAAGGCCGTGGAGGCGAAGGACAAGCCTCGCTCGGCGGGGGCGTTGTGAGTGGGATGCGGGGAGTGACGGCGTGAGACTTCGCAAGGGCAAGGTCATCCCGAGGGATGACGGCAAGCGCATCGAGGAGTTCGTGGGCGCGGCGACGACGGGGACGGATGCGGCGTCCGTGGCGCGGATGCTGGCCCCTCCGGGCTGGGCCGAGCCGGCTCAGCGACCCGAGTTCGACGAGGTGGTCATCGTCCTCAAGGGGGAGCTGACGCTGGTGGTGGAGGGCCGTCGCGAGCGCATCCCCGCGGGCGAGGTGGGCATGGTGCCGCGCGGCAAGCGCGTGGTGTACCGCAACGACGGCAAGGGCGCGTGTGACTACTGGTCCGTCTGCGCGCCGGCCTTCCGTCCGGAGCGCGCGCACATGGAGGCGCCGGCGCCCCGGGAGAAGGAGAACGTGGTGACGGTGCAGGTCGCGCACGGGCAGGGCAAGGAGTTCGGCCGGCTCCTGACGACATGGGCCCGGGACTACCTGAAGCGCCTGTCGCTGGCCCACTGCGAGCTGTCGCTGTCGCTGGTGGATGACCGCGCCATCCGTCGGCTCAACCGCACCTGGCGGGACAAGGACAAGGCGACGGACGTGCTGAGCTTCCCCGCGGGCGAGCAGCCCCGGGGGACGCCGGGCCCGCGCCCGCTGGGCGACGTGGTCATCTCGCTGGACACGGCGAAGCGACAGGCGAAGGAGTACGGCCGCACGCTGGAGTCGGAGATGGCGCGCTACCTGGCGCACGGGCTCCTGCACCTCCTGGGACACGACCACGAGCGCCCGCGTGATGCGAAGCGGATGGCGGCGCTGGAGGAAGAGCTTCTGGGGGAGCGCGGCATGGTGGCGGACTCGCTCCAGGTGGACGCGAAGGCCCGCCGGGCCCGCAGCCTGATGTAGGGGCCTCGCACGGCCCCCTGGCGGACAATCCGGCATCCTGTCGATTGAGTCGGACGGCGTGCATGATAGGTAGGCCGCCTCCCGCGTGTTGGACAAAGCCATGCCTCGCTTGTCGCTCATCGCTCTCTGCCTGCTCTGCCTGTTGCTCGCGGCCCCCGCGCGCGCGGCTGCTTCGGACCTGGTGCCTCCCTGGGGAACGGGGGAGAGCCAGGGCGAGGACCTCGTCATCTCGCTGGCCACCTTCAGCCCGGGCGACGATGTGCCCTCGTGGTGGGGACACGGCTCGCTGGTGGTGGAGGACCGCCGGCTCGGCGTGGCGCGCCTCTACAACTACGGGATGTTCTCCTTCGACGACGCGATGCTCGCCCGCTTCGCGATGGGTCGGCTGGAGTTCTGGGTGGGGCAGGCGCGCGTCGACAGGACCTATGGTTTCTACCGAGCCGAGGACCGCGACGTCCGCATCCAGGAGCTGAACCTCACTCCGGAGCAGCGACAGCAGGTCGCAAAGCGACTGGCCGACAACGTCCTGCCGGAGAATCGCGACTATCTGTATCACCACTACAACGACAACTGTGTCACGCGTCTGCGGGACATGATTGACGGGGCCACGGGTGGACAGCTCCGCGAGGCGGACCGGGCCCCGGGGCGGATGACGCTGCGCGAGCACACGCGGCGCTACACGTCGGTGAACGCTCCGATGAGCGTGCTGCTCGACTTCATGATGAACGATGAGATTGACCATCCCATCACCCGCTGGGAGGAGGCGTTCCTCCCGGACGAGCTGGAGACGCAGGTGGCGGCGCTCCAGCTGAAGGGCGCGGATGGCCTGTCCCGGCCGTTGGTGGCCAGGAGCTGGAACTACTACGCGTCGCCCGACCGCGCGCGTCCCCCCGCCGAGCCGCCTGCCTGGGGCCCCTGGCTTCTCGCGCTGGGCCTGATGTTGGGCGGCGGGGCACTGGGACTGGCTGCCTGGGAGCGCAAGCGGGGGAGCAGGCTGGCGCGGGTGCTGCTCGGTCTGGAGAACGCGCTGTTGGGACTGATGCTGGGCATTCCGGGCACGGCGCTCTTCGTCATGTGGCTGGTGACGGACCACACGGTGGTCTACCGGAACGAGAACCTGTTCCTGGCCAACCCGCTGACGCTGCTGGCGGTGCCCTTTGGTGTGTCGCTGATGCGGGGCAACCCGAAGGCGCGAGCCCGGCTCTTCACGGTCTGGGGCGTGCTCACGGTGACGGCGGTGCTGGGAATCCTGCTCAAGCTCTTCCCGCCGTTCGACCAGGACAACGGGCGGCTCATCGCGCTCATCCTGCCCATTTCCGTGGGGATGGCGGGGGCCTTCAGCCTGGACCGGGTCCTCGCGCGCTTCACCGGGACCCACCGCGCGTCAGCGGACCGTGGCGACACCGTCGCTCCGCTCAAGACGCCCTGACGCTTTCGTTTTCAACCTACTTCCACGCGGTGGCCGCTGACGGCACCGCGCGCCCGCGGAGAACAAGACATGGCGAACGATTCGATGGAGAAGATCAACGGCCTTCGGGAGCGCGTGTTGGCGCTCCGGGGGCATCTTTGACCTGGACCGCAAGCGGTCCCGCATCGCGTTGATTGAGCGTGAGAGCACGCTGCCCACCTTCTGGGACGACAACACCAAGGCGCAGTCGATGTTGAAGGAGAAGTCCGCGCTGGAGGCGGGCGTGGCCTCCTACGACAGGGTGATGCGCGGGCTGGATGACGCGCAGACGCTGCTGGAGCTGGCGGCGGAGATGAGCGACGAGGACACGGCCCGGGAGGCGGAGGGCTCGCTCGCGGGGCTGGACGGTGACGTCGCGAAGCTGGAGCTGGCGCGCATGCTGTCCGGTGAGCAGGACCGCAGCAGCTGCTTCATGGACATCAACGCCGGCGCCGGTGGCACCGACTCGATGGACTGGGCGGCCATGCTGTTGCGCATGTACACGCGCTACTGCGAGACGAAGGGCTGGAAGGTGGAGATCAGCGACGAGGTGCCGGGCGAGGAGGCGGGCTTCAAGAACGTCTCGCTGCGCATCGAAGGCGACTTCGCCTACGGCTACCTCAAGGCCGAGGTGGGCGTGCACCGGCTGGTGCGCATCTCCCCGTTCGACGCCAACGCGCGGCGGCAGACGGCCTTCGCGTCGGTGGACGTCTATCCGGAGGTGGATGACGCCATCCAGATCGACCTCCCCGAGAAGGACATCGAGCTGAAGTTCATCCGAGGCAGCGGCGCGGGTGGACAGAAGGTGAACAAGACGTCCTCCACCGCTCAGCTGCGCCACCTTCCCACGGGCATCATCGTCACCACCCAGACGGAGCGCTCGCAGTCGGCCAACAAGGAAATGGCCTTCAAGATTCTGCGAGGCCGCCTGTACGAGCTGGAGATGAAGAAGCGCGAGGCCGCGCGCGACGCCGCCGAGGCCGCGAAGAAGGACATCTCCTTCGGCTCGCAGATCCGCTCCTACGTGCTGGCCCCCTACCGCATGGTGAAGGACCTGCGCACCGGTGTGGAAACGGGCAACGTGGACGCGGTGCTGGACGGCGACCTGGAGGAGTTCATTACCGCGCAGTTGTTGGGGGTGAAGAACCCCAACCGCAACGCGGCGATGGATTAGCCCCCGACACCCGGGAACCTTTTTCCGCGCCTTGTTGTCGGAGGCGCGGTGGGGCAGGGGAACGGGATAGGCTTGAAGGGGCAGTGGCCCTTCCTCCTCGGAGGGGCTGTCGCGGGAGGACACCGGTGTCGCCGGGCGGCGTGCTCGAAATCGGACAGGACGGGCCGGCCGCGGATGCGACCGCGTCACGACGCGAGGACGCGGTCCTGCTGGCCCGGCTGCGCCAGGGCGAACCCGAGGCCTTCGAGCAGCTGGTGCGCACGCATCAGGACCGGCTCTACGACTTCTGTGTCCGCATGGTGGGGGACCGCGAGGAAGCCCACGACCTGGTGCAGGAAATCTTCGTCAGCGTGCACCAGAACGTCCGCCGCTTCCGCGAGGACGCGAAGCTGTCCACCTGGCTGTTCCGCATCACCAAGAACCACTGCATCAACCGGCTGAAGTACCTGAAGCGTCGAGGCAGGGGCCGCTCGGAGGAGTACGACGAGACGAGCACCCTGTGGGTGGACGGGCCCGGAGCTCCGCCCGCACCGGATGCCGCACTGGAGTCCGCGCGCGAGCGGGCCCGGGTGCAGTGGGCCATCTCCCAGCTCGAGCCCGACGCACGCATGCTGGTGGCCCTGCGCGACATCGAAGGGCTGAGCTACGACGAAATCGTCGACATTACCGAGCTGCCCGAGGGCACGGTGAAGAGCCGGCTCCACCGGGCGCGCGAAAAGCTGGCGAACCTCCTGGGGCGGCTTGAGCCATGAGTGGATTCCATCGCAGACTCCCGGACGTGGACCCGCACCTGAACCACCGCGAGGCCAAGGCCCTCTTCTTCGCGCTCGCCGACGACGAGCTGCCCGCCCCCCAGGCGCAGGCGGTGCGTACGCACCTGGACGGCTGCGACGAGTGCCGCCAGGGGTGGGAGGGATATTCGCGCACCGTACGACGTCTCCAGGGCGTGGAGCGCGAGAAGGCCCCGCCCGCGCTGGCGTCGCTGGTGATGACTCGAGTGCGCCGCCAGCGTCGTTTCGGGCTGAAGGGCCTGCACATGGCGCACATGCAGCACCGCTTTCCAGTGGAGATTCTCATTCCCCTGCTGCTGGCCGCGGCGGTCGCTGCCTTCCTGTTGATGGCGGCCCCCTGAAGCTTCCCGATGTGTTGCGTTGCGTCCTGAGGGAGCCTTGGCTACGGTGCCGCGCCTCTTGGAAGGGCGCGCGATGGCTGACGACCAGAACAACGAACTGGGCTCGAAGGAGCAGGAAATCTACGACCAGCGGCTGGAGAAGGCCGCGAAATGGCGTGAGGCCGGCTTCAACCCTTACGGCAATGGCCACCGCCCCCAGCACCTCGCGGCCGACATCCTCGCGAAACACGCTGATGACACCCCCGAAGCACTGGAGCAGACCCCCGTCTCCTACGACGTCGCGGGTCGGCTCGTGGCGATGCGCTCGTTTGGCAAGGCCGCCTTCATCAAGCTGAGAGATCGCTCCGGCGAAATCCAGGTCCACATGAAGAAGGACGCGCTCGCGGAAGGCTACGAGGTCTTCAAGCTGTGTGATTTGGGCGACTTCCTGGGCGTCACCGGCACGCTGTTCCGCTCGAAGACGGGCGAGCTGACGCTGGCGGCGACGAAGTTCGCGCCGCTCACCAAGTCCCTGCGGCCCCTGCCGGAGAAGTGGCACGGCCTGACAGACGTGGAGATCCGCTACCGCCAGCGCTACCTGGACCTCGTGTCCAACCCGGACGTGAAGCAGACCTTCCTCCGGCGCAACAAGCTCGTCCGCTTCATCCGCTCCTTCCTCGACGGCCGTGACTTCATCGAGGTGGAGACGCCCATGATGCACCCGCTGGTGTCGGGTGCCGCGGCGCGGCCGTTCTCCACGCACCACAACGCGCTCGACATCGACCTGTACATGCGCATCGCTCCAGAGCTGTACCTGAAGCGACTGGTGGTGGGCGGCCTGGAGCGCGTCTACGAGGTGAACCGGAACTTCCGCAACGAGGGCGTCAGCACCCGGCACAACCCCGAGTTCACCATGCTCGAGTTCTATCAGGCGTACGCCACGTACGAGGACCTGATGGACCTGAGCGAGGAGATGATTTCCGAGGCGGCCAGGGCCGTCACTGGCGACACCAAGGTGAAGTACGGCGAGCATGTGCTGGACTTCGGCAAGGGCTGGAAGCGCATCTCCATGGTGGAGGCCATCCGCGAGGCCGTGGGCGGCGGGACGCTCTCCGACAAGGACATGGCGGACGCCGACAAGCTGCGCCACGAGCTGCTCAAGACGGCGCATGGCGAGTCCGAGCGGCGCGCGATTGATACGATGAACCACGGGGAGCTGGTGGGCGCCCTCTTCGAGGCCCACGTCGAGCACACCCTGATTCATCCCACCTTCATCACCCATTTCCCCACCGCCGTCTCCCCTCTGGCCCGCAGGAACGACCAGAATCCGGAAATCGCGGACCGGTTCGAGCTGTATGTGGCGGGGCGGGAAATCGCGAACGCCTTCTCCGAGCTGAACGACCCGCTGGACCAAAAGGGCCGCTTCCAGGCCCAGCTCGACGCCAAGCAGCGCGGACAGCAGGAGACGATGGACTACGACGAGGACTACATCCGGGCACTCGAGCACGGCATGCCTCCCACGGCGGGCGAAGGCATCGGGATTGATCGTCTCGCGATGCTGTTCACGGACTCTCAGAGCATCCGCGACGTCATCCTGTTCCCCCTCCTCAAGCCACTGGCGAAGTAGCCAGGAGGCCAAGTGCACTCGGCAGAACGGCAGACCGTCCACCGCTGGATTCTCCTCTGGGCCGGGGCCCTCGTGGCCCTGGTCGGATTCATCCTGCTCGGGTGGTCCATCTCCGCGTCAGGCGCCTGGGCGGAGGTGAGCTCCGCGCTGGGGTTGTCCCTCTTCGGCTGGGGTGGGGTACTCCAGGCCATCAACGGGGCCTCCCTCCTGCCGGTGCACGCCGCGGTGAAGGACTCGCTGCCGCCCGCCGGGTCCTGGTCGCTCGTCTCCGGCACGCTCATCTGGTTGCTGGGCTGGGTCCTGGTCGCGCTGGGGACCCAGCGCGCGCCGGCGACGACGGAGGGCCCGAGCCTCGCGGCCGGGGCTCCGCTGTACCCGCGTCTGGCGCGCTACCGGGACTTCTACTGGAGCACGCTGGGGGCCTACGGCGGCGGCATCCTGCTCGCGGAGCTCGTCCTCGTCCTCCTCCAGACGGTGCTGTCCAGTGGAGTTCCTTCCTCGGACCTGAGCGCGGCGAAGGACTCGGGCGGAGGGCTGTCGCTGCCTCCCACCGGCGCGTTCGCCATCTCCCTGGTGATTGCCGCCGCGGTGGCCTTCATCTCCGGCTTCGTGGGCGCGTCTCGCGCGCAGCGGCTGTCGCTGCCGGAAGCCACCATTGGCGTCCTCTACCTGGGGCTGCCCGTCCCCCTCCTGCTCACCTTGATGGAGCGGATTCCGTGGCTCCAGCTCCAGCTGGGCTACCGGCTGCGCGAGGTGACGTACGTGGCGAGCCTGCTCGGCCGCCCCGAGCTGGCGTACTGGCTGACCTTCACCGGCCTGGTGCTGGCGTTGGTGCTGGGCATCAACACGGGCTTCGTCGCCGCCGGCAGCGGGCGCGTGGACCTGAAGCTGGGCTTCGAGCTGTTCGTCGCCCGCCGCCACGTGGCCGTCTTCCGCCCGTCGCTGCTGCTGGGGACGCTGGCGGTGCTGATGTTCGGCATCATCCCGCCCTTGCTCGTGTACTTCATCATCCGCGCCGCCGAGGCCGCGGTGGAGCGCACCCGCATCCGCGCGCTGGGCCTGTCGGACCCGTTGGCCGCATCGGAGGCGCTGCACTCGCTGAAGCTGCGCGAGCAGTCGCCCACCATGATGATGACCGCGCTGTCGGTGGGCGGCGTGGGCGTGGGCGTCATGGCCCTCATCATCGTCCTGTCGGTGATGAGCGGCTTCGAGGCGGACCTCCAGAAGAAGATTCTGGGCACCAACGCGCACGCGGTGGTGACGCGGTATGCGGGCGACCTTCCTGAGTACTCCAAGGTGATGGAGTCCATCCGCAAGGTGCCCGGCATCGCTGGGCAGACGCCGTTCATCATCAACCAGGTGATGATCGCCTCCGAGGGCAACGTCGACGGCGTCATCATCAAGGGCATCGACCCGGCCACCGTGGGCGAGGTCACGGACCTGCCCCGCAACATCCTCGGCAACGGCTCGCTCGACATCCTCTACACGCCGGAGAAGATCCTCTCGCGCGGACTGGACGAGGAAGAGTCGGAGACGCCCGAGGGGAGTGGGGCAGGGGAGGAGGGCGGAGACGACATCATCCGCCGTTCCGGCAAGCCGACGAAGCCGCCCGTGCTGCCCGGCATCGTCATCGGCCGCGAGCTGGCCGCGTCCCTGCGCGTGGTGGTGGGCGACCGGGTGAACGTGGTGTCGCCCCTGGGCACGGAGCTGGGACCCACGGGGCCCATCCCCAAGAACCGGGCCTTCCGCGTGGCGGCCGTCTTCTACTCGGGGATGTACGAGTACGACTCCAAGTTCGTCTACATCCTGCTCAAGGAAGCGCAGGACTTCTTCAACATCCAGGGCGCGTCCGGCATCGAGCTGAAGGTGCTCGACATCGACGATGCCCGGCGCATCTCCGGCCAGGTGGTGAAGCTGCTCGGTGGGTACCCCTACCGCGCCCGCGACTGGGGCGAGATGAACAAGAACCTCTTCTCCGCGCTGCGCCTGGAGAAGCTGGTGATGGGCATCATCCTCTCCATCATCATCATCGTCGCCGCGGGCCTCATCGTCGCCACGGTCATCATGCTGGTGCTGGAGAAGCGCAAGGAGATCTCCGTCCTCAAGGCGCTCGGTGTCCCCGATGGCGGCATCGTGAAGATCTTCCTCGCGGAAGGGCTCCAGATTGGCGTCGCCGGAGGCCTGCTGGGCCTGTTCTCCGGCCTGGCCTGGTGCCTCTTCATCGAGAAGGTCGGCATCAAGCTGGACCCGGAGGTCTATTACATTCCCGCGCTGCCGGTGCGCATCGAACCTTTGCAGACCGCGCTGGCTGTCGTCATCGCGGTGCTCGTCACCTACCTGGCGTCCATCTACCCGGCCCTCAAGGCGAGCAGCGTGGAACCGGTGGAAGGGCTCAAGGCGGAGTAGCCATGACGCTGTTGTCCATCCGCAACGTCTTCAAGAGCTACTTCCTGCACGGCAAGCGCATTGACGTGCTGCGTGCGGTGTCGCTCGATATCGGCAAGGGGGAGCTCGTCTCCCTGGTGGGAGCCTCCGGCGCGGGGAAGAGCACCTTCCTTCACGTGCTGGGCACCCTGGACGCCCCCGCCGCCGGCGAGGTCTTCTTCGATGGCCGCTCCGTGTTCGACATGAACGACGCGGAGATCGCCGAGTTCCGCAACCGCACCATGGGCTTCGTCTTCCAGAGTCACTACCTGCTGCCGGAGTTCACCGCCCTGGAGAACGTGGCCATGCCGGCCCTCATCCAGCGCCGGGAGCGCTCCGGGGCCTACGGTTATGCCCGGGAGCTCCTGGAGCGGGTGGGATTGGGTCAGCGGGTGGACCACAGGCCAGGGGAACTGTCCGGTGGTGAAGCCCAGCGGGTGGCCCTGGCCCGCGCCCTGGTTCTCAAACCCGCGGTCCTGCTCGCCGACGAGCCGACCGGAAACCTGGACCCGGCGACGGGCGAGGGCATCCACCAGCTCCTGAGAGACGTCAATCGGGAGTTGGGCATCACCGCCGTGGTCGTCACCCACAATGAGACGCTCGCCCGTTCCATGCCCCGCCGCCTGCGGCTGGCTGGCGGGCAGGTGTCGGAGGCTTGATGGCTCCGCGCTTTTGGATTGAGGGCGTCGCGCCCCTTCCCGTACATTGCCCCGCCTTTCTCTGGCCGGTCTCCCCTTGAGGCACCCCGTTCTGTCCCGCAAGTCACTGCTCCCGCTGCTAGCGGTCGTCCTGTGGTCGCTCGTGCCTGGCTCCGTCCAGGCGCAGGTGAACGGGGGTGCGCCTTCCGCGGCCCCGGTTCCGAGCACCCCTGCCCCCGCCTCTGAACGTCCTCAGGAC
>NZ_VIFM01000221.1 GCF_006636215.1 Myxococcus llanfairpwllgwyngyllgogerychwyrndrobwllllantysiliogogogochensis | reverse complement strand
CCGTCCACCCTCCCCCACCGCGAAGCCTCGCCGTCCGCCAGGGCGACAGTCCCCTTCCGAGCCGTCAACGGAAGTCCTGTCGTCGTCCGCGCCCGGCCCGCGAGCGCGGGATGCGGTGACGAGGCCGGGCACGCAGTCAGCGCTCTCCACCCGCGAAGGGTGGGGCTTCCACTTTTCAGCAGTCCCCCGGGACGCGCGCTTCCTCGCGCCACCTCGCCTCCCGGGTTTCATCAAGTCCCCCACGGGGGAAAGGAGGTGCGCGATGAGCTTCTTCCAGCGTGTCGATGTCGTGCAGCACGAGCGGGCGTTCGTCCTCGTCGACGAGGTGCCCACGCGCTACCTCGCGCCGGGCCGCTACCGGCTCACCTACCCCTTCCGCAACGTGCGCATCGTCCGCGTCGCCACGGGCATGCCGCTGACGAACCTGGACACGGAGCTGCTCGCGCTCGTGCCCCCGTCGGACCTCCAGGTCCTCGAGCTGGGCCCCACCGAGCGCGCCATGCTCTACCACCGCGGCCGCCCCACGATGTGGCTCGGCCGTGGCCAGCACCAGGTGTGGACGGTGGAGCGCCTCCCCGGCCGCGACTCCGTCCCAGCTTCTTCAGCCGTGAGCATCGAGCGCCTGGACACGTCCGGCGTGGCCACCGCGCCACTGCAGGACGACGTGCGCGCCAAGGTCCCCGCCAGCGACTACGTGGAGGCCACGGCCACCGAGGGCAGCGTCGTGCTGCGCTACGTGGACGGCACCCTGGACGCGGTGCTGCCCGCCGGCCGGCACGCCGCATGGACGGTCGCCCGCAAGGTCCAGCTCGCCGTCATCGACCTGCGCGAGCGCCTGCTCCACGTCACCGGCCAGGAAGTCATGACCAAGGACCGCGTCACGCTGCGGCTCAACCTCTCCACCGCCTTCCGCGTGGCGGATGCCCGCCGGCTCGCCGTCGTCGCCCGCGCGCCGGATGACATCCTCTACCTCGCCATGCAGCTGGCGGCCCGCGAGTCCGTCGCCACGCGCACGCTGGACGAGCTGCTCGCCTCGCGTGAGGCCGTGGCCGAGGACCTCTTCGCGCAGGTGAAGGAGCGCGCGGAGTCGGTGGGCCTGGAGCTGCTGCGCTTCGGCATCAAGGACGTCGTGCTGCCGGGTGAGATGAAGGAGCTGCTCAACCGTGTCATCCAGGCCCAGAAGGAGGCCGAGGCGAACGTCATCACCCGCCGCGAGGAGACGGCCGCCACGCGCTCCATGGCCCAGACGGCGAAGGTGCTCGCGGAGAACCCGCTGCTCGTGCGCCTCAAGGAGCTGGAGGCCTACAAGGACCTCGCGGCCAAGGTCGGCCAGGTCCACCTGGTGCTCGGCGAGGGCGCGGTGCCCTCGCTCCAGCTCAAGGGCTGAATCCCCGTCACACGTGACACACCGCTGAGCGAAGGGCCTCTGGGGCCGGTTCCCCGGGGGCCCTTCGTGCGTTCACGGCACCGCGCGTCATTCACCGTCCGTGGCGCCCGGCAACCTGGGCTGACTCGAAAATCAATCTCGGCTACCCTCGGGGCTTTCGTTCCCGTGAGGAGTCCGAGATGTCGTCGTCCGCGAACCACTACGTCCCCAACCTGCGCGATATCGAGTTCAATCTCTTCGAGTTCCTCGACATCGGCCGTACTTCCCTGGGGCGTGCGCCCTTTGGCGACCTGGACGAGACGGCCGCCCGGCAGATGTTGCAGGCGTTCGCCGTGCTTTGCGCGAACGAGCTGGCGCCCTCCTTCGACGAGGCCGAGCACACGCCGCCCAAGCTGGAGAACGGCGAGGTGACGCTGCCTCCCGGACTGAAGAAGTCCATGGGGGCGTTCTTCGACGCGGGGATGCACTTGCTTGAGCAGCCGCCGCACCTGGGCGGCATGGGCGCACCGCCATCGCTGGGCTGGGCCGCGTTCGAGCTGATGGTGGGCGCCAACGCCTCGCTGGCCTTCTACACGCTGGGCAACCTGCTCGCGCGCATCATCGACCGGCTGGGAACGGACGCGCAGAAGAAGCGCTTCCTGCCGCACATGCTGGAGAAGCGATGGGGCGGCACCATGGTGCTCACCGAGCCGGACGCCGGCAGCGACGTGGGCGCCGCGCGCACCAAGGCGCGTCCCGTGGGCGGCGACGTGTGGGAAATCGAGGGTGTGAAGCGCTTCATCACCAACGGCGACTCGGACATGTCCGAGAACATCATCCACATGGTGCTGGCGCGGCCGGAAGGCGCGCCTCCGGGCACCAAGGGCCTGTCGCTCTTCGTCGTGCCCAAGTTCTGGGTGAACGAGGACGGCAGCCAGGGTGAGCGCAACGGCGTGGTGTGCACCAAGCTGGAGAAGAAGATGGGGCTGAAGGGCTCCGTCACGTGCGAGCTGACGTTCGGCGACGGCCAGCCCTCGCGCGGCCTCCTGCTGGGCGAGGTCCACGACGGCATCCGGCAGATGTTCTACATCATCGAGCAGGCGCGCATGGCGGTGGGTGTGAAGTCCATGGCCACGCTGTCCGCGGGCTACCAGCGCGCGCTGGCGTTCTCGAAGGACCGGCTCCAGGGCGCGGACCTGCTCCAGGCGCGCAACAAGCTGGCGCCGCGCGTGCCCATCTTCCAGCACCCGGACGTGCGCCGCATGCTGATGGCGCAGAAGGCGCACGCCGAGGGCATGCGCGCGCTGTGTCTCTACACCGCGTCCGTGCAGGACGGCGTGGAGATGAAGGGCGGCCACCGCGCCACCGAGGCCGGAGAGCTGGACACGCTCAACGACATGCTGCTGCCGCTGGTGAAGGGCTACTGCTCGGAGAAGGCGTTCGAGCTGCTCGCGGTGGCGCTGCAGGTCCACGGTGGCTCTGGCTACCTGCAGGACTACCCGGTGGAGCAGTACCTGCGGGACCAGAAGATCGACACGCTCTATGAGGGCACCACGCACATCCAGGCGCTCGACTTGCTCATGCGCAAGGTGGCGAAGGACGGAGGGGCGACGCTGCAGGGCCTCTTGTCGCAGGTGCGCGAGACGGCCGAGGGCGACCTGGGCGGCGGCGAGCTGCAGACGGAGCGCGCCACGCTGGGCAAGGCGCTCGGTGATTTGGAGACGATGCTCGGCACGCTGATGGGCAAGCTGGGCGAGTCCGTCTACCACGTGGGCCTGCAGGGCAACCGCGTGCTGGCGAGCGTGGCGGAGCTCGTCATCGGCTGGCTGCTGGTGCGTCACGCGGGCGTGGCGCTGGAGCGGATGAAGAGCAACCCCGGTGACAGGGCCTTCTACGTGGGCAAGCTCGCCAGCGCGCGCTGGTACTGCGCGGAAGTGCTCCCGGGCCTCGCGCACGCCGCCCGCATGGTGGAGGCCGGCACGCTGGACCTGATGGACGTCCCCGAGGAGTCGTACTGAGTCAGGCGCACTGAAGCCTGCTGTCCCCCGGCCGCACCTGTGGCCGGGGGAGGACACCTCCGGCGCCATCCGTCCGTTCCTCCTGGGGAAGTCGTGGTGGCCCGGGGTTCGCATTGAGGGTGGGAGTCATGCTCTCCGCCCTCACCGTCGCCGCCGCCGTCGCCCTGGGTTCTCCCGCTCCCGAGACGGGAGGACCGCTGGAGCTGGCGCGCTTCGCCGGCCACGTCGTCGCCTGCACGGAGGACGGCCTGGAGGTGCTTGATTCTTCCGGCAAGCCCGTGCGCGTCGTCTCCACGGAGGACGGGCTGCCGAGCCCCTTCTGCCTCGCGCTGGAAGTCGCGGGCGACCGGCTCTTCGCGGCCACCGACGCGGGCATCGTCTCGCTGGATGCGTCCTTCCGGGTGGAGCCCGTGCTCGACGTGCGCTGGCACGCGCTGCCCGACGCCGAGGACGCGAGCGAGGCCGAGTACGTCGAGCGACTGGACGCACTCGCACGGACCCTGCCCTCGGATGCGACCTACACGGTGCTGACCTCGCGCCATGCGGGGACGGAGGATGGGCGCGTGATGGAGCTCGGCACCCACCGGGTGTGGACCGTCGCCGGACCGGTGCTGCACATCGAGGAGGAGCGTCGGGGCGTGCGCGTCGCGACGGAGGGCGGGGTGTTCCTCATCGACACCGAGGGGCGGCTCGCGACGCGGTAGCCCTCGCGCCTCGCACCGAAAGCGAGACATCATCGGCCCGTGGCGAAGGTCGGGTCCGTATGCCCATGGAGGGCACGCCGGGACAGAGCCCTTTTCGGGCCACGGATGGGCAGACGCGCGATGCATGGACGACAAGCGGCACTGGTGATGATGCTGGCGGGGCTCTGGGCCTGCGGTGGCGAGGACGCGGTGACGAGGGAGGGCTTCGGCGGCGAGGTCGTCCAGGCGCTCTGTGCGCGGGCCGAGCGCTGCGGCGAGTACGCCCACGCGAGCGCGTGTGAAGAGGACATGCGCCGCTGGGGACGCGACGCCTACCTGGGGCTGGGGACGCGCTACGACGAGTCGCTGCGCAACGGCCAGCTCCGCTTCGACGAAGGCGCGGCCCGGCGCTGTCTGGACTCCATCCGGGGAGGAAGCTGTGACACGCCCGCGCTGTCCGATGACTCGTGGCGGTTCGGCATCGAGTACGACGCGACCTGCCGGGTGCTCGTGGCTTCGGCTTCATCCGAGAGCTGTCAGAGCAATCTCGAATGTGGCGAACAGGGCTACTGCGGCCACGTGTCGGAGAACGCCTGCGCGGGTGTGTGCCAGGCACGAGGCACGGAGGGTTCCGTGATTCCCCAGCGAACCCCGTGCGAACCAGGGCTCGTGCTCGTAGGCCTGCCCTGGACCTGTCTGCGCCCCTTGGAGGAAGGCGCCTCGTGTGTCGTCCAAGAGGCGGGAGGCGCCTCTTCCCTGCCATGCGCGGAGGGCCTCTGGTGCGACCGGAATGGCTACAAGACGTGCAAGCGGGTGGGCTCGGAGGGAGACATCTGCGAGAACCAGGGCTACTACCCGTGCGGCCCCTCCCTGGTGTGCAGCGACAACAAATGCGTCCGCCACGCGAAGGAAGGCTCGGCCTGCACCGCGCCGACCCGTGACGGGACCACCGGGCTCCACGTCGACGTGTGCCAGCGAGAGCTCTTCTGCGACGCGAACCCCGACGACCTGGGGCTGTGCCGGCCACGCCGCGAGGAGCGTCAGGAGTGCCGCCTGGACAGCGAGTGCGCGGAGGGACTGTTGTGCAAGGACGCGCGCCTCGAGGTGGGCCGCTTGGGCGTCTGCGTGAAGGCCGTGGCACCAGGAGAGGCTTGTGACTACGAGAACCTGATCTGCCCCCAAGGCCACGCCTGCGCCGTGACTGAGTCGGGCCTGCTCTGCCTGCCCATCGCTCGTGAGGGAGAGCCCTGCGGACGGCTGTCCTCCACATGTGACACCGGAAGCCGCTGCGTGGGCCAGCGCTGTATTTCCATCGAGGCCGCGCTCTGCCAGTGAGCGGGTGACAGGCTCGCGGCTCAGGTGCCCTTCGGGGCCTGGGCCCGGGCGGACAGCTCGCGCTCCACGTACAGCCGCAGGATGTGCATGAAGTCCTGGGCGTTGGTCACCACGCCGAAGGCCTGGTGCGTGCCCCGGTCCTTCAGCTTGCTGACCACGAATTCGGACGAGTCCACGCAGATGGTGGCCAGCTCCCGCAGCGAGCCGTCCTTTTCCGTGACGAACGCGGGCAACATGTTGCCGGTGGCGATGGCATGCAGCGCGGTGGCGACCATCACCGCCATGGTGGCCTTCACCGCGTGACGGCGCATGGCGTCCTGCCCCGCCACGTTGTCCGTCACCACGTCCGGCAGCGGGCCGTCATCACGGATGGAGCCCGTCAGGACGAAGGGCACCTGGTGCGTGACACACGCGTGCATGATGCCGTTGGTAATCACGCCCGCCTCCACCGCCTTCGCGATGGAGCCCGCCGCGCGCACCTTGTTGATGGCGCGCATGTGCAGACCGTGGCCTCCAGACGTGGCCTCGCCGGTGCCGCTCATGCCCAGGGTGGTGCCGAAGATGGACGCCTCGATGTCATGCACCGCCACGGCGTTGCCCGCGAGCAGCGCGCCCACGAAGCCGTTGTCGATGAACCACGTCATGTCCGCGCGCGCCCGCGAGTGCACCAGCGCCGGCCCCGTCACCCACACCGGATAGCCACCGCGCTCGCGCTCCTCCACCAACAGCCGCGCCATCTGCGCGTAGTCGATGGGCTTCTCGCGAGACACCTCGCTCGTCATGAACTTGAACTCGCCCTCGCCGCCGCCGCCCAGGTACGCCGTATTCACATAGACGCCCTCGGAGCCGTCCTCCGCGTGCCCCACCACCACGCGCTCTCCGGCACGGACGCGGCGGCCCTCGCGAATCCACAGCACGCCCTGCTCGTCCTGAACGAGCGCGCCGTCCATGCGCGGCTCGCGCGGCATGCGCCACTCACCGCCAAGGCGCACGTAGGTGGGCAGGTTCGTGGTGGTGAAGAAGCCCTCCGGCAACACACCGTCCGCGGGCGCCGGCTGGAAGCGCGCGTCCGGACACCGGGAGAACCGCTCGACCGCGAAGTCAGGGTGGGGGATGGAGGTGCTCACGCCGGCACCATGCGCGGACCCACCCACCCGGTTCAAGAACCTTGGCGCGACCCAGGGCGGTCCGTCCGGTAGGAGGCAGCGCGAAAAGTCCTACTCCCCGAGAGAAGGACTCCGACTCCCGGTGACTCGGCCCTCGTGCAAGTGCGCGAGACTTGTTGATCTCACCGAAAGCCCGGGGGAAATACGCGCCGCCAAGCAACTCGGGGTCTCAACCTCCGAGAATAGGTGCAAGTCGTACATGAAACTCCTCGCCCAGCCGCGAGCCCACGTCCACGGAGCCCTCGTTCCATGAGCTACCGCATCCAGTCCGGCGACACCCTGTCCGCGCTCGCCAAGCGCTACGGCACCAGCGTCGACGCCCTGCAGAAGGCGAATCCTCAAATCAAGAACGTGGACCTCATCTACGCGGGTGACACGCTCAAGCTCCCTGGCGCAACGGACGGCTTCGACGGGCCCTCGGGCCGCACGGGTCCGAACCTCACGGGCGGCGTGGACGGTCCCTCCGGCCCGACGAACTCGGGTGACGGCGTGAAGGGCCCGAAGGGCAGCCCGTTCGACATCGCGCGCTCGCACCTGAACAAGAACGCGGGCTCGTTGAAGATGGAAGGCAGCGGCGTGGGCGCGGACATGGAGGACTGGGTCCCCAACAACGTCAACTGCGCCAACTTCGTCTCCGCGTGTCTGGAGCAGGCGGGCCAGATTTCCAACGGCCAGCACGACAACAGCGTGATGGGCCTGCAGCGCAAGCTGGACGCGGACCCGAACTTCAAGCGCGTGTCCATCCAGGACGCGAAGCCCGGCGACGTGGTGTCCATGAAGGTGGGCGACGGCCAGCACGTGGTGATGTTCGCGGGGTGGAAGGACGGCAAGCCCCAGTTCATCGGCTCCAACAACGTGAACTCGGATGGCTCGCAGCGCATCAGCTTCAGCAGCATGAGCTACCCCATCATGTCGGTTCACCAGTACCAGGGCTGAGCCGGCGCGACACAGGCCACGAGCAGTGCCCCCGGGGCCTCGCCTCCGCCATTCGAGCGGAAGCGGGGCCCCGTTTCACGTCCGGCTCACGGCTTCGGCGCGAGCGCGAGCGCGGCCTGGATGAGCGGGCTCTTCGCCGCGGACTTCCGCCAGGCGGCGTGAATGCTCCCCGAGGGCACACCGGGCAGGGGCCGGGAGACCACACCGGCCTCGCGAGGGCCACCGGGTAGCAGGGACGCGAGCAGCGAGTAGCCCAGCCCCGCCGCGACGAAGCCGAGGATGGTCTCCGACGAGTCCGCCGCGTGCAGCCGCTTCGGTCTCACGCCCGCTCGTGCCAGCTCCCCGAGTTGGAGTTCTCGCAGGTGTCGGTCGGTGCTGTACGCGATGAAGGCGTCATCCCGGAGCGACTCCAACCGCACGCGGCGACTCTTCGCCTGGGGATGATGCGAGGGCAGCACCAGGAAGGGGTACGTCCGGCCCACCTCGCGCGCCTCCGCCTCGTCGGGAACTTCGGGCAGGTGGTCGACCACCAGGTCCGTGTCGCCGGAGCGCAGGATGTCCACGGCGGGGACCTTGGACTCGAAGAGGACGACCTCGATGTCCGGGCGCTTCGTCTGGAGTCGCCGCAGCCAGGCGGGCAGCAGGTGGCGAAGGACGTGTCCGGAGGCGTGGATGCGCAGCGTGCCGCCCACCTCGCCCTTGCGCAGCGACTGCACCACCGAGTCCAGTCCCTCCAGGAACGGCGCGACGTGCGAGTACAGCGCGCGGCCCTCGGGGGTGAGGACGACGCGGTCCTTGCCCACGCGCTCGAAGAGGGCGACGCCGACCTCGGCCTCCAGGCGTTTGACCTGTTGGTGGATGCCGGGCTGGGTGATGGGATACGGGAAGGAGCTCACCGCTCGCGCGTAGCCTTCTGCACGGGCCACGCGGTAGAAGCCCTCGAGGCGCTGGAGCTGAATCATGCACTCCAGGTTATCAATCTCGCATTGATTAGTTCCATGCGCTTTACGAGCGGAAGCGGCATGGTTTCTCCACGTCAGCGAGAGTACGGCTCGTTTTTGAGGAGACCATCATGTCCCGCTCCACCCCGAAGGTCGTCGTCGCGCACAGCTCCGCCTGGGTCATCCAGACCTGGCTGTCCTTTGCCCTCTCCGTGGGTGTCACGGCCGTCGGCATCTGGAACCTGCCGCTGGACCCCTGGGTGAAGTCCTTCCTGGGCATGGGCCTGCTGTTCAGCGTGGGCTCCACCTTCAGCCTGTCCAAGACGGTGCGAGACCAGCACGAGATGGAGCAGCTCGGCACGCGGCTGGATGAGGCCCGGGTGGCGAAGATGCTCTCCGAGCACGACCCGATGTCGCCGCCGAAGCTGTAGCGCCTCGCGCGCCCGCCTTTGGGTCCGCGCGGGATGAGGTAGCGTCACGCGCATGTTCCAGGGGCTCAGTCTGTTGATTCCGGCCAAGGCCGACCCGGAGCGCGACGCGGTCGCTCGCGCCTGGGAGGCAGGGGGAGGCACGGTGCTGCGACTGGACCGCTTCTGGAGCCCGCCCGACGTCACGCCCGCGCGGACCCGCCTCTATGGAAACGACACCTTCTGTCTCGTCCTGGCGCAGAAGCTGGGCCTCACCCTCGTCTCACCGCCCGATGACTTGTTGCTGCGCGTGGACTCCGACTGGCTGGGCCGCGAGGTGCGCGGCTCCACGCTGGAGCAGGTCCTCACGGAGCCCTTCCCACGCTTCATCAAGCCGCAGGTGCCCAAGGTGTTCCGCGCGAGCGTGTGGAATGACCCGGAGTCCCTGCGGAGTGAATGCAAGGGCCTCCCGCCCGAGACGCCCGTGCTGTCCTCGGAGGTCGTCACCGTGCGCGCGGAGGCCAGGGCCTGGGCACTCGACGGCCAGCTCCGCACCTGTGCGCTGTACGAAGGTGAAGGAGACCTCGCGGAGGCGCGCGCATTCCTGACCACCGTGGCCAGGGAAGCGAAGCTCCCTCGCACCTGCGTGCTGGACGCGGCTTGCATCGAGGGCCGCGGCTGGGTGCTCCTCGAAGCCAACGCCGCCTGGGGCGCTGGCCTCAACGGCTGCGATGCGAGGGAAGCCGCCCTCTGCATCGCCGAGGCCTCACACGCCTGAGCCGCGACTCAGGGCGCGCCGCGTCCCGAGCGCACGCTGGCGAGTGCATCCTCCAGCAACGGCAGCGCATTCTCCGTCCAGCCCTTCAGTCGCGCGCGGGGAGACAGCGCACGGTGGTCAGGATGAATCAGTCCCGCGACCGTTGCCTCCTCGATGAACTGCGCCTGCTGCTCCGGATTGAGTTCCTCCCAGCGCAAGCTCTTCTCCACCCCCTTGCGCCAGTCATAGCCATCTCCCGAGAGCTGCGCGGCAATCGCCGAGCTGAGGTACGCGGTGCCTCCATGCTGGTGCTGCCACACATGCACCAGCTCATGCACCAACAGCCCCAGGTCGGTGGGGCCACTCCTCGGCGGGACGAAGACGGTGTCGCCATGGACGAACGCGCGCCCCGACACACCCAGGATTCCGATGGGCCCCTCCTTCACCCGCACCGCCGCGTAGTCCAGGCTCGCGCCGAAGATGGGGCGCAGCAGCTCCACCTCGAACCCCGACAGCCGGCGCCCCACGGGCTCCATCCACAGCAACACCTGCACCGCGCTCACCACACGCCCGGCCAGCATCAGGAACAGGTCCACCGGAAGCTGCGCCACGCGCCACAGCCCACGGCGCAACTGGAAGCGCCCTTCACGCGGACGCCCTCGGGCATACAGGACCAGTCCACCGAAAACGCCCGTGAGCACCACGCGCAGCCCCCGCGCGACACCCCTCAGGGCGCTCACCACCCCCGTGAGCAGACCACGGCCCGCGTCCACCAGCCGCGAGGCCAGCGAGAAGCCCACGCTCATGGGATGAACCTCAGCGTCCCGCGGCGACTCGAAGCGGCGCGCTCAACCCCAGCGCCGACTCCACCATCGAACGCATCGCCCCTGGACGCCACGGACGCGCGAGCGCGAAGTGCGTCAGGCAGGAGCCACCGAACGCCTCCGCGAGCTCCGGGCAGAAGCGCGAGGACACCAGGATGCGCGGGCCCGCGAAGTCCATCTCCACCAGCCGCGCGAGGAAGTCGTGCGCGGCACCGCGCTCCGCCGAGTCCAGCACCACCACCACCGCCGCCGGCACCACGCCCATCTCCAGCCGCCGAATCGCCGACGCGATGCCCGTCGCGTGGATCAACCCCACCACCGGCGCCAGCTCCCGCCCCATGGCCAGCCGCAGCAACGGGGACTCGGACACCACCATCACCGAGGGCGCACCCGAGGCCCGCATGGCGCGGCGCGTCTCGTAGACCTCGACACCACCCACCTCCCTCAAACGAGGCACGGGGACGGACTGGAGCAAACGCGGCTGGACGGTGGTGGCGGGGGGCACGCATTGAACGATAGCCAGGAATAGCGGAAATATCAAACTACACTTCAATTATCCGAGTAGTCCGCTCTCTGGGACTCAATGACATACCCACGGCCCCACGGCACAGACCTGGGGGCCATGGATTTATGTTCAGTGAGTCATGACCAACCCAGACATCACTTCCTGCGCTGCGGCATGGGCGCGCGCGGAGGCGGGTTCTCCCAGGGCTCCAGCTCCTCGACGAGCGTCCTCAGCACGGGCAGCTCCGTGGAGCCTCCGTGCTCCAGCGCATGGGAGAGCAATTCGGTGAGGGAGGGACCGACGACGGGGATGTCCGTCGCCGTCTGGCGGGAGCGAAGCGGCGGCGTCACCCGCTCCAGCTCCAGCATCACCTCGTCCTCGGGCCGCTTTCCGGGAGGCACCGTCAGGGGCTCCAGCGCGTCCGAGCGCAGGCGCACGTAGCAGTGCGGACGACGGCCGCTGCAGTAGCGCAGCGCGAGCACCGTCCCATCCGGCAGGTCGACGAGGCACCGCACCGGCACGACGAAGTCTCCGTTTCCGTCAACCGGGATGTGGACCTCGGTGTGCTCGGCCGTGGAGCGCAGGCGCCAGGGCATCGTGTCCGGGAAGAGCGTGGCGCGGGCGAGGTGGTCATAGAGCGCGTTCAACTCGGCGACGCCGTGGAAGGTGGAGGCCTCGGTGGCGCGAGTCACGGAGTGCTCGGCGACGATGCGCTCGATGACCTGGGACATGGAGGCGTGGGACCTCCGCACCAGCACCCCCGCGCGAGGCACCAGCGCGCCCTCCGAGTCCACCGCCACCGCGAGCACACCCGCCTCCAGGGACCACGTCTCGCTCCAGTCCGACGTGACGGCCGAGAGCTGGAGCGGAACGCAGGACAGCCCGGCGGGCGCCTCATGCAGCGCGAGGCCGGGCCCCCAATGCCAATCATTCTCATCCCCGTTCTCGACCGACTTCATCATGTCCGCGTGGGACTGCTCGAGAATGGGGTTGCGTCGGTTGAAGCGCCCGGCGTTCCCCACATACGGGAACAGTCGCGTCACCCAGCCCGACGCGCGGTCCCAGCCATACGCCCGACGAGGCTTGTACAGCTCCGACCAGAGCTCGCGGTCCGGGTGGCCTTCCGAGGTGCGCACGAACTCATCGACAATCGGGATGAGCGACGAGGTCCACCAGCCCAGGTCGAACTCGGCGAGGACGTCGATGCGGCGGCGGATGGCCCGCCAGTCCTCCGGAGTTCCAAGCAGGGTGATGCGAGGGATTCCACACATGACGGTGATGGCGAAGTCGAAGTACGGGGACATCGCGTCCATCAACACCACGTCCCCCGCCATGCGCTCCACGTCGGTGCTGGTGGAGAAGTCACACGACAGGAGCCGGGGGAGTCCCGGCCCCAGCTCCTCGCGGAGCAGCTCACGGAAGGACGTGAGGGTGGCGCCGAACTCCTCCTCGGTCCGGGGCGCGACGGAGACTCCCACCGTCAGCGTCCGTCGGCCCGAGTGTCGGACGAGCCGGCCTCGCAGCGTCTCGGAGTGCAGGCGGATGTGGTGGGCGAACCCCTGGGCCAGGGTGAGCCACACCACGTCCGGGGACAACACCAGGGGGCGATGCTCGGCGAAGGCGATGTGGACAGCGGCGAGCAGCGGGTGCACTCCCTCGGGGTCCACCACCCGGGTGTCCGCGGCTGGCGCCAGCCACAGCGCCTCACCCACCAGGCTCCCCAGGGGTACGGTCTCCAGGGGCGTCACAGCCTCTTCGACGGAATCCACTGCGAAGGTCGTCATCGGTACGTCCCCTCGTCACGGTGTGTGGAATGAAGCCGCCAGCCGACGCCGGCTTTCACGCCCACCTGACAGGACGCTCGGCACGCCACGGGTTGAGATACAGCAGCGTATCCCCGCCGCAAGCAGCGCGGGGCCCGTGCCGTGAACTCAACCCCGCAGGGAACGGACGAGCTCGGGGAGCAGCTCCTCGGCCCGCCCCGTCACCGCCTGGATTCCCTGGGGCGGGGCCACGCCCGAGGGGTCGATGCTGAACATCGGCGTGCGGCGCTTCAGCGCGAAGGCGCGGATGCTCTCCGTCACGCCCACCGAGAACGACGTCCCGATGAAGACGACCAGCCGGCCCTGTCGCGCCAGGTCGTACACGCGCTCGATTTCGTACCCGAGGTGCTCCGAGTAGTACTCGTCGAACCACAGGATGTGAGGTCGCACGCGACTGCGGCAGCTCGGGCAGCGCGGCACCGTCTCGGCGCTCGGGCTCGCGTGGAACGCACTGAAGTCGAGCGTCTCCAACGGAATGGTGCCGGTGGGCGGCCCCAGCTCGCAGCCACGGGCGGAACACCTCGCCAGCTGAAGGCTCCCATGCACCTTCACCAACGCCTGACTCCCGGCCTGCTCATGCAGTGAGTCGACATTCTGGGTGACGACGGTGAAGCCGCCCCCCTGCCCCGTCTGCCAGCGCTCCCAGTCCACCAGGGCCGCGTGCGCCGCGTTCGGCTTCGCCTTCCGGGCCAGTTCGAGGCGCTGGAGGTACATCTTCCAGGACTCGTGCGGGAACAGCTTGAAGTAGGCGCGGGTCCCCTTCTGCGTCACCTCGTTCGCCCACACCGCGCCCGGGTCCGTGCCTCGGAACGTGGGGATGCCACTGGCCAGGCTGATGCCAGCCCCCGTCACGACGAGCACGGACTCGGCGGCCACGCCGCGAGCCGTGGTGAGGAGTTCATCGAAGCCCAAGGTCGTCATGAAAACACCTCCACACGGGCGGACGGACGCATCCATGTGAGCATGACACGACGACGCCGACTCCAGGTTACATGAGTCACTGTGCTGCCAGAACCAGCGTCAGCTCCGCGATTTCGGGAGAGGGTCCCAGCCGCAGGGGCGGCCCCCAGTAGCCTGTGCCCCGGTGCGTGTACACGCGCACGCCGGAGACGGTGGCGAGCCCCCGCACCACGGGCTGCTGGAGCTTGATGAAGAACATGAACGGGAACACCTGTCCGCCATGCGTGTGTCCGGACAACTGCAGGTCCACGCGCACACCGGCCTGAGCCACTCGCAGCGCCGAGCGCGGCTGATGCGCCAGCAACACCACCGGCACGCCTTCGGGAGCCCCGGCGAGCGCCGCGCCTGGACGACTCTCGTGCGAGGGAACGATGTGCCCCGCGTCGTGGTCCGTCACGCCCGCAACGACGAGCCGTGCCCCATCGCGCTCCACCACGCGGTGCGTGTTGCGCAGCACCGTGAGCCCCAACCGAGCCACCTCCGCCTCCCACGCGGGGCCTCCGTGGTAGTACTCGTGATTGCCTGTCACGTAGAACACGCCGAGCGACGCGCGCAGCTCCGCCAGCGGGCGCACCTCCTCGCGCAGCTCCTCCACCCCACCATCGACCAGGTCTCCCGTCACGGCGATGATGTCTGGGTTCAGCGCGTTCACCTGCTCCACCACGCGCCGCAGCCACCGTCCATCCAGCGTGGGGCCTACGTGGACGTCGGAGATCTGCACCACTCGCAGGCCGCCCAGCCCCGGCTGGAGCCCCTTCACCGGCACCGTCAGTCGCTCCACCGTCGCCTTGCCGCGCGCCGTGACGAACGCGAACACCACCGCCGGCACCGTCACCGCGCCCACGATGCCGGCCTTCCACCGTGCCAGCGCCAGCGCATCCGTCACCACGCCCGTCCATCCCAGCACCGCGCCCACGACGTCCGCCGTCACCACCGCGCTGAGCAGGATGCCGAAGCTCCCCAGCCACAGATACGACGTCCACTGCAACACGCGCCGGGCTGTCGATGGCTCGCCCCGACCGCCCAGCACGCCGGCCGGTATCGACACGAACAGCAGCACCATCAACGCCACGCCCAGGACGCCCCAGGGTGACGGCCACGCGGGGCTCACGAACAGCCGCACCGCGAGGTACGCGTGCAGCCCGCCCATCAGCGTGAGGATGCCGCCCAGGGACATCAGCCAGCGCAACACCCGCCTGGGCGTCGCACGCGACTCCCTCCGTGACTCTCGCTCCACGCTCTCCGACAGCTCCGCCACGGCCAGGACCTCCGAACAGGGTGAATCGCACCCGGTGGGGAGGCGGAGCATAATGGCCGCCTCCGTCGCCTGCCCGGCAACCCGCGCGACCGCCCGTTAGTGAGGGGACCCGGAGATCCTCATGCGCCCGCACCGCCTCGACAGTCCCTGGCAGAGCTGGATGGTGGCGGCCGCGCTCGTGCTCGGCGGACTCGGATGCTTCGCTGGCGGTGTGGCCTGGGTCTCCCGCTCGCTCTTCCAGGGCATCGAGCAGGAGCTGCGCCGCAATGACGTCCACCGCCTGGCGCTGCGCACCGCGGAGTCCAGCCCGCTCGCCACCGGGCGACTGGGCACCCCGCTGACGAGCAGCTTCCTCACCCTGCGAGCCCACGGCTCCACGCCCGACGAAGGGCTCGTGGACTTCGACCTCACCGTCCAGGGCCCGCTCGGCCGGGGCGTCCTCGAGGCCCAGGTGGCCTACGCGACGGACCGCTGGACGCTGCGCAAGCTGGTGCTGCGCCCCGAACGTGGAGATTCCGTGGAGCTCCCCGCCGGAGGCAGCACGCCCGCCCTGCCTGCGGACTGAGCACACGGGGTGTCCCCACGACCTACCTTGACTCGCATGAAGACCCAGCGCCTCCTTGCCTTCGGCCTGCTCGCCTGTGGCTCCGCCCTGGCCGCGCCAGCAGCGCCCTCCTCCCTCAACCTCAAGACCCAGGACCGCTCCGTCACGGTCGGCGTCACCGACGACAACCTCTCCGGCCCGGACATCCAGCTCTCCTTCGACGACGATGCCGACGCCGTGCGCGGCCAGGCGTTCGGCCGCCCCGTCAACCTCACCCTGGAGAACGACACCATCCGCGGCACCTACGGCCAGGGTCCCGTGAACGTCAAGGTGACGGACACGAATGACACCCTCGATGCCGTGGGGACCTTCGGCGGCAAGCTCACCAACTTCCAGGTGAGTCCCCAGCAAATCACCGGCACGGTGGGCGCGTGCAGCTACGAGCTGCTCATCACCCGCCCCCACCGCTACGAGGGCGCGCGCACCTGCGGCACCAAGCTGGACAGGAGCGTCTCGCTGACCATTCCTCCGTCGCTCGCGGACGAGGATGAGGAGCTCGTCACCGCGCTCTCCATCCTGCTGGCGCAGTAGCAGCGAGAGCTCTCCGTCTTTCACGCATCGGCAAACCCGCGCGGCCGGGACGCGTTCCCGTGTGCTCGTGGGTTGAGCCATGCAACGGGGCGGCTATGGTGCGCCGTCCCTTTACGACGACGGAGCGATTCCATGGCGCAGATGCACGAGGTCGACTTCCACATCTACGGCGACGACCTGCAGTTCGTGGAGGTGGAGCTGGACCCGCAGGAAGCGGCGGTGGCCGAGGCCGGCACCCTCATGTACATGGAGGACGGCATCGAGATGGAGACCATCTTCGGTGACGGCTCGGAGAAGAAGAGCGGCTTTCTGGGCTCGCTGCTCGGCGCGGGCAAGCGGCTGCTGACGGGCGAGTCCCTCTTCACCACCGTCTTCCTCAACCGGGGTGGCGGCAAGCGCAAGGTGGCCTTCGCGGCGCCCTATCCCGGCAAAATCATTCCGGTGAACCTGCGCGAGCTGGGCGGAGAGCTGATTGCACAGAAGGACAGCTTCCTCGCGGCGGCGAAGGGCGTGTCGCTGGGCATCGCCTTCCAGAAGAAGCTGGGCACCGGCCTGTTCGGCGGCGAGGGCTTCATCATGCAGCGGCTCCAGGGTGATGGCCTCGCCTTCATCCACGCGGGAGGCACGCTGCGCGAGCGCACACTGGGCCCCGGCGAATTGCTGCGCGTGGACACCGGCTGCATCGTCGCGTTCCAGCCCACCGTGGACTACGACATCCAGATGGTGAGCGGCATCAAGACGGCCTTCTTCGGCGGCGAGGGACTCTTCTTCGCCACGCTGCGAGGGCCCGGCAAGGTGTGGCTCCAGTCCCTGCCCTTCAGCCGGCTCGCGGGCCGCATCCTCTCCGCCGCGCGTCCGGGTGGCGCGCGCGACGAGGGCAGCGTGCTGGGTGGTGTCGGCCTGGGCTCACTGCTCGGGAGCGACGACTAGGCTTTCGCGTCGCCCGCGGAGTCAACCGGTGGCGAGGCACGGCGCGCCTCGCCACTGTGGTTGGGAAGCAGACTCCGTCACGGGCCCCGACGCCTGCGCATCAAGGTGGCCACACCCACCAGCAGGACCCACGCACCCGCCGCGCCCACGGGAGATGCGCCGCAGCCGCCGCAGCCCACATTCAACGCGGTGGGTCCACGCACCTCGAAGCCCGTGTTCGGAGACCGGGGGCCCGGCGTTCCCGACTCGCCGTTGACCGAGTACGCCGACACGGCATGCGCCCCCATGGAGAGCGCGCTGTCTTCGGGCACGACGTGACGGAACGTGCCAGTCGAGTCCGCGACGACGGTGACCACGAGGACCCCATCCACCTCGAGTGACACGGAGGCACCGGCCTGCGCGACACCTGCGAACAGGGGCGTCGAGTCCACCAGCTCACCCTCGGCGGGCACCACCAGCACGGGCGTCTCACGAGTGACCACGGCGCCACCATCTCCCGAACCCGCGTCGGGGCCGGGCGTCCCCGAGTCCACGGTTCCCGAATCTCCAGCGTCCGGCACCGTCGTGCCCGCGTCCTCGTCCTCCATGACGACCTCGAAGACGGTGTTGGGAGACGTGGGCCCGGTGTCGTCATTGTTGTGCCCATGCGCGTTGACGCGGTGCGGGCCCGGAGTCAGCGGCGCGTCGTCGGGAATCTGGTAGCGGAAGCGGCCCAAGGAGTCCGTGGGGACGATGACCTCGTCGCGGTTGTCCACGTACAGGCCTACCGTCAGCGCGTCGGGCGCCACGCCCGCGATGTAGGGCGTGGGGCCCGTCACCTCGCCATCCTCGGGCACGACGATGATGGGCTGGGAAATCACGGGGGCGGCGACGACGGTGAAGCTCGAAGCACCGGGCCTGCTGTAGGCGCCCAGGCCCTCGGAGATGGCGGAGACCGTGTGAGCACCACCAGACAGGGCGGGCAGCGGCTCGTCCACCTCGGTGAAGAAGCTTCCATCGGTGCTCGACGTCACCTGGGCCAACTCAACGCCATCCACGGAGATGATGATGCGCAAGCCCGGGTCCGCCACGCCCTCGATGCGCGGCCGCGCGGACACATCCACTGCATTCGGGGTCGGCAGGGTGATGGTCGGCGTGGCGGGCGTGGCATACGAATAGGTGTACAGCGTCACGGAGCCGCCGCCTCCGACGCCCGCGCCATGCGTGGGGCCATGCGCGCCGGCGCTGGCGGACGTCACCCCCGCGGCGCCTCCCGAAGACCCCACGCCGCACGATAGCGGCGTGCCATTCAGCAGCACGTAGCCACCCGAGCCACCTCCTCCTGGCCCGAGCTGGAAGGACGTCGCGAGCACGTTGCCGCCGCTCCCGCCTCGCACGTCGAGTTGACCGCAGTTCAACGCGCCAGAGGTCCGCACGATGATGGAGCCACCCGCGCCTCCACCTCCGGCGCCGTCCTCGCCACCGGCCGCCAGCGCGTTCACGCCCGTGGCGGAGATGCGGCCCGTTCCCGAAACGTTGGCCGCGCGGAGGAACACCGCGCCTCCGCCCGCGCCTCCCGCGCTCCCCACGCCGTTGTCGCCTTCACCCGCGCCACCACCGCCGCCGAAGAGGAAGGCCTCCACAATCGAGTACTCCATCCGCGAGCCGCCCAGGCCGCCCACATCACGCGAGCCATCCAAGAAAGAGGAACGTCCGCCCGTTCCGCCAAAGCCCCGGTGCCCACCGCCCCCAC
>NZ_VIFM01000220.1 GCF_006636215.1 Myxococcus llanfairpwllgwyngyllgogerychwyrndrobwllllantysiliogogogochensis | reverse complement strand
CCACCGCTCCGGTCGCCGCCCCCTCCGAGCCCCCCAAGCCGGACGAGGCGCGCCACGCCCAGCAGATCGAGCAGCGCTTCGCCGACATCCAGGCCCGCCGCGACCACTTCTACGTGCTGGGCGTTTCCCAGGACTCAACGAGGGATCAGGTCAAGGCCGCCTTCCTCAGCCTGGCCAAGGTCTTCCACCCGGACCGCCTGCCGCCGACGCTGCCGCACCTCGCGCAGAAGATCACCTCCGTCTTCGAGGGCATCCGCGAGGCGTACGAGGTCCTCTACGACGATGCCCGCCGCAAGGCCTACATCCAGACGCTCCAGGCCCAGCAGTTGATGCCCAAGGCGCCCCAGTCCGGAGGCTCGTCGTCCCGTCCCGCGCCGGGCCGACCGGAGAGCAGCCCCGACGACCTCTACAAGATGGGCGAGGTCTACTTCCGCAAGCGCGACTTCACCACCGCGTCGGACCACTACGAGCGCGCCTACGCGCTGGACCCCAAGGCGACCTACCTGGCCGCGCGCGCCTGGGCCATCTACATGGACCCCGCGCGCAAGGCGGACATGGCCAAGGCCAAGCAGTTGATGGCGGATGCGGTCCGCACCGACCCGAACTGTGACCGTGCCCACTACCAGCTGGGCGTCATTGCCCGCGTGGAGGGCGACATGGACCGGGCCGAGCGCCACTTCCGGGACGCGGTCCGCTCCAACTCCAAGCACCTGGAGGCGAACCAGGAGCTGCGGCTGATCGACATGCGGAAGAAGAACCCACCCAAGAAGGGGGGATTCTTCCGCTGAGGCCGCCTCCGGCGCCCCAGGTCGTACCCCGGCGGATGGGAGCCTCTGCCGGGGGCTCGCGCTACCCTCCGGGGACTGCTCGCACCCCCTGGTTGAACGGGGGGCAGCCAGCTTCCCCGCCGCTCCAACCCATTGACATGCCTGGAAAGCGGGCAGGATGCTCCCCCGCGCCGGGCACTTCCGCGAATCGTCCTCCGTGATGAAAGGCAAGTAACGTGGCCAAGCAGCACCTGCTCCTGGTGGATGGGGACGCGAAGAGTCTTCGCGTGATGGAGGTCAGCCTGAAGAAGGCCGGCTTCTCCGTGACGACGGCCATCCACGGCAAGGACGCCATCGAGAAGGTGCAGATCAGCCCGCCGGATCTGGTGCTCGCGGACACCAAGATGCCGGAGATGGACGGCTTCGAGCTGTGCAAGGCGCTCAAGTCGGATGAGCGCTTCAAGTTCATCCCGTTCGTCTTCCTGACGAGTCAGAAGTCGGTCGAGTTCAAGGTGCGCGGCCTGGAGCTTGGCGGCGACGACTACCTGACCAAGCCGATCTACATCAAAGAGATCGTCACCCGCGTGAAGATGATCCTCCAGAAGGCGGAGAAGGAGAGGATCGAAAAGCGGGAGACGACGAAGGGTGGCTTCGCCGGCAGCCTCGCCGACATGGGCGTGGTGGACCTGGTCCAGACGTTCGAGATTGGCCGCAAGACGGGCGTCATCTCCATCCAGGGCGAGCGCACCGGCACCGTCTACTTCAAGGAAGGTCGCGTCATCGACGCGGAGCTGGGCCGGCTCAAGGGCGAGAACGCCTTCTACCGGTTGCTCAACACCTTCGAGGGCCAGTTCGACGTCCAGTTCACCTCGCTGGACCGGCCCGAGCGCATCGAGATCTCCACGCAGGGCCTGTTGATGGAGGGCATGCGGCGCCTCGACGAGTGGGGGCGCATGCTCGAGCAGCTGCCTCCGCTGGAGACGGTGTTCGAGATCGACTACCACCAGCTCGCCGACCGCCTCTCGGAGATTCCGGACGAGGTGAACGGGCTGTTGCGCCTGTTCGACGGCAAGCGCGCGCTGAGCCGCGTGGTGGAGGACTCGGACTTCGAGGACCTGGCCGCGCTGGGCATCATCAGCAAGCTGTACTTCGAGGGGCTCATCCGTGAGCTGGGCAACGCGCCGCTGGAGCCGGTGCAGAGCACCAAGCCCGGCATCGAGCAGTGGCTCAACGCGGCCCCGCCGCCGAGCGCCCCCGTGGAGCCCGCGCCGCAGGCCCCCGTCGCCGCGCCCGTGGAGCCGGAGCCGCCCGCCGTCGTCGCGCACGTAGAGCCGGAGCCGCCCGCCGTGCGCGCCATGCCGCACAGCGTGCTCGCGCCGCCCGCGGGAGTGGAGGAGGAGCCCGTCACGGCCCCGCCCGAGGAGCACTTCGCTCCCGCGCCGGCGGTGCCCGCCAATGTCGTCGTCTTCCACGCGCGCCCCAAGCGCCAGGGCCCGGCGTACGAAGACCCGGCGGATGCGGATGGCGAAGCGCCCACGCTGCCGCCCGTGGTGGCGGAAGGCTCGTCCTTCCTCGTGGAGCCGCCGCCGGCCCACCGCGCCGTGGAGCATGCGCATCGCAGCCTGCTGCTCGACTGGAGCCGAGTGGACACGGAGGGCATCAGCGCGCCCACGACCTGGGGACCGGGCTCGGTGTGGTCGCCGGGCCCGCGAGGCTTCGGAACAAACGGGGGTTCCTCGGCGCACGCCCTGTCATCGAGCGCTCCCGCCGTGGAGCCCGCGCCCGCGCCGCGCGCCCCCATCTTCGGCGGGGCGGCGGTGGGGCCCAATCCCTTCCCGCCCGTTCCGCCTCCGACGCCCGCGCCTCCGTCTTCCGAGGTGACGCTGGTGAGCGGCGGTGAGTCCTCGTCCGTCGACGTCGACACCATCGCGGAGGTCGAGGAAGTCCCCGCGTCCGCGCCGCCGCAGCTCGCGCTTCCGCCGTACCCGGGGCATGGTGTTCCCGAGCGCCCCGTCGTCGTGCCCGTCATCCCCGAGGAGCCGCCGACGCCGTCCGCGCCGCCTCCGGCCCTGGTCACCCCGGTGACGCCGACGCCCGTCATCACCGCCGCTGCGTCGCCCACGCCGTCCGTGACACCGTCCTCCGACTCCGACGTGGCTCCCGTTCGCCCCAAGCGCACGGGGCTCTACGTCGCGGGGGCGCTGGCCCTCATCGGCGCGGTGGCGGCGGTGGTCGTCATCGGAGGTCGAGGCGAGAAGCCGCAAGACACGCCGCCTCCCGAGCCGCCGAAGGTGGGGACCGTCCAGACGCCTCCTCCGTCCCAGGGCTCGGACGTCGTTCCGCCCGTGCCCACCGAGGCCGACTCGGGCACCCCCGTCGTCGAGGCGCCCGCCACCGCGACGGATTCCGGCACGCTCGTTGTCGAGACGCCCGTGGCCGCCGGGCCGGACGCGGGCACCGCCGTGGTGGAGGCGCCGCCCGCGGTGGCCGACTCCGGCACGCCCCCTCCTCCCGCCGTGGACCCCGAGGTGGAGTACGCGGGGCTCATCAAGCAGGCGCGGTCCGCCACCGTTGGAAGTCGCTACAAGTCCGCGGCGGCGTTCTACCGCAAGGCGCTGCTCTTCAAGCCAGGCTCCACCGAGGCGAAGGCCGGACTGGGCATCGCCCTGGTCAATGGCTTCGAGTCGGACGCGGCCTTCCGCGAGGCCACGAAGCTGCTGATAGAGGTCGTGCGCGATGACGAGCGGAACTCGCGCGCCTGGCTGTCGCTGGGCATGGCCTATCAGTCCATCGGGAAGAATTCCCAGGCGGCCGACGCCTACAAGAAGTATTTGATGCTGGAACCCTCGGGGGCATCCGCCAACGAGGCCCGCGCGATGCTCAAGATGCTTGGCAACTGAGTGGGCGGCGGACCTCCCGGTACCTTCCCCGTCCTGCTGGAAGTGAAGTGAGTCGCCTTGCTCGTCCTCGGCCTGGAAACCTCCTGTGATGAGACCGCCGCCGCCGTCGTGGAGGACGGGCGGCGGGTGCTGTCGGACGTCGTCTCCACCCAGGTGGACATCCACCGGCGCTGGGGCGGCGTGGTGCCGGAGCTGGCCTCCCGCAACCACATCGTCCAGGTGATGCCGGTCATCCACGAGGCCCTGACGCGCGCCCAGAAGACGCTCGACGACGTGGACCTCATCGCCGTCACCTCCGGCCCGGGCCTCATCGGCGCGCTGCTGGTGGGACTCCAGGTGGCCAAGGGGCTGAGCCTCGCCACCGGCAAGCCCTTCGTCGGCGCCAATCACCTGGAGGGCCACCTGCTGGCCATCCGCTTGCTCGAGGATGCACCGGAGCCGCCGTTCCTCGGCCTCGTCGTCTCCGGTGGACACACCAGCCTCTACGACGTTCAGGCGTTCGGCCACTACAAGCTGGTGGGCAGCACGCGCGATGACGCCGCGGGCGAGGCATACGACAAGACGGCGCGAATCCTCGGGTTGCCGTACCCGGGGGGACAGCCCATCGACGAGCTCGCGAAGAAGGGTGACCCGGCGGCCATCCGCTTCCCACGCGCGCTGCCGGGGGACAACTTCGACGTGTCCTTCTCCGGGTTGAAGACGGCGGTGCTCCACCATGTGCAGAAGCAAGGCGTGCCCCAGGGACAGGCGCTGAACGACTTGTGCGCTTCGTTCCAGGAGGCGGTGGCGGACGTGTTGTCGAAGAAGCTGGTGGCCGCCGCGCGTCGGCTGGGCCACCGGAACCTCGTGCTGTGCGGAGGCGTGGCGGCCAACTCGCGCCTGAGGGCGCTGTGTCAGCAGCGCGCCGAGGAGCGGGGGCTGCGCATGTTCCTGCCGCCGGTGCGGTTGTGCACGGACAATGGCGCGATGATCGCCGTCGCGGGGTATGAGGCCTGGCGCCGCGGTCTGCGCGGAGACTTCCGTCTGGCGGCTGACCCCGCCTGGCGCATGTGAGCAAGGACACCCGGTTGGAATCGCCCAGAGACATCCTCAAGCGCCATGGCCTGCGCGCGAAGTACAGCTGGGGCCAGAACTTCCTCGGAGACGAGGAGGCCCTCGAGGCCATCGCGGACGCGCTGAACCTGCGCCCGGGTGAGCCCGTCGTCGAGCTGGGGCCCGGCCTGGGCCACCTCACCCGCTTCCTCGCCGCCACCGGTGCGCTCGTCACCGCGGTGGAGCGGGACAGGGACATGGTGACGGTGCTGGAGAAGGAGGCCATCCCCGGGGTGCGCGTGGTGGCGGGCAACGCCGCCACCGTGGACTTCGCCGAGGTCGCCGGAGCCCCCGAGGTCGCCGTCGCCGGCAACCTTCCGTATCACCTCACCAGCTCCATCCTCTTTCGCGTGCTGGAGCAGCGCGCCCGTGTCTCGCGCGCCGTCTTCACGTTGCAGAAGGAAGTGGTGGAGCGGCTCGCCGCCGAGCCCGGCACGCGCGAGTACGGCCTGCTCACCGTGCTGCTCGGGCTGCACTTCGACGCGGAGAATGTCCTCACGCTGGAGGCGTGGCGTTTCCATCCGCCGCCGAAGGTGGACTCCGCGGTGCTGTCACTCACGCGCCGCAAGACGCCGCGCGCGCCCATCATCGACGAGGCGCGCTTCACCCGCGTGGTGAAGGCGTCGTTCGCCCAGCGCCGCAAGACGCTGCTCAACTCGCTCAAGTCCGACAAGTCGCTCGGCACGCCCGCGGTGATGCTGGCCGCGCTGGAGACGGCGGGAATCGACCCGATGCGCCGCGCGGAGACGCTCGCGCCGGAGGAGTTCGCCGCGATAGAGCGCGCGCTCGGCCCCGTGGCTCCGGGCATGGTGACGCCCAAGGTGGACCTGTCCGACGAGGGTGGGGCGGAGGAGTAGGGGAGGGGCGGGCACTCGCCCGCCTGCCTGACTACCTGCAGCGCGTTCCGAGGGCCTGGAGCAGCCCGCCCTGTTGCTCCAGGAACGCGCGGAACTCCGCCTCCGGGATTCGCATGCGGGCCAGCACGTCGCGGAGGATTTCCTCCACGGTGCCGTCCTTGCGCCGCTTCAGCTCCAGGGCCGTCTTCAACAGCACCACGCCGTAGAGCGGGTCTGCTTCCACGGGAGGCTGCTCTGCCGGTGCCTTGGGCGCGGCGCTCTGGCGGGCCTCTTCGAGCCGCACCACCGTCTTCGCCCGCTGCCTTCCACTCATGACTGAAGGGCACCCCGCGCACACACCATGGAATCGGCGCGACCGTAAGGGGATGCCCCCCACAGCGTCAAGCGAGCGCTGGGGGTTCCCGTCATCGCCCAGGCCGTGGAAAATTGCCGATCCATCCGGCCATGTTGTGTTATCCGCGCCCCCACGCGAGGCCCCGCGTCCTCGTCAGAGGCGGGCATGGGCCGCACCGCGCATTCCGGGTCGGGAGGCCTCGGCGGATGGACTACCGGTACATCGTGGTCGAGGGGCCCATTGGCGTCGGAAAGACGAGCCTCTCCAACATCCTCTCGGAGCGGCTGAGCGCGCGGCGCGTCCTCGAAGTCGTGGAGGAGAACCCCTTCCTCTCCAACTTCTATACGGACCGGCAGAAGTTCGGGTTCCAGACGCAGATCTTCTTCCTCCTGTCGCGCTTCCGGCAGCAGCAGGAGCTGTTCCAGCAGGACCTCTTCCGCTCCGTCACGGTCAGCGACTACCTGTTCGCCAAGGACCGCATCTTCGCCCACCTCAACCTGGACGCCCACGAGCTGGCCCTCTACGAGCGCGTCTTCGAGGCGCTCGGGCCTCGCGTCACCAAGCCCGACGTCGTCGTCTACCTCCAGGCCCGCCTGGACGTGCTGCTCCAGCGCATCAAGAAGCGGGGCCGCGAGTTCGAACGCAAGTTCGACTCCACGTACCTGGAGGGCCTCGTCCACGCGTACAACAACTTCTTCTTCCACTACACGGAGACGCCGCTCCTCGTGGTGGATACGTCGGATATTGATTTCGTGAATAACGAGGCGGACCGGGAAGACCTGCTCGCCGCCATCCGGAAGGCGAAGCCGGGGACGCAGCACTACCTCCCCAAGGCATCCCGGCGGCCCTGATTTCGGGCTCCTGGTGGGTTGCCCGCTGATGAAGTCCCACGGGCGCCCTGGGGGCGTTAGACTGCTGGGGCCGACTTCGTGGCTTCCGGCGATCCCTTCCTGGGACGGCGAGGGGCAGCGAAGCGGCTTGAGCCGTATCCACCCTCACCCATCAGGAGGTGAACCGTGAAGGACAAGGTCACCATCCATTCGCTGAAGCGCTTCAAGCAGATCGGCCAGAAGATCTGCATGGTCACCGCTTACGACGCCACGTTCGCCCACATCCTGGACCAATCGGGTGCGGACGTATTGCTCGTCGGTGACTCGCTGGGCATGGTCGTCCAGGGACATGACTCCACGCTGCCCGTGACGATGGACCAGATGGTCTACCACTCGGCGGCCGTCACCCGGGGCGCCAGGAGGGCGCACGTGGTGGGAGACCTGCCCTTCTTGAGCTACCAGGTCTCCGCGCATGAGGCCGTCCGCAACGCGGGCCGGCTGGTGACGGAAGGCGGCGTGGGCAGCGTGAAGCTCGAGGGTGGCGCCGAGTTCGCGGACGTCGTCCGCGCCATCGTCCGCGCCAGCATCCCCGTCATGGGGCACCTGGGGCTGACGCCTCAGTCGGTCCACAAGATGGGCGGCTATGTCGTCCAGGGCCGCGACGAGGAGCAGGCGCGCAAGATTCTCGACGATGCGCTGGCCCTGGAGGCCGCAGGCGCCTACGCGCTGGTGCTGGAGGGCGTGCCGCTGGAGCTGGCGCGCACGATTACGCAGAGCCTGAGCATCCCCACCATCGGCATTGGCGCGGGACGTTATTGCGACGGACAGGTGCTCGTCTGTTACGACCTCTTGGGAATGAACCCGGACTTCAAGCCCAAGTTCGTCAAGCGCTACGCCAACCTGCACGGCTCCATCACCGAGGCCGCCGGCGCGTTCTTCACGGAGATCCGCCAGGGCGCGTTCCCGGACGAGGACCACTCGTTCAAGGCGAGCAAGAGCATCCGCCTGGTGGCCCCTGCGGCCCTGGGCGCGGGCAAGGCCCTCGAGGGCGAGGTCGCATCTCCCGCCGAGGGTGAGGAGAAGGTCGGCCCCGTCTACGGGATTCCGGTCTAGCCATGGCGCCCGCCGTCCTCCGCACCGTGGATGAAGTGAAGACGTGGGCGGCGGGGCTGCGCCGTGAGGGGCGCCGGCTCGCGCTGGTGCCCACCATGGGCTTCTTGCACGAAGGGCACCTCTCGCTCATCCGCGAGGGGCGCCGTCGCGCCGACGTGGTGGCCGTCTCCATCTTCGTCAATCCCACCCAGTTCGGTCCCCGCGAGGACCTCTCGCGTTATCCCCGCGACTTCGACGGCGACCTGTCCAAGTGTGGCGAAGCGGGCGCCGACGTCGTCTTCGCGCCCGTGCCCGAGGCCATGTACCCGCCCGGCTACGAGACCTACGTCGAGGTGACGGAGGTCAGCCAGGGCCTGTGTGGCGCCCGCCGTCCGGGGCATTTCCGGGGCGTGGCCACCATCGTCACCCAGTTGCTGGCGCTCTTCCGGCCCGACGCGGCCTTGTTCGGGGAGAAGGACTACCAGCAGCTCCAGGTCATCCGGGCGCTCAACCGGGACCTGCACCTGGGCGCGGACATCGTCGGGATGCCGACGGTTCGCGAGCCCGACGGGCTGGCGATGAGCAGCCGAAATGCCTACCTGTCCTCCGAGGAGCGGCAGCGAGCGCTGTCCCTGTCGCGAGGCCTCCGGGCCGCGCTGACGTTGCTTCAGGGCGGCAGGCGGGATGCGGAGGCGTTGACGGGCGCTGTCCGGCACGAGCTGTCGTCCGCCGGGCTGCGTGAGGACTACGTGGAGCTGGTGGACGCCCAGCGACTCACTCCGCTCACGTCGGTGGCCCCCGGACAGGCCGCTCGGCTGCTGGTGGCGGCCTTCAGCGGCAATACACGCCTCATCGACAACATGGCGCTTGGCGGTTAGGAGACCCAGGACACGTATGGCATCGGGTGGAAAGTCGAAGGGGCCGGCTGGCGGCGAGCAGGGAATCAAGGTCGTCGCCGAGAACCGGCGTGCGCGCTTCGACTACACCGTGGACGAAAAGGTGGAAGCCGGTCTGGAGCTGACGGGAAGCGAGGTGAAGTCGCTGCGACAAGGGGAGGCCAACCTCTCGGACGCGTACGCCCTGCCCAAGGGCAGTGAGCTGTTCTTGCTCAATGCCCACATCGGTTCCTACAAGTCCGCCAGTGTGTTCGACCATCTGCCCACGCGCGGCCGGAAGCTGCTGATGCACCGGGCCGAGATTGACCGGTGGACCACCAAGGTGCGGGAGCGTGGTTATTCCATCATCCCGCTTGTGCTGTATTTCAAGCAGGGGCGCGCCAAGGTGGAGCTGGGGCTCTGTCGGGGCAAGACACACGAAGACAGACGCCACGATATCAAGGAACGGGAGACGAAGCGGGAGATGGACCGGGCCGTGCGCCGTCGTTGAGCGCGCCCGCATTTCTCTCCGCCGTACACCGGATGGACGACACGAAGGATTTGGACAAGAAGGAGCGGCTGCTCGCCTCGCTGGACCAGGGGATGGTGATGATCCACCTGGACGCGCGAAGGCCGGGCGTGCTCGTTCCCGCATCACTCCGGGGAGAGGCCCATCTGCGCCTCAACCTGTCGTACCGCTTCGACCCACCGGACCTCACGGTGGGCGAGTGGGGTGTGCGTTGCACGTTGAGTTTCTCGGGCTCGCGCTTCACGGTGGCGGTGCCGTGGTCGGCGCTGTTCGCCATCGCCAGCCACGTGACGAAGGAGTCGTGGATGTACATGGAGGACATGCCACCGGAGCTGCTTCAGCAGCCCGCCGCCGCGCGTCCTCCGCCGCAGCCGCTCCCCGTCCCCGTGGCCGCCGAGCGTCCTCGCACCTTCCTGCGCGAAGTGCCCACCGAGCCCGTGGATGAGGTGGCGCCACCGCCACCGACTCCGTCGGAAGTCCCGCCGCCCGAAGGGCCGAAGGACGACTCGCCTCCGCCGCGTCGGAGTCACCTGCGTCTGGTGAAGTGAGCGAATCTTGTGGGCCACGCGACACGGCGTGGCCCGCGCGGGGTGATGCTCCTCAGCGCTGCAGCTTCACTTCGAGCTGCGCGGCCTTGGCTCCGGGGAAGGTGCCCTTCCAGGTGCGGTAGCCCTTGTGGCGCACCTGCACGGAGACAGGGCCCGCCGGATACAGGTTGTCGAGCGCGAGGGGCGTCGTCCCCACGGGCTTGTCGTCCACCAGCACCGTCGCACCCGAGGGCTCGCTCATGAGCATGAGCACGGGCGCGGCCATGGGCTGATTCACGCTGGCCATGAGTCGCCCCGTGAGTTGGGTGCGGTGGGGCCAGAGCCACACGCTGCCGCCCACCGCCGCCGCGAGGCCCACGAGCGCGATGACATATCGACCCCAGCGTTTCGGGACGCTGGAGGCGGGCACCGCGTCGAAGGTGCTCTCCGGACGCGGAGCGCGTTCTTCCAGCTCCAGGGCCTCCGGGCCCGCGCGAAGCACGCTCGGCGCCGAGGGCCTGCGCGGTGCGCCTTCGATGCTGTCGGCGAGGGACTGCGTGCCGGAGGCCACCTCTCGAAGAACAGGTTGCGGCGGGGGACGCCGCGCGGAGGCGGCAGATACTCCGACCACGGCGCTGCCTTGAGGCCCCGGAGGTGTCGTCCCGTAGAGCTTCGTCTTGGCGACCGGTGCAGGCGGCGCGGCGACGTTTCCGGGCGAAGGGCCACGAGCGGGGGGCGGAGCGTGGCTCCCCTTCGAATGGCTGGGAGCGCCCTGAGACGCGGGCGCATGCGAGGACTCATCCCCGAAGGAGGGAAATGCATCCGCCGCGAGAAACCCGGAGCCATGCTCATCCGGAGTCGAGAATGCGCCCGGGGCCGGTGGTGCGAGCCGTGCGGCACAGACGGCGCAGGGCGCGCGAGGTGCGGACAACGGCGAGCCACAGCGAACGCAGCGGTGGATGAGCCGTCCACTCGAGCTCAGCTCGATACCCGCCAGCTCCGAGGCCTCGTCCGCCTCCGACGAGAAGGGAGGCACTTCCGGAGCGAGCGACATCGACGGGGCAGATTCCGACGACGCGTCGCTGGCTGTCTCGCCCTGCTCCTTCAGCGTGGGAGGCAAGGGCAGCGTGGACAGGAAGGCGGTGAGGGCATGCGCGGTCGCGGGTTCACCCGACCGGGCGAGCCACCGCGCGAGCACCTCGGCCACGGCCTCTGGTGAGGCAAAGCGAGCCTCGGGCGCGCGGGCCATCATGCGCTGCACCGCGGCGGCGAGCGGCGCGGGCACGTCCGGTGGTAGCGGCGGCACGTCCCGCGAGACGATGGCCACCGCGACGGAGCCCGGTTGCGACGTGGCCGCGAAGGGATGCGCGCCGGTGAGCAGCTCATGGAAGACGATGCCCAGGGAGAACTGGTCGCTCAGCGCGGTGGCGGGTTCTCCCTGGAGGACCTCGGGGGCGCTGTAGGCCTCCTTGCCCTTGAAGAGCCCCGGTTCGGTGAAGGACGCACCGTTGAACCGCGCGATGCCGAAGTCCGTCACCTTCACCTCGCCCTCGCGGGACACGAGGATGTTGGACGGAGACACGTCCCGGTGCGCCACCAACAGTGGACGACCCTCGTGGAGCTTGCGGTAGGCGTGGTGCAGGCCCGCGAGCGCCTGGAGCGTGACGAAGGCCGCGAGGTGCGGAGGAAAGCGCTGTCGCTGCCGCGCGGCGAGGCGCAGCAACACGCCCAAATCCCACCCGTCCACCAGCTCCATCACCAGGAAGAGGCCCGAGGGGCTCTCGCCCACGTCGAACACGGTGGCGATGTTCTGGTGCTGCAACTGTGTGGCGAGTCGGGCCTCGGCCAGGAACATCCGCGCGATGTCGGGCTCCTGGGCCAGGTGCGGGAGGATGCGCTTGATGGCGACGGTGCGCTCGAAGCCCTCCGCGCCCCGAGCCACGCCGAGGAACAGCTCCGCCATGCCTCCGGAGGCCAGGGGCCTGACGAGCCGATAGCGTTCGTTCACGGCGGGCTCTCCGGGGCAGCCGCTCTCAGGCGGTGGGGGGCTGGGTGAGGTCGCGCAGCAGCTTCCAGGGGTAGATGCCGGTGGTGTGGCCATCGCTGAAGGCGAAAGTCAGCGCGTAGTTGCCCACCGGGTGGACCTGCTTGACGCGCAGGTCCGCGGGCACCTTGGTCTGGTCCAGCGTGCGCTGGTTCGTCCACTCGTCCACGCAGCCAGCGCAGGGGCACTGCTGACGGAGCGTCTGTGCGGAGACGCCCGATTTCGTGCCGTCGTCCCACGTCAGCTCCAGGTGGGAGCCGTCGGGTGACAGGCGGGCGTCCGTCGCGGTGGCGGAGGGAGTCGAGGGTTTGATGCGGTCCCAGAAGCTCAACGTTGCACCTTTCGAAATCTCAACAGCGGTGCGCCCTCCCTAGCATCCTTCCGGGTCGGGGGCGCGCGACTCACGAGGCGAGCTTGACGGGCAGCCGGTGGCCTTCCAGCCGCACGCCCTTCTTGGCCACCACCCGTTGCAGGGCCGCCACCACCTGCGGGTCCAACTGCGCGCCGGTGAGGCTGTCGAGAATCTCCATCGCCTTCTCCAGCGGCATGGCCTTCTGATACGGGCGCGTGGAGGTGCAGGCGTCGAAGGTGTCCGCGCAGGCGACGATGCGGGCCAGCAGGGGAATGTCGTCGCCTCGGAGCTTGTCGGGATAGCCCGTGCCGTCCCACCGCTCGTGGTGGTGGCGCACGCACGCGCGCACCGCGCCCAGGAAGCTCACCGGGCCGATGATGGCGTCGCCGATGGCCGGGTGCTCGCGCATGATGGCCATCTCCTGGTCTGTCAGCTTCGTCTGCTTGCAGAGGATGGACTCGACGATGCCAATCTTGCCGATGTCGTGGAGGATGCCGCCGTACTGGAGCTGTCGCAGCTCGCGCTCGGTGAGGTTCAGCTCCCGGCCAATCTCCACCGACAGGTCACCCACCCGCTGGCTGTGGCCGCGCGTGTACGCGTCCTTGGAGTCGATGGAGTTGGCCAGCGCGACGATGGTCTCGAGATAGCCCTTCTCCAGGCTCTCGTAGAGACCGCGGTTCTCCATGTCGTACGCGAGCAGCTGCTTGCTCATGTAGTTGAACGTCTGGGCCAGCTCGCCCACCTCGTTCTTCTGCGGAATCTTCACCTCCACGCCGAACTTCCCGCGCGCCAGCTCCAGGGCGCCGTCGGTGAAGACCTTCAGGGGGCGGGTGAGGTTGCGCGAGAAGAGGGCCGCCATCACCAGGGCGACGAGGATGGCCGCGCCCAGCCCCAGGAGGATGCGGCGCTCCATCGTCTCCACCTGGCGATAGGCGTGCTCCACCGGCTGCTCGGAGACGATGGCCCAGCCCGTCTCGGGCAGCACGGTGTATGCCGCCACCACCGCGTCGCGGCCCTCGCCGAAGTTGCCCACGTGGAACAGCTCCGCGTCGGGCGTGCTGGCCAACTGCCGCAGCAGGTGCGCCACGGGGCTGCGCTGGGAGACATCTCCGCCCAGCGCCGCCACGCCGCCTCCTCCGACGACGAGGTGGCCGCGATGGTCCGACAGGTACGCGAAGCCCGTGCTGCCCACGCGCTCCTGCTCCAGCATCTGTCGCAGGCCCGCCAGTGACAGGTCCGCGGTGATGAAGCCCTTCACCGGTTCGCCCACGGGGAACGCCAGCGTCACCACCGGACCACCGCCGCCGGTCGCCACCACGTCGGAGTAGCGAGGCCCCTCCATGCCGCCCTCGAGCAGCGCGTGACCGCGCTCCTCGTGCGAGGCGAGCGCGGTGGGCGGCACGTCGTGACGCGAGAAGGCCTGGAGTCCAGGGAGTCGCTTCCCATCCGGGCCGAAGACGGTGAGGGCCAGCACTTCGCGTCGCTGGGAGAGCACCGAGGCCAGGTGCGTCTGCTGCGCTTCCAGGGGCAAGCCGAAGAAGTCCGGAACGCGGGCCAGGCCCATGACGGCTTCGGTGGGCTCGCCCAGGAAGATTTCGGCCTTGAGCCGCAGCTGCTTCACGCGCTCCTGCGCCAGCTCCTGCGCGTCGCGCACCAGCAGCTCACGGGTATGTGTGACGGACAGCCACCCCACCATCAGCGTGGGGACGATGCTCACCACGAGCATCAACAGGAGGATGGCTTTGAACAGGCGCACGGGGCGACTCCTCCAGGGACTACTGCCACTGGCCCTTCTGGACTTCGAGTTTGAGTCGCTCGGGGACGAGCTCGAACCGACGGACCACCGACGGCTCGGACCGGCCCGAGGCGCCCACTGCCCGCACCGTCCACCAGTAACGCCCCGCGGGCAGCACTGGCAGCTTCAGCTCTGGCGACGTGGCCGTCTGCGTGACGACGGCCGCGCCCTGCATGTCTCGGGCGACTTCGACCTCATAACGCTCCACGCCCGTCACCGCCGCCCACGTCAGCTTCACCGGACCCAGGTGTCCCTTCGCGTCTGCGCGTCGCTTCAGCACCGCGCCCTGCTCGGGCTGCTCGGGCTGGGGAGGCGCGAGCGGCGTGGCGGGGACTACGGGAGGTCGTCCCTTCTCCACGAGCACGGTTTCACCTGGGGCGACGGGCCGCGTGACGCCCTCGGCCTCCACGCGGACCGGCGGGCCTCGGGTGACGCTGACGGTGGTGGTGCCCGCGTCCGGCTCCACGTGCACGCTGAAGGTGGAAGGGTGGGGCGCTCGCCCCCCGGACACCAGCGTCCCGGCCGCATTGGCCGCCTCGGACGCCTGCGCATAACGCGCGGTGCGGAAGTAGACCTCGGCTTCACTCAGCCGTGCCTCCGCTTCCGGCAGGACTCCGGTGCCCTTGGCCTGTGCGACGAGGGTACGCGCCGTCTCCAGGGCCTTGAGGGCCAGCCCCCGCTCCTGACCGGGGAGCTTCAGCCGCGTGCCCGGCGCGACGGCATCCGAGGACAGGCTGTTGAGGGCGCGCAGCTCCGCGGTGGCGTTCGCGTCTCCGAGCACGCGCTCGGCCACTTCCCGCAGGGACTCCTGGGGTCCCACCACGGTGGTGTCCGGGGGCGCGGCGCTCAGCCACGCGAGCAGGAGCAGTGCCGTCTTCATTGGAAGACAATCTCCCTTCCTGCCTGGATGGTGGCCGCGGGGGTGTTGACGGAGAGCGACTGCGTGGAGGGGCGCTCCAGTTCCGCGTCGATGCGGCCGCGCAGCACCGTCAGGTCCGTGCGCGGACGGCCCGGCCTCGGACGCGTCTCCGCGATTCCAATGAGCGAGTCACCGCCCAGGTGCACCATGCTCCCGTTGCCGCTGAAGACGAGGTCCGCGCCCGCGCCCGCCTCGGTGCGCACCTTGTCGTTCTCGAACAAGGGGACGCCGTCGCTGGCGGTGCTCCACTCGTCGGCGATGGAGCGTTTGATTTGGACGTTCCCTTTCAACCCTCGCAGGTGCGCGCGGGGCACGGGCGCCGGAGTCGTGGACGTCGTGGGCACGGCGGGCGCGTCCTCGGCGGTGCAGCCGAGCGGCGAAGCCGGGAGCGCGAGCGCGAGCAGCATGGGAAGCCAACGTCGACCATTCACGAGAAGGGGACCGTCCGGAAATCAGGTTCCCCCAGGCTAGTCCAATCGGCGGTGTCGCAGGCAGGGGAGGTCGCGACGGATGCGCGCTTGGAGTTCCAGGTCCACCGGCGCGACGGCCAGGCCCTCGCCCTCCGACGCCCTCGCCGTCACCAACCCCCAGGGGTCCACCACCATGGCGTGGCCGTACGTCTGCCGTTGCGCCGAATGCCTGCCGCCCTGGGCGGGCGCCAGCACGTACGCCTGGTTTTCGATGGCGCGCGCCCGCAGCAGCACCTCCCAGTGGTCCTTGCCCGTCATCATCGTGAAGGCCGCCGGCACCGCCAGCAGCGTCGCCCCGTCCTTGGACAGCCGGCGGTACAGCTCAGGGAATCTCAAATCGTAGCAAACCGAGAGCCCGAGCCGCCCCACCTCCGTGTCCGCCGCGACGACCTCCGTCCCCGGCGCCACCGCCGCGGACTCCTGATAGGTCGCACCATCCCCCACCTCGACGTCGAACAGGTGCATCTTCCGGTAGACGGCCCGTCGCTCGCCATCCGGGCCGAAGAGGACGCTGGTGTTGTAGAGCCGCCCGCCAGGGGCGCCGGTCTCCAGGATGCTGCCCGCCAGGAGCGTCACCTTCCGCTCGCGCGCCAGCTCCGCCATCCGGGCGAGGGTGGGGCCATCCAGGCCCTCCGCCGCGCCCTGCCGTTCGGGCTCGGGTCCCATCCAGGAGAAGTTCTCTGGCAGTCCCACCAGGCGGGCGCCCAGGTCGCAGGCGCGCCGGACGAGCCGGGTGGCGACTTCCACGTTGTGGGCCTTGTCCGCGGTGGACACCATCTGGGCGGCGGCGATGAGGTGCATGGACGCGTTATAACGCCCGCCCGGCACGCGGAACCCCTGGGAATTCCTTGCCCTGTTGGCCAGGTTTCACGGGACCCGAGAGGGAGCGTCCTTCCTTTACACCCCGCTGGGGCGTGTGTTACGGACGCGCCCGACATTTTTCGATGTGCACCTCGAAAAGTGGGCCGCCGTGCCCGCTTTTCGCGTTTTTGGAGCCTGGTTTCCCAGTTATGTCGGAGAAGAACCTCAAGCAGACGGTGGAGGAACGGGCCCTTTCGGTGCTCGAGCCCCTCGTTGCGGGCGAGGGCCTGGAGCTCGTGGACCTGGAGTTCATCCGGGAACGCGAGGGCTGGGTGTTGCGGCTCTTCATCGACAAGCCAGGGGGCCGGGTGGGACTGGACGAGTGCAGTCAGGTGTCCCGCGCGGTGGACCCGGTGCTGGACGTGGAGGACTTCATTCCCCACGAGTACAGCCTGGAGGTCTCCAGCCCCGGGGTGGACCGGCCGTTGAGGAAGCCGACCCACTTCGCGCAAGTTCAGGGGCAGAAGGTGAAAGTGAAGACGTTCGGGCCGGTGGGCGAGCCGCCGCGAAAGAGCTTCACTGGCACGCTGACCGGGGTGGCGGGCGACAGTATCTCGGTGGAGGTGGAAGGTGCCGGAACCTTCCACATCCTCTTCAAGGACATCGCCAAGGCGAACCTGGAGTTCGAGTTCTAGACGTCGACATACAGGGCACCCTGCCGCGCGGGGGGCCCGTGGACCCATTCAGGAGAAGACAATGCCTACGCAACAAGCCAACCCGACCGTCAACCTCAACCTTGTCCTGGACCAGGTCGCCAAGGACAAGGGCATCGACCGGGCTGTGCTGATTGCCACCCTCGAGGATGCGATGAAGACCGCGGCCAAGAAGCACTTTGGCCAGGACCGCAACCTCGAGGCCAAGTACGACGCGGACAAGGGCGTGGTGGAGCTGTTCCAGGCCATCACCGTGGTCGAGGAGATCACCGACCCGGTTCAAGCGGTCAATCAGATCAACCTGACCGAGTCGCACAAGAAGGGCATGGAAGTGGAGCCCGGCGACGAGCTCGTCTTCCAGATCTTCTACCGGGACGAGGACGCCAACGAGGCCAAGGCCCAGGACGACCAGTACGGCGACATCCTCCGGCTGAAGACCTTCCGCCGCGGCTTCGGCCGCATCGCCGCGCAGACGGCCAAGCAGGTCATCCTGCAGCGCACGCGGGACGCGGAGCGCGAGAACGTCTTCAACGAGTACAAGGACCGCAAGAACGAGATCGTCACCGGCATCGCCCGCCGGTTCGAGCGCGGCAACATCATCGTGGACCTGGGCCGCGCCGAGGCCGTGCTGCCGGTGCGCGAGCAGGTCCCGCGAGAGACGTACCGCCCCGGCGACCGCGTCCAGGCCTACGTGCTGGACGTGCTGCGCGAGTCCAAGGGCCCGCAGATCGTCCTCAGCCGCGCCTCCGTGAACCTGCTCACCAAGCTGTTCGAGATGGAGGTGCCCGAAATCGCCGAGGGCATCGTCGTCATCGAGGCGGCCGCGCGTGAGCCGGGTGGCCGCGCGAAGATCGCCGTCTCCAGCCGCGACTCGGACGTGGATCCGGTGGGCGCGTGCGTGGGCATGAAGGGCAGCCGCGTGCAGGCGGTGGTGCAGGAGCTGCGCGGGGAGAAGATCGACATCGTCCCGTACGATGAAGACCCGGCGCGCTTCGTGTGCTCGGCGCTGGCGCCCGCGGAGGTCAGCCGCGTCATCATCGACGAGGCCAACCACGCCATGGAGCTCATCGTCCCGGACGACCAGCTCAGCCTGGCCATTGGCCGGCGCGGACAGAACGTGCGCCTGGCGGCCCAGCTGACGGGCTGGAAGCTGGACATCAACAGCGAGAGCCGCGTGCGCGAGATGCGCGAGTTCGCCAGCCGCTCGCTGGGCGCGCTGCCGGGCGTCAACGAGATGCTGGTGGAGACGCTCTACGCCCACGGCTTCCGGCAGGCCCGGGACGTGGCGGAGGCCAACGCGGAGATGCTGGCGCAGATCCCCGGTGTGGACCCCGCCCGTGTCCCCTCCATGCAGGAGGAGGCCCGCAGGCGCATGGTGGAAGACCAGGCGGAGCTGTCCCGCATGGATTATGAAAGGGAGCAGGCCCGGCTGGCCGAGGCGCGCCGCCACCCCGACGAGCTGTCCCAGACCGAGCGCATGGCTCGCGTGCGCGGCGTTGGCGAGAAGACCATCGAACAGCTCGTGGCGTCCGGCTACCGCACGGTGGAGGACATCGCCAACGAGAAGGACCTGGCGAAGCTGGGCGACGTTCCGGGTGTGGGCATCAAGAAGGCCCGCCAGCTCAAGAGCGCGGCGGAAAACTACCTCGTGGAGGAGGCCAAGCTGCGCACGGAGCTGAACGCCGAGCGCGGTATTACGACGGCGACCCTGGACGGTGGCGCGGAAGCCACCAAGTCGCCGTAAGCTAGGAATAGTGAAGAGGAGAGGGGATGTGGGGCGCCCAGCAGGTCGCTTGGTACCAGCGGAGCAGAGCGCGCGGTCAGGCCCGGTCCGGATGTGCGTCGGATGCGGGTCCAAGCGACCGCAGGCGGAGCTCACCCGGTTCGTGATAGGGCCTGGGGGCGCTGTCGTGGTGGACAGGGAGCGGCGGCTGCCCGGACGGGGCGCCTACCTGTGCGGTGTCGGTTGTATGACGGCAGCGCTGAAGCGGAAGGCGTTTGGTCGGGCCTTTCGCGGGAAGGCGGGGTTGGTAGACCCGTCGCAGCTCGGGTAGGCATAGGAGCCTGCGCCATGAGGGCGGAGGGGTGTTG
>NZ_VIFM01000021.1 GCF_006636215.1 Myxococcus llanfairpwllgwyngyllgogerychwyrndrobwllllantysiliogogogochensis | reverse complement strand
TGCCCCACCACACCCCCAGCACCGATCGATAGGGCCTCCCAGCCCCCAGGCGATACTCCGCGACAACCGCAACCTGGACGTCGTTGCCCAACACCACCCGGCCGTGCACCAGATTCGAGAGGTCGCTCGCCATGGGGTAGGGCTCCGTCCATCCACGCCCCACGTTGCTCACCCGGGCCAGCGTCCCCGCCCTCGCATCCACCGCGCCGGGCGCCCCCACTCCCACACCCTCGAGGCGCCGAGAGGACAACCCCGCCGTCACCGCCGCTTCCTCCAGCGTCCCATACATCTCCCGCACCACCTCCTCCGGCTTGCCCTGCACCGGCGTCGGATGGCGCGCATGGCCTATCGGCTTGCCCGTCTCATCGATGATGACCGCCTCGATTTTGGTTCCGCCCAGGTCGATGCCACCCCAAGCCTTCGCCGCACCATGGGTCGGCACTCCGCGAGCCTTCCCCGTTCCCACCGAGCGAACCTCATCCATGTCGTGCCTCCGGCAGCCACGCGCATGCGCACGTCCCATGGAAGATGCGCAGTCTCGGCTCGTCCTCCGCAACCCGCTCGCCTGACAGGTCGTTGGCGCAGCGGTAGGTCAGGGCGAGCGTGCGACCGTGCGGCGACACGGAAGTCGCTCGGGAGGGCGGGCCCGCGCGGCCTCGATCAACGCTCCCTGAGGCGCCGGAACACCTGCGTCACCGCCACCTTCGGAAGGAATCCCAGCAGGTACCGCCAGCGCGGCACCTCCAGGTGGAACGGCAGGCCGCGCAGATACAAATCAACCGCGAGGTCCGTCCGCCTGTGCTCGACGAGCACGTGCGAGACGTGCCGCGTGGCATAGAGCAACATCTCCAGTCGCTCGCGCCTCCGCTCGCCCCCGCCGGGATAGCGCCCCAGTCGCTCCTGCATCAACTGGTACGCCATTCCTTGGTGGCTCGACTCCAGCATCGTCGACTCGGACCCGTCGTGCCTGCGGTAGCCCACCATGACCGGCGTCCGCACCCACGCGAAGCCCAGCTCGGTCCCCAGCCGGAACAGGAGGTCATAGTCCTCCGCGACGATGCGCAGCGGCGTGAAACCCTCCACCCGCCTGAGCGCCTCCGTCCGCACCGCCAACACACACGCCGTGCGCGGCGTCCGGTCCAGGGCGCTCGCCAGATAGTCCGTGAACAGCGAGGCCCGCACGGGCTCCCGAGCCATCCGGGCCAGCTCTTCCTCGCCACGGAAGGACACCGACGTGCCCATCACCACCGTCGGCGCACCGTGCTCCTCCAGCACCTGCCGGTACGACGCCAGCGTCCACGGGAACCACAGGTCGTCACTGTCCAGGAACACCACGTACTCGCCACGGGCCGCCTGGATGCCCAGGTTGCGCGCGGCGCCGGGGCCCGCGTTGGACTGCCGGAGCACCCTTACCTGCTCACCCAGCCGCGCGAGGACCTCCAGCGTGTCGTCCTGGGAGCCGTCGTCCACGACGAGCACCTCGAAGTCCCGCTCCTCCTGCGCGAACACGGAGGCCAGCGTCCGCTCCAGCAGCCGCGCCCGGTTGTAGGTGGGGATGACGACGGAGAAGAAGGGCATGTCAGAGTCGCGTCCGCAGCCCCATCTCGGAGATGCGCAGGAAGGTGGCGAGCTGCCGCCGGTACTCCGGAAGTGCTATGCGTCCGCGCAGCAGCGTCTGCGTCAGCACCAGCGAATTGTACGGAAGCGTCCCCACCAGGATGGCGCGCAGCATCCACTCCCGCAGCCGGCCGTGGTGCTTTCGGAAGTAGGCCACCCGTGTGCGCCACAGCTCGATGCGCACCTTGTCAGGCCCCGTGGCGGAGGGACGGAACGAGCGGCTCGTCAGGTGCGTAATCACCGCCTCCGGACAGAACGCCACCTCCCAGCCCGCCTTCCACGCCCGGACACACCAGTCCGTGTCCTCCGTGTTGCCCAGGGGCGACAGCTCCTCGTCGAGCAACCCCACCTCCGCCAGCGTCTCCTCCCGCACGACGATGCAGGCCCCCAGCACCCAGCTCACCCGGGCATCCTCGTGCCCGTACTGCGCGGGGTCGATGTCCTTGCGCTTCAGGAAGTGCAGCGGGCTCGGTAGGAAGAGCAGGTCGAACAACTGCCCGGACAGAGACATGGGCCGGAAGGTGCAGTTCTGGATGGTGCCATCCGCGTTCAACAGCCGAGCACCCGCCATGCCCACGCGCGGATTCTCATCCATGAAACGGACGAGCGAATCGAACGCATCCTCATGGACGATGGTGTCGTCATTGAAGATGCAGAAGTGGCGACCCCGTGCCTGTCGCAACACCTGGTTGTGATTGGCGGAGAAGCCCTTGCGAGCGGAGTTGAAGAGCCATCGAACCTGGGGGAAGTCGCGCCGCATGGCCTCCACGCCCCGGCCATCCGTGGCGTTGTCCACCACCCACACCTCGAAGGTGCACTCCCTCGTCGTCGCGTACAGCGTCCGCAGACAGTCGTGCAGCAACTCCGGGTTGCTGTGGTTGACGATGGAGATGACCAGGTCCGGCTTCGTCATCGGATGCCTCACGTCCCTCTCATGACACCGGGCTCACCGGGACAGCCCGAGCGGCCCGCCGCGCCCGGATGAACGCGAGGATGTCGCGCACCTCGCCCAGGAGCGAGAGCGTCCCCGGCAGGCGCTCGCGCACGAGGATGAGCAGCGCGAACACCACCGTCCCCACCGCCCAGCCCGACAAGCCACCGTCTCGAATCCACAGGCGCACGACCAGGAAGGCCGCGGCCACGACCATCCCCACGGTCACCAGCGGCTCCACCACCTGGAGCACCAGCCCGCGCAGCGCCGGGTTGAGCCGCGACACCCGCCACGCCGTCACCCAGACCTCCCCCAGCGACACCACCAGCCCGATGGGCCCCACGCTCGCCAGGCCGAAGCGGTGGATGGCCCACGTACCGACACTCCACTTCACCACGCCCACGCCCACGACGACGGCCAGCCGCTCCCAGGGGCGGCCTCCCGCGTTCTGCGCGGTGGCGAGCAGGCCCGTCAACACGATGAGCAGACATTCCAGGCTGAACCACTGCACCAACGGCACCGCGGCGACCCACCGCTGCCCGAAGAACAGCGGCACCAGCACGGGCATCCCGAGCACCGCCACGGGGAGCGTCAGCAACAGCACCACGGCCAGCCGCCGCAGCGAGGTGCGCAGGTACTCCGCGAAGCCCTCCGGGTCATCCTGCATCCGGCAATAGGCCGGGAAGGCCACGCGGTTGAGGACGACACTGAGCATCATCGGAGTGGAGGCCAGCGCCACGGCCCAGTTCACCAGCCCCACGGCATCCTTGCCGAGCACCCTCCCCACCACCAGCGGCACCCAGCCCGCCACCACGGCCGCCACGAGCGGGGGGAGTTGGAAGGCCAGTCCGAAGCCCAGGAGCCGCCGCAGCACGTCCACCCGGAACGTCCCGCGCGGGCGCCACGGCGAAGCCCAGCCGATGCACACCAACCCCACCACGCCGCGAACCAGGGACCCTAGCGCCAGCGCCCACGCCCCCAGGCCCGCCGCCGCCAGGGCCAACGTACTGGCCACCTGGGCGATGTTCTCCGCCAGCTCCGCCCGCGCGATGGCCGGAAAGGCCAGCCGCCGCTCCAGCGCCATCAGCGGAATCACGCGCAGCGAGGACAAGAACAGCCCCAGGGCCATGACCCACACCATGGGCACCGCCCCTTCGCCCAGGGCATAGCCCTCCGCGAGCTGGGGGGCCAACGCGCAGACGACGGCGACGATGACGGCGGTGAGCGCCTGGTGGCACCAGAAGATGGTGAAGGTCTCATCCCGCGTGGGCTCATGGGGCTGACGCACCAGCGCCGCGCTCAACCCCAGGTCCCCCAGGAACACCCCCAGCGAGGCCGCATAGGCGACGATGCCGAACAGGCCGTAGTCAGCGGGGAACAGCAGCCGGGAGAGCACCAGGGCGCTCACCACTCGCAAGCCTTGCGAGGCCACGGTCCGCGCTATCAGCACGACCATGCCCTTCAGGGCACGGGCCTTGACGTCGCCAGTGTCCACGTCAGGTGCGGCGGTCGCGGTCATCGAAAGGGAACAGCCCGCTCCCGGGCATCAAAGACGAGGGCCGACCCAGGTGGACGGCGCCCACTCGATGCTACCGGGGCCGTCCCACCCTCACAAGCAATGCGAGGGCGTCGGGACAGTGGGTCAGCGGCTTGACTGCTCGGGTGCCCGACGCGTGGTTGCCACCCAGGAAGCCCCGGGGCTACGGTCCGCCGGGCATGTCACCGAGCCACTCCCTCTTCCAGTTCCTCAAGCGCGAGGTGCTCGTCAGCGAGCACGAGGTCTTCCACCGTACGCTGCGGGACACGCTGGTGGGCTCGTGCGACAGCGTGCTCGATATCGGCTGCGGCTCGGGCTCACCCCTGAAGAAAATCTCGCACCTGTTCTCGCGCACCGTGGGCGTCGATGGCTACCCGGCGAGCATCGAGCGCAGTCGCGCCGCGGGCATCCATCAGGAGTACCACTGCATGGACCTGCTCGAGGTCGGCAAGCACTTCGCGCCCAAGAGCTTCGACGCGGTCATCGCGCTGGACGTCATCGAGCACTTCGAGAAGCCCGAGGGATATCGACTGCTGGAGATGATGGAGTCACTCGCGCGAAAGCGCGTCGTCATCTTCACGCCCAACGGGTTTCTTCCCCAGGATGAATGGGACAACAACGTCCATCAGGTCCACCGCTCGGGCTGGGAGGTCTATGACTTCGAGCTGCGCGGTTATCGCGTCACCGGCATGAGCGGCTGGAAGCCGCTGCGAGGTGACTTCGCGCTGCCCCGCCTCCGCCCCGCGCGACTGGGCAGCCGGCTGTCCATCCTCACCGAGCCCTTCGCCACGCGCTTCCCCCAGCACGCCTTCCAACTCCTCGCCGTCCGCGACCTGGAAGCCTCCTGAGCCGTGACCTCCTCCTCCGGCGAACCACGGGACGGTGACAGGCCCGTCTCGTGGCACCTGCTCACCGGGGAGTATCCACCGCAGCCTGGCGGCGTCAGTGACTACACCCGGCTGGTGGCTCAGGCGCTCGTCCACGCAGGGCAGCAGGTGCATGTCTGGGCACCGGGAGAGTCAGGCGCACGCGAGGAGCTCGGCGTCACGGTGCACCGCGTTCCCGGACTCTTCACGCCGATGGGGCTGCGCCACCTGACGCGCGAGCTGAATCACTGTCCCACGCCAAGGCGGCTGCTGCTCCAGTACGTCCCGCACGCCCTGGGCATGAAAGCGATGAACGTTCCGTTCTGCGCCTGGTTCGCCGCGCGTCGCCAGGACGAGCGCTGGGTCTTCTTCCACGAAATCGTCTACCCGTGGAAGCCAACGTCTCCGCTGCGCCATCAAGTGCTCGCGGGAGTCACACGGGTGATGGCAGGGATGGTGGGCGGCGCGGCGGAGCGACTCTTCGTGTCCATCCCGTCATGGGCGGAGCACCTGCCCGCGAGAGTCCGACATCGCGCGGAATGGCGCCCCATTCCCAGCACGCTTCCAACAGAAGTTCCGGAACAGACGCGTGAAGCAGTACGGCTGTCACTGGGGACGGGGCCTTGGCTGGGCCACTTCGGCACGTACGACCCCGCCATCAGCGAGCTCCTGTCGACGGTCCTCGTCCCACTGCTGCGCGCGGACGAACACCGCAAGGGCCTGCTGCTGGGACGGGGCAGCCGACGCTTCGTCCAGGAACTGGGCCTGCGACATCCAGAGCTCGCCCCACGAATCACCTCGCGGGATGACCTGGCGCCCGCCGAACTGTCGGCACACCTGTCGTCCGTGGACCTGTTGATACAGCCCTATCTGGATGGCGTGAGCACGCGCCGGACGACCTCCATGGCCGGGCTGGCACTGGGATGTCCCCTGGTGACCCAGACCGGGCATCTCACGGAACCCTTCTGGCGCGAGTCGCGGGCCGTCGCCCTCGCGGAGGACACCACTGCCGGGGCGCTGCTCGAGTGCGCCGAATACTTCCTGGCCCACGCGGAGGAACGCGCCGCATTGGGTGCGCGCGCGGCCCGGCTGTATCGCGAGCGATTCACACTGGAACGCACGGTGGAAGCACTCCTGCACCCGCCAGGGAGCACTCCGTGACGTCCTCGACGCCCCTCCGACTCGCGGTGTTGATGGACCCTCTCGAAGAGGGCTGGCCCAGCATGGACCTCGTGGGCGAGGCACTCGTCGATGGACTGGAGGCCTTCCCTGGCGAAGTCTCCGCCCAAGGCCTGCGGCCACCCCTGCCGGCCGTGGCCCGTCGGCTGCCACGCCTGGGCTCGCGGCGCGCGGCGTTCAACGTCGACCGCATCCTCACCCGCTTCGGCCTCTACCCGGCGCGTGCGCTGCTCGCGCGCTCCCGGTTCGACGCCTTCCACATCGTCGACCACAGCTACGCGCAACTCGTCCACGCACTCCCGGCCTCGCGCACCGGCGTCTTCTGTTACGACCTCGATGCGTTCCGCTCCGTCGTGGAACCTCACCGCGAAGCCCGGCCCGCGTGGTTCCGACTCATGGCCAGGACCCAGCTTCGAGGGCTCGAGCGCGCCGCCATCGTCTTCCACAACACCCAGACAATCCGGGACGAGTTGCTCACGCATGGCGTGGTCGACCCCGCCCGTCTCGTCTGGGCCCCGCTGGGCACCTCTCCCGAGTACCGCGTCGAAGCCATCCCGGGAGACCAGAGCCAGCAAGTGCTCGCGCCCCTCGAGGGCCGGCCCTACCTCCTGCATGTCGGCAGCGCGATTCCGCGCAAGCGTCTGGACGTGCTCTTCGACGTGTTCGCCGCGCTGCGCGCCCGCCACCCGGACCTGCGCCTCGTCCAGCAGGGGGGCGCGTTGAGCTCGGCGCAGCGGGAGCACGTCGCTCGACTTGGCATCGGCGACGCCCTGTTCCAACCCCCCTTTCAGCAGCGGTCCACGCTCGCGGGCCTGTACCGCAACGCGAAGGCCGTGCTCATCACCAGCGAGGCGGAGGGCTTCGGGCTCCCGCTCATCGAAGCCCTGGCCTGCGGCGTCCCCGTGGTGGCCAGCGACCTGCCCGTGCTGCGCGAAGTGGGCGAATCCACCTGTCTCTACTGCCCCGTCGGAGACCTCTCCGCGTGGACGCAGACCGTCGACTCCCTCCTCACCGGACGCGTGTCACCGCCGCCGCTCACCCGTCGCCTCGCCCGCGCGGCGTGTTTCACCTGGACCGCGCACACGCGCGCCATCCTGGATGCGTATCAGCGACTCGCGCGCTGAATCACAAGAGCGAGGGCAACGTCACGTGGTGCTCGATGAACGCACCCGCCCGGATGTCGACAGAGCTGCTGTGCGGCCTTCCAAGGTCCGGGCCCCGCACCTCCAGTTGGTGAGTGCCCTCGGGCAGCTCCAGCACGTACTTCTCGCCGTGGCTCTTCCCGTCCACGAGCACGTCCTGGAGCGGAGGCCCGTTCACCTTGAGCACCACCGTGCCCATTCCTCGAGGCGCGGTCTTCTGGACTCGCGCACGCGTCGTGTCGCGACGGGATGAGCGCGTCCGGGCTTGCGCCAGGAACGCCCAGCCGCCCACCACGACCATCAGGGCCAGCGCGCCGCCCACCAGCAGCTTGCGCGAACGCAGCGGGCGCAGCGGCTTGTGGTCCAGCGACGTCGCCTCCAGCAGCATCGTGGGCGTCACCATGATGCTCGTCGGACGCTCGGAGTCGGAGATGGGCCCCCGGCGGCGAGGCTCCCGCCGTCCACCCTTCTTCCCCTTCACCTGGGGAATCGCCTGGAGCAGCTCCGTCGCGCGCATCTCCGGAGGCGGCGCGGAGAGCCGGGTGGCGCCTTCGGAGAACCCCGCGAGGACGTGCTTCAGCTCGCGACGCACGGCATCCGCGGAGGCAGGACGCTCGGAGGGTTCCTTCGCCAGCAGCCGCATCACCAGCGCCTCCAGCGCGGAGTTCACCTCCCGGTACTTGGAGAGCGGCGGAGGTGGCGTGCGGACGTGGTGGACGATGATGGCCATGGCCGACTCACCCTCGAAGGGCAGTCGCCGCGTCAGGAGTTCGTAGGCGATGACCCCCACGGCATACAGGTCCGTCTGCGGGCTGACTTGATGACCACACGCCTGCTCCGGAGCGATGTATTCGGGAGTGCCCACCAGGGCGTTGGCGTGTGTCTGGGGCGTGCTGCCGTAAGGCGCCTCGCTGCGCTTGGCGATGCCGAAGTCGAGCACCTTGACGGACTCGCTGCCATCACCCTCGCGCACCATGAAGACGTTGCCCGGCTTGAGGTCGCGGTGGATGACGCCCACCCCATGCGCCGCGGCCAGCGCGCTCAAGAGCGCATCGAGGATTCTGATGACCTCCACTTCCAACATGGGGGCACGCTGGTGGATGACCTCGTCCAGCGGTGCGCCCTCCAGGTACTCCATCACCAGGTACTGCCCCACGTCGGGGATGGTCCCGAAGCCGAAGATGTCGATGATGCCGCGATGACGGATGGCCGCCGCCGAACGCGCCTCCGTGGCCAGGTCTCTCGCGCGGCCACCTTCGACGAAGTCCGGGCGGATGACCTTCACGGCCACCCTGCGCCCGATGACCGCATGCTCTCCCTCGTAGACGATGCCCATGCCACCGCGGCCGATGCGGCGCTTGATGAGGTAGTCGCCCACCTTCGTGCCCACCAGCGCGTCGCGGGTGACGGACTCCTCCCACTTCATCGCCCGCGCCGAGTACGCCGGGGGAACCCCCGACACCAGGGGACGCACGGGCTCCGGCAACATGTTCCGCTCGCGCTTGAACGTGGCCTCGTCCGTGTCCTCTTCCGCGTCCGGGCGATACGCACCGGCCGGCGCCACGACTCCGACGCGAAACACCTCCTGCGGGCACACCGTGACACCCGGTCGATGGTCCGCTCCGCAGCGCGGGCATTTTCGAGAGGGGCTCATCGTCTCTCGGACTATCGCTCGGCCCCCTGGGTGGAATCCATCTCACCGAGGGCAATCGCAACGCCGTAACACGCGGCTTTCCTGGATTCACTTGCCTGGCTTGACTTCATCCAAACCCATCTCAGCCCCCCCGCGCCCAAGCAGAACGCGGTCGGAAACGACGCACGGGCGCGATTGACGGGTTCGGAGGGGTCTGCTTCGGTCCCAGGCGCGTGCGCGTCCTCTTCCTCAATCCCGTGGGCATCCTGGGTGGCGCCGAGCGCGCGCTGCTGGACCTGATGGCCTGCCTGCGCCAGTTGGACGCGGGGCTGTCCCTGCACCTGCTCGCGGGCTCCGAGGGCCCGCTGCTGGACGCGGCCAGGGCCGTGGGCGTCGACACCCGCCTCCTTCCGCTTCCAGCGGGGCTGTCCGGCCTGGGCGACAGCGCACTGCGTGGGCAGGGGCCTGGGGAGGCGTGGCGCTTCGCGCGAAGCCTGCTGCCCGCGCCCGCGCTCCTCGCCGGTTACGGCCGTGCGCTGCGTCACGAAGTCGCGAGGCTGCGGCCGGACCTGCTGCACTCCAATGGAATCAAGACCCACCTGCTGAGCCCCGTCACGGCGGGCCTGCCGCTCAAGCGCGTCTGGCACATCCACGACTTCTTGAGCGAGCGCCCCCTGGTGCGACGCACGCTGGGCACGCTGGCGCCGCTGACCTCGGCGGCCATCGCCAACTCCCGCGCCGTGGGCGAGGACACGCGCTCGGTGCTTGGCCGAGTCCCCGTCCACGTCGTCTACAACGGCGTGGACACGGAGCGCTTCGCACCGGGCGCCCCGGCGGACCTGGACGCGCTCGCGGGATTGCCCCCTGCTCCGGAGGGCACGCTGCGCGTGGGGCTGGTGGCCACCTATGCGCGCTGGAAGGGTCATGACGTCTTCCTGGAAGCCGCCGCGTTGCTGTCGCGTCAGGCGCCGACGCTCGCGGTGCGCTTCTACCTGGTGGGCGCGCCGCTGTACCGGACCCCGGGCTCCCAGTTCACCGAGGATGAGCTGCGGCGGTACATCGACCACCACCAGCTCACCGGCCGGGTCGGGCTGGTGCCCTTCCAGGCCAACCCGGCCGCCGTCTACCGCGCCCTGGATGTCTTCGTGCACGCCAGCACACGCCGCGAGCCCTTTGGTCTCACCATCGCGGAGGCCCTGGCCTGCGGGACGCCCGCCGTCGTCTCGCGCGCGAGCGGCGCGGCGGAGGCGCTCACGGACGGAGTGGATGCCCGGCTCATCGAGCCGGGTGTTGCCCGCCTCCTCGCCACGGCGCTTCGCCCCCTGCTGTCGGAGGCGACAGAGCGCGCGCGACTGGGCGAGGCGGGCCGGAAGAGCGCGGTGGCGTGCTTCTCTCGCGAGCGTTACGCGCGTGAGGTGCTCGCCGTGTACCAGGCGCTGCTGTCCACCTGACGGGCCGCCGTCCATTCTGGTGCCTTGACCCGGTGGAGCGGGTCTGGTTCGGTCCTCGGTGGACCGGGAGCCTCCGTGAAGCGGCCTCGCAGACTCGTCACCGTCTCGCACTCCTATGTCGTCTCCCTGAACCGGCGCCTCGCCAACGAGCTGGCGCGCGTGGGAGCGGGGACGTGGGAGGTGAAGGCCGTGGCGCCCCGCTCCTTCCAGGGGGACCTGAGCCCTCTCCTCTTGAAGCGCGACGAAGGTGAGGCCGCGACACTGGAAGCCGTGCGCGCCTTCTTCAGTCGCTCCCTGCATGCCTTCGTGTACGGGCCGGAGCTGCGCGGCTGTCTCGCGGGCGATGTGGACCTCGTCCATTCCTGGGAGGAGCCCTACGTGCTCGCCGGATTGGAGGTGGCCCTGCTCACTCCTCGCCGCACGCCCCTCGTCTTCTGCTCGGCGCAGAACCTCCTCAAGCGCTACCCGCCGCCCTTCGCGCAGGCCGAGCGTTTCGTCATCCAGCGCGCCTCGGGCTGGGTGGCCTGGGGCGAGACGGTGAAGGAGCTCCTCACCACCCGTCCCGGCTATGCCGCGAGGCCCGCGCGCGCCATCCCCATGGGCGTGGACGTGGAGCTGTTCCGTCCACACCGCGCCGCGGGCGAGGCCTTCCTGCGCGAGCAAGGCTGGGATGCGCCGGGCCCTCCCGTGGTCGGCTACCTGGGACGCTTCGTTCAAGAGAAGGGGGTCCCCCTGTTGATGGCGGCCCTGGACCGACTCCAGACGCCGTGGCGCGCCCTGTTCGTGGGAGGAGGCCCCCTGGACGGCGCCCTGCGAGCATGGGCCTCACACCATGAGGGCCGCGTGCGCATCGTCACCGGCGTTCCCCACGGCGACGTGCCACGCGCGCTCAACGCCATGGACCTGCTGTGCGCGCCCAGCCAGACGACGCCTCGGTGGAAGGAGCAGTTCGGGCGCATGCTCGCGGAGGGCTTCGCCTGCGGGGTGCCCGTGCTGGGCAGTGACTCGGGCGAGATACCTCGCACCGTGGGCGACGCCGGCCTCGTGCTCCCCGAAGCGGATGTCCCAGCGTGGACCGCCGCGCTGGCCCGACTCCTGGAGAGCCCCGAGCAGCGCCGCGAGCTCGCCGCGCGCGGCAGGGAGCGCGCCGTCACTCGCTTCGCATGGCCTGTCGTGGCACGGGCCCACCTGGACTTCTTTGAAGAAGTCCTGGCGAGCCGCTGAGCGCGTTCAGCCCTCGCGCTCCATCACCTCGACGAGCGTGGACGCCATGTCGTCCCACGTCCTGGAGCGCAGCGACTCCGACAGCGAGGCCAGCGGCGCGGCCCAGGCGGTCGCATTCATCCGCCAGGACTCCAGCGCGCCCACGAGCCCCGCCACGTCGTCCGGGTCGTCCAGCAACAAGTCCCGCAGCGCGGCGGGATAGCGCTCCGCTACGCCCGCGGCGCGACTCACCAGCGCGGGCAACCCCGCGCACAGGGCCTCCTGAACCCCCAGCCCATAGGCCTCGTAGCGCGTCGGCGCCACGAGCAGGTCCGCGGCGGACAGCAGCACCGGCACATCACTTCGGAACCCGAGGAACTGGATGCGCTCCGACAGGCCACGCACCCGCGCTTCATGCTCCCAGGCCTCGCGCTGCGCGCCCGCGCCCACCACCTTGAGGTCCGTGTCCCAATCACCTCGGGCATGAAGTCGGGACCACGCCTCGAAGAGCGTGTCGAAGCCCTTGCGCCTGTCGCCCAGCGCTCCGATGAAGAGCGCCACCCGCCGGTCCGTCGGCCAACCCAGCGCCGCGCGCGTCGCGCTCCGAGTCTCCAGCGAGACAGGGTGGAAGCGCTCCGGCTCGCTGCCGTAGTAGACGACGTGCACCCGCGCCTCGGGGACGCCCGTCGCCGCCACCAGGTCGGCTCGAGTCCGCTCGGAGTTGGCGATGATGACGTTCGAGCGCCACAGCGCCTTGCGCTCATCGTTCTTGTAGCGCTGGTGACTCACCCGCCCCTTGAGCCGGCGAAGCGCACCGCCCACCGGCTCCGAGACGTAGGCGCCGTGGACGTAGTGCACCCAGTTGGCGCCCGGGACGACGCAGTTGCCACCATTGGCCAGGACGCGGCCACCCTCGGCGCGCGTGCGCAGGGCCCAGGCGCGTCCCATGGCATCCAGCAACGGCTCGCCCAGCAGATAGGAGTTCGCGGGCTTGGGCACGTGCACGAAGCGCACGTTGGGGAAGCCGAGCAGTTCGTCCGACACGCGGTGCGCCACCAGTCGCACGGGGCCGCCTTGCTTCGCCAGCCAGAGCGCCAGCGCGAGGTTCGCCCGGTCCATCCCACCGGTGGCCACGAAGTCACCGGCGATGAGCGTGTAGGGTCTTCGCATGAGTCCAGGCGCCCAGGAGCGCCGCGTTGAGCAACCAGAACTCCATGCCCACCTGGCTCATGAAGAACGGATAGCTGAAGGTCAGCGCCAGCGCGCCCAGGTTGTACGCGAAGATGACGCTCCCCCACAGCCAGAACTCCTCACCCAGGTCCTCGCGCCGCCGCGCGATGCGCAGCACCCAGGCCATCGTTGCAAGCAGGCCCAGCGGATAGAGCACCATCACCAGGGCCCCACCGTCGTAGACCCACGCCGTCCACTGGATTTCCGCCCACAGGCCCGGGTAGGCCGGGTCGGAGTTGTCCCCGAAGTACGCGTTGGGCATTCCGTAGCGTCCCAGGCCCGCTCCCAGCGGATACTCCGGCAGCAGGTGCTCGAAGGTCCCCTCCAGGAAGCGCCCCCGGTTGTTGCGGTAGACATCCTCGGGCTTCGCCTCGAACAAGGAGTCCCAGCGCGACTGCACCGCGTCGCCCCCGACCGCGACGGCCCAGCCGAAGGCGAACACAGCCGCCCCGCCCACCACGGCGAACAGCTTCGCCAGCCGCCCCACCCGGCCCGTGAGCGTGAGCACGAAGGCCATGGCCGCTAGACAGACGACGAGCATCAACGCAATCGCGCGAACCTGGCACAGGTAGAGGCTGAGCAGCCCTATCAGGATGCCACCGCCGCTCAGCCCGCGCGTCAGCCCGCGACGCGACGACAGCAGGAAGCCGCTGCCGAGCAACACCGCGTAGAACGCGCCCGTCGCCGCGCCACCCGGCATGTCCGTCAGCCCCATGGGACGGTAGACGCGCTCGCCGCTCGCCGTCTCGAACTCCAGGCTGCGCAGGTAGGAGTCACCCTGCGACTGCACGGCGGAGGAGACGGCGGGCTGGAAGCGGCCCGGGAAGTAGACCTGGAGCACGCCCACCGCCGCGCTCGCCACGTTGAAGAAGAACAGCAGCGCGAGCGTGAGGCGGAACACCTTCGGGTCGATGGACAGCCGCGTCACCCAGAGCAGCGGAGCGATGATGGAGAGCTGGATGCCGAGCTGCGCCGCCGCGCCCAGTGGACTGACGGTGCCCGGGTTGAAGAAGTTGAGCGCGGTGATGCCCAGTGAGCCCAGCACGAAGGGCAGCGCCGGATGCCTCAGGCCCCGTCCCGGCACGCACACCAGCAACGCCAGGCTCATGCCGAAGGCCAGGATGCGCACCACCAGGCGCAGCGGACCGATGGCGTCCACGAGCAAGGCGAGCTGACAGAAGATGAGCAGGCCGATGAACAGCGGCACCAGCTTGCCCGACGACAGCAGGCCCCTGCTGGGCTCGGCCCTCCGCGTCACCACCTCCAGCGGTACATCCGGAGCGCGGCGCACGAACTTGCGCCCGAGCACGCCCGGCCCCTGCAGCCCCGGTCTCACCCCGAGCGGTGGGCGCGGAGCACTCACGCGGCCACTCGGGAAACGGACATGACGGAGCGCAGGTCATCGTCCAGGCTCGCGAGGAAGACCTCGGGCGCGCAGAGCCTCGCCGCGCGAGCGGGCCCGCCCTCCCCCAGCCTGCGCCGTGCCTCCGCGTCGACCACCAGGCGAAGGAGCGCCGAGGCCAGCGCGCCGGCCTCGGGCGCGACGAGCCTGCCGCACGTCTCGTCCACGATTTCCAGGGGGCCACCCAACGCGGTCGTCACCACGGGAAGTCCCGCCTGGAGCGCCTCGACGAAGGCCAGCCCGAAAGAGTCCGGCGACGTGTTGGGCTGACAGTGCAGGTCCGCCGCGCGCAACAACCGGGGCACATCCGAACGCTGCCCGAGGAACCGCACCCGCCCCTGCAGCCCGAGCGCCTTCGACTGCGCGAGCAGCCCGTCCACGTAGCGCACCTCCTCTTCGCGTTGAGCGCCCCCCACCACCCACAGTCGCCACCCTCGCGCCTCGCGCATGCGGCCCAGGGCCTCGAGCAGCAGCCGATGCCCCTTCAATGCCTGCATGCGACTGACATGGATGATGACCACGTCGTCCTCGCTCGCGCCCAGGTCGGCACGCAGCAAGGCCCGCTCCGCCGCCTCCAGCTCACGCGCTGCCTCGGCGACCAGCGGGTGCCGCACCCGGTAGGCCGCCCGGGGATAGACGGACCCCAGCGAGCGCGCCGCGAAGGCGCTGTTGGACAGCACCAGGTCCGGGGGGGTGACGCTCGCCCAGCGCTCCAGCCAATGCGCGCCGGCCAACGGTTCGTGCTGGAAGAACACCAGCGGGACGCCGGCCGCGCGCACCACCGGACCGAACAGCGCCTGGGGCCAGACTGAGTGACACACCGCCGCCGAGTACGCGCCCTGCTTCAACACCGCGCCCAGGGCCCGCCGCGCGCGCCACACCGTCCAGGGATGGCTCACCCTCGCTGGCCCCAACAGATGCACCGTCGCGCCCGCGGCGCGCAGCTCGTCGGCCAGGCGTCCCTCGAAGCACAGCGCATACTCGTGCACGGTGCCCTCCGGGTGGCGCGCCGCCACGCGCGCCAGCGAGACGAGGAGGGATTCGATGCCGCCGTAGAGATTGCCACTGTAGACGTGCAGCGCGCGCATGGTGGGCCTCAAGACCTCCCCGACGCGGCGCGAGCTGGCACTTCGGACGGAGCCTCCGCCACCGACATGGGTCGCCCCAGCGCCTCGGCGTACAGCTCCAGACTGCGGGCCGCCATGACGTCGTGCCGCAGCGCCCCCATCGCGCGTTCACGCCCTCCACGTCCCAGCTGCTGCGCCAACCCCGGCTCGTCCAGCAGCCTGCGCGCCGCGCGTGCCAGCGCCACCGCGTCACCCACCGGCACCGTCAGCCCCGTCTCCTCGTGGCGGCTCACCCAGGGTACGCCCGAGTGAGGAATCGCCGTGTTCAACACGGGCAGCCCGCTGGCCATGGCCTCGACTTGAGACAAGCCATACGCCTCGCTCCGGGCATTGCTGGGAAACCACAGCGCCGTCGCCGCGCGATAGGCTCCAGCGAGCGCGTCGGGCGACAGGTAGCCCGCCCACATCACGCGCGCCTCCACGCCCAGCGCCTTCGCCTGGCGCCGCGCCTCCGCCTCCACCGGCCCCTCGCCCACCACCACCAGTCGCCCCGGCACCCGCGTCAGGGCCTCCAGCGCGGTGAACAATCCCTTGTAGTAGACGAGCCGCCCCACCATCAGCCACAGCGGCTCGCCCGAGGTCACCTCACGCCACCGGGCCTCTTCCGTCCGAGCGGAGGCGGACGGATGGAGGAAGGGCGACACGTCGATGCCCAGGGGCAGCGCCCGCACCTTGGAGCGGAACGCGCGCAGCAGCGCGGAGCCGGAGACATAGGCGTCGCTGGTGGCCAGCACCCGGCACGCCCGCGCATACAGGAGCGCCTCGAAGGGACGAAAGAGCGCGCCCGCCACCCTCTGACGGATGACGTCACTGTGGTGGGTGATGAAGACGGGTGGCAGTCGGGGCACGGCGTCCAGCGCCAACACCATGGTGGGGTTGGGCGTGTGCAGGTGCACCACGTCCACGCCCCGGCCGAGCGCGCGCCACAGCGCCCCGGGCAGGTCCGTCAGCAGGTCCATCCGCGCCACGGAGGCGCGGCGGCCCAGCCTCACCACGCGCACCGGACCGTCCCAGTCCTCGCGCGTGGGACTTCGCCCCAGGAACTCGTGGCTCGTCCCCGTCCCATCCGCTGAGTGGTTGGCGCAAATCACCTCCACCCGCGCGCCCAGCGCGGCCTGCCCGAGCGCCAGCGTCCGGACATGTCCTTCCATTCCACCCGACGCGGGCGGATAGAACTTGCCCAGGTGCAACACCCGCAGACCCGCTCCCGCCGGGGGCGTGCTCACGACTGCGTCACCCCGTCCTTGGACTCCTCCGCGTACTGCCCATACCCCTGGTAGGCCAGGTACGAGTCCCCGTAGCGCGGCGCCTTCAAGTCCACGTCGTTGAGGATGGCGCCGTACATGCGCGCCTGCACGTCCGCCAGCGAGCGCAGCGCGCGCCGGGCCGACTCGCGGTTCGTCTTGCCCGCCTTGAGCACCAGCACCACGCCGTCACACTGCGTGGCCAGCACCGCCGCGTCCGCCACCGCGTTGAGGGGCGGGCTGTCCAGGATGACGCGGTCGAACTTCCCCGCCGCCGCCTTCAACAGCTCCGTGAAGGCCCGCGTGTGCAACAGCTCCGCCGGGTTGGGCGGGATGGGGCCGCACGGCAACACGAACAGGCCGGGCACCTCCGTGCTCTTCACCGCCGCGTCCAGCGTGCCCTCGCCCACCACCAGCGAGGAGATGCCCAGTTCGTTCGGCACGCCGAAGGCCCGGTGCAGCCGGGGCCTGCGCATGTCCGTGTCCAGCAGCAACACCCGGTTGCCGCTCTGGGCCATGGCCACGCCCAGGTTGATGCTGGTGGTGGACTTGCCTTCCTGAGGACCACTGGACGTCACCACCAGCGTCTTGAAGGGCGTGTCCGGAGACATGAACAGGAGGTTGGTCCGGATGGCCCGACAGCACTCCGCCACCGACGACTTCGGCTCGCGGTGCACATAGAGGTCCCGGTCCTTCGGCGGGTGGTGCCCCTCGATGCGCGGCATCACGCCGAGGAACGCCAGCCCCAGTCGCTCCTCCACGTCCGCCTGCGTGGCCACGCTGTTCTCCAGCAGGTCCAGGAGCAGCGCCACGCCCAGTCCCGCGAGCACGCCCATCACCAACCCCACCAGCAGGTTGCGATTCACGTTCGGCTTCACCGGGATGTACTGCGGCCGGGCCGAGTCCAACACGCGCACGTTGCTGGTGCGCAAGAGGCCCGACAGCTCGATGTCCTTGAGCCGCTTGAGCACCAGCTCGTAGAGCCGCTGGTTGTTGTCCGACTCGCGCTTGAGCCGGTCGTACTCGATGGACTTCTTGTTCACCTGGAACGCCTCGGCCTTGGCGTCGTCCAGCAGCCGCACCAGGTTCTTGCGCTGCGCCTCCGCCTCGGACAGCTCCGTCTCCGCCGAGCGCACCAGGTTGCGCAGGCTCTTGAGGAAGTCGGCCTGAATCACCGCCAGCTTGCCCTGGCACTCCAGGAGCTTCGGGTGCTCGGGCAGGTAGCGCTCGGTCAGCTCCGCGCACGCCACGCGCACGTCCGTGTAGGCCTTCTTGAGGTCCTGGATGGAGCCGTCCTTGGCCCCCGGCAGCGCCTCCGCCCACAGCTCGTCGTCGGGCGAGGCCTTGCGCAGCTTCTGGATGGCCTCCACGCGCGCCTGCAGCGCGGCGATGCGGGTGCTCACCTCGGTGAGGTTCAGGTTGTAGCTGTTGATGCGGTCGCTGACGATGCTCATCCGCGACTCCAGCGACGTGGACAGCATGTCCGCGTCCTTCTTGAAGTCGTAGACAGCCATCTCGCTCGCCTTGGACTGGTTCTCCAGGTCCTCCAGCCGCCCCTCCAGCCAGCTTTGCGCGTCCTCCGTCATGCGCAGCTTGAGCGCCAGGTTCTCCGCCATGTACGCGCCCGCCACTTCATTGGCGAGCAGCGCGGCGCGCTGGGCATCCAGGTCATCCACCGCGATGTTCATCACCCGCGAGTCCTTCGCGGGCAGCACGCGGATGCGCGACTGGAGCAGCCCCACCGCGTCCGAGCCCTGCATGGCCTGGACGCGGGCCTTCTCGTCCTGCAGGCCCGCGAGCCCCAGGAAGCCTGGGTCCGTCGACAGTCCGAGCTTGTCCACCACCCGGCTGGCCACCGCGCGCGAGGTGATGATTTCGCTCTGCGTGGCGTAGTACTCCTTGTTGAACCAGTAGTTGCTGCGCTCCTCGCCCATGACCTCCTTCACCTCGCCGTCCAGGAAGCGAGGCGCCATCACGTCGATGATGAGCGAGGTGCTGGCGGAGAAGACCTTGGGCTGGCGCAGCGTGTAGACGGCCGCGAGCGCCGCCACCACCACCGCCACGCCGAGCACGACCCACTTGCGTCGCCAGAGCGCCCGCGCGCGGAGCATCAATCCCGCGGGCGTCGGGCCGCTGTTACCACCGGCCGGGTCGAACACGGTTCCTTCCACGTCTTGTCTCTCCTGGAGCCTGGAGCGCCTGGGCCGGTTCCGACCTTCACCCACACCCATGGACACCGTCGTCGAGCGTGCCGTGTCCGCCCCGGGTTGTCCATCGTTCCGCCGTCGCCTGGACGCCCCCCTTCCACCCTTCTTCGAGGGAGGAACGCGCGCATTCGGGCCGCCTGTGCTAGGGAGCGCGACGTGAGCTTTCCGCACTCCGTCATCATCCCTTTCGACTCGTCCACTGTAGATGCCGCCGCCCACTTCGCCCGTGCCCTGGCGGGCCGCGCGGAAGTGGTTCTCGCCGGAGACGGCCAGCCGGATGTGGCATCACGGCCCGGCCTGCATGTGCTCAGCGTCCAGGGAGGCAAGGGCGCGTCCATCCGCGCGGCGCTGTCCCACGTGACGAGCGCAGTGACGGTGCTCCAGGACCCGGATGCGGCCTACGCACCGGACGCCTACGAGTCACTGATGGGCCCGCTCCAGGCGGACACCGCGGACGCCGTCTTCGGCCGCCGGGGCACCCCGGGCCTGACGCCGGAGCTGTGGGCCGAGCGCGCGATGGGCCAGGTCGCCCGCTTCGTCACGGACGTGCCGGTGAGCGACCCGCTCAGCGGCGTGCGCGCGTTCCGCACGGAGGCCCTGCGCTCCGTCACCCTCACCAGCGATGACGACGCGGTGGACGCCGAGCTCGTCGTGAAGCTGGCCGCGCAGCTCTACCGCCTCACGGAGGTGTCGCTGCCGCCCATGCAGGCCGTGCCCCGCCGCCCGCGCGCCGCGCGCCTGTCGCAGCTGCGCACGCTGATGCGCTACGCCACCGTGCGCGACGACGCGGACAACCAGCACGAGGGCTACACCACGCTGGAGCGCATGGACGGCGCCACCCACTACAACCAGTGGCTGGGCCGCCGTTTCCGAGCGCACCTGGGCCGCCGCGTGCTGGAGATTGGCGCCGGCATCGGCACGATTACCCGCGAGCTGGAGTCCGGCGCGGAGCTGCTCATCGCGCTGGAGGTCGACCGCTTCTACGTCGACCGCCTGAAGAACCTCTTCCGCGGCCGGCCCCACGTCCGCCCGTACCTGTCCGACGTGGCCCTGGCGGACTGGGAGTCGCTCAAGCAGGAGCGCCTGGACACCATCGTCCTCTCCAACGTGCTGGAGCACATCCCCGACGATGGGTCCGCGGTGCGCCGCTTCCGCCAGATTCTGGCGCCCGGAGGACGGGTGCTCATCCTGGTCCCCGCGCTGGAGCAGCTGTTCGGCAGCATCGACGAGGCCGTGGGCCACTACCGCCGCTACACCCCCGCCAGCCTGCGCGCCGTGCTGGAGGAGAATGGCTTCGAGGTGGAGAAGCTGGAGTGGATGAACCTGGTGGGCATGCCCGGCTGGTTCGTCAACAGCCGGCTGTTGCGCCGCCGCTCCGTGCCCAAGCTCCAGCTCAAGCTGTACGACACGCTGGCCCCGCTGTTCGCCCGCGCCGAGGCGAACGTGAAGCTGCCGGTGGGCATGAGCCTCTTCGCCGTGGCCCGCGTCACCGGAGGCGACGCTTGAGGATGCGCCTCCCGGCGACGACGCACCACACCGCGGGGAGCACCACGCCGTGAGTCTGGCGCCAGGGCCGGCCACCGACTCGCAGACCCCTTCGGAGTCCTCGGCGCCCGGCCCCACCGGGAAGCCCGTCATGGCCTCCCGGGGCGCGCCTCGCGCGGTCTGGGCCGCCCTGGCGGCGCTGTATGTGTTGTTGTTTCCGTACCACCCGAAGCTGCGCTCACCCAATGAGCTGTGTCGGCTCTGGCAGAGCATCGCGCTGGTGGAGCACGGCACGCTCGACATCAACCAGGTGCTGCGCGACCGGGGCTACGTGGGCGACCTGTCCGTGAAGGATGGGAAGTACTACCCCAGCAAGGCGCCGCTGCTCTCGTTCGCCGCCGCGCCGGTGTACGCCGCGCTGCGCGCGGCCTCGGGTCCGGAGCCGGTGCCCGAGGTCCCCCTCGTCTTCTTCTCGCGCCTGTGGCTCACCGTGCTGCCCACGCTGGGCCTGCTGTGGCTGGTGCGGCGCTACCTGCGCGCCACCCTGACGGCGCCCGTCGCCGACGCCCTCACCGTGACGTACGGACTGGGCTCGCTGGCGTTCAGCTACTCCCTGTTGTTCATGAGCCACCAGACGACGGCGGTGCTGCTCTTCGCCGGCTTCTATGCGCTGTGGCGCTGCGCGCGCGGGGAGTGGCGCGAGCGGGGCTATGTCCTCGCGGGGGCGTGCGCGGGAGCCACCGTGGCGGCCGAGTACACCGGCGCCCTGGGGGTGCTCGGGCTGGTGCTGTACGCCGCGCTCACCTTCCTCTTCCGCGACGTCCCGGCCCGCGAGCGCTTGCGGGGCCTGGGCCGCGCCGCCGGGCTCGCCACGCTGGGCGCGCTGCCCTTCGTGCTCGCGCTGATGGCGTACCACCAGGCCACCTTCGGACATCCGCTGACGAGCGGGTACAAGTACCTCAACGACTCCGGCTACCAGCCGTGGCACCTGGGCGGCTTCCTGGGCATCCGCACGCCGGACCCGCGCGCCTTCACCCTGTCGCTCGTCTCTCCGCTGCGGGGGCTGTTCACGCTCGCCCCCTTCCTGCTGCTGGCCGTGCCCGGCCTTTCGCGGCTGCGTTTCCGGCGCGGCGCCGACGTCTCCGCCGAGCAGCGCGCCCTGGCGTGGATGACGGCGGCGCTCCTCGCGGGCTACCTCTACTTCACGTCCTCCTTCTCCTATGACTCCTGGGGCTGGACGACGGGGCCGCGCCACCTCACCGGCCTGGTGCCCTTCCTCCTGCTGCCCGCGGGCCTGTGGCTGGAGCGCCTGCGCGAGCGTCAAAGCCTCACCGCCCTGGGCGCGGGCGCCATGCTGTGCGGAGCCGCCATCCTCACCACGGGGCTGGCCACCTTCGTCAATTACATCCCAGACGACGTCTCCAACGCCCTGGGAGGTCTGACGTTGCCGCTGCTGCACGCCGGCTTCTTCCCGCCCTCCGTGCTGTCCTTCCTCGGTGTGCCCCAATCCATCGCGGGCGTGCTGCTGCTCGTCCTCCTGGTGGGCGTGACGGGTTGGGTCCTCGCCACCCTCGCCACGCCCCCCGGGCGGCGCTGGCCCGCCCTGCCCTCCGTGGCCGCGGGTCTCGCGACGCTGCTGCTGGTGGCCACCCTGCATTACCAGACCACCGAACATGACGACGCGGACCGCAATGCCGTGCGGTTCCTGGAGTCCGTGTGGCTCGCGCCTCCCCAGGGCCACGTGTCGTTCTGGCCCCGTCCGCCTCACTGAGACGCCTGGGTAACCGGAGGCGCGTCCAACTCCGTGGGCGGCTTCCATGACGACGACCTCCTCGCCGCCAGCGGCACTCCCCGGGCACGACGTTCCGTGCCACAGTTGTCTCCTCCCAAGGAGGCAGTGACGATGATGAAGCGGGTTGCCCTGGTGATGAGCCTCTGTCTGGCCCCGAGCGTCTACGCGGAGGATGAAGTCGCGGACGTGTGGAAGGCCAAGTGCAAGTCGTGTCACGGCGACGACGGCAAGGCGCAGACCAAGATGGGCAAAAAGGAGTCCATCGTCGACATGAGCCAGGTTGCCTGGCAGGCGGCCGAGTCGGACGCGGACATCCGTCAGGCGATTGCCGACGGCTCCCCTCGCAACACGAAGATGAAGGCCTTCAAGGACAAGCTCACCGCCGCGCAGATTGACGCGCTGGTGGGATACATCCGCACCATGAAGGCGAAGTAGGGCCCCGCGGCTCGCTGAATATCCCTCCGGGGTGCGCGTCAGCCGGACAGAGAAACGGAGCCGACCATGAAGACCCTCTCCACCGCCCTCGTGTTCTGCCTGTCCATGGCCGGTCTGTTCGCCTCGGTTCGCGCCGATGCCCTGACCTCCCCGCGAATCGAGCCGGGAGTGTCCCGGCCCGAGCCCCTCTCGCTGCGTCCTGGCGACGGCAAGGGAGGTGGAGACGGGGATGACAAGGGCGGCGACGACAAGGGTGGCGACGACGAGGAGGACGAGGAGGACTACCGCTCCCGCTACGCCGGTGTCTCCGGAGCCGCGGCGCTGGAGCTGGTGGACCCCGGTGTCCTCAACGACTTGATGCGCCTGCGCGCCGCGGCCCGGTACGGCCGCTACTGAGCAGGCAGGCGCGCCCTCGGCTCAGGCCCAGCGCGTCTGGGTCTCGTCCTGGGCCTGGACCACGCGGGGCAGCGTCACCGAGAAACACGTCCCGGCCTCCAGTGAGGACGCGACATCCACCCACCCGCCGTGGGCCGTGACGATTTGCGAGACGATGTAGAGCCCCAGGCCCAGCCCGTGACGGTGGGGCCGGGGCATGCCCGGCTCGGGCGTGGCGCGGTGGAAGGGCGCGAACAGGCGCGGGCGCAGCGAGTCCGGAATGGGCGGCCCGAGGTTGTGGACCTCCACGCGCTGGAAGAGCGGGTCGCTCGCCGCCAGCCGCACACGCACCGAAGTGCCACTGGGGCTGTGTTGCAGCGCGTTGCCGACCAGGTTGGAGAGCACCTGTCCCAGCCGCTCCTCGTCCCAGACGCCGCGCGACTCGCCATCCACCTCCAGGTCCACCTGATGCTGGGGATGGGCCGGCTCCAGCTCGGAGATGATGCGACGGCACACCGACTCCATGCACACCTCGCGCGGGCGCAGGGGGATGCCTCCCGCCATGCGCGCGCGGGTGAAGTCGAGCAACTGTTTCACCAGCCGCGCCATGCGCTCGGCGCTCCCGTCGATGCGCTGCGCCACGCGCCGCGCCTCCGGCGTCAGCGTCGCCTGGGCCAGCAGGGCCGCGGCGGACAGCCGCACCGCCGCCAGCGGGTTGCCCAAATCGTGCCCCAGCACGCCGATGAAGCGCTCCTGGAAGCGCGCCTCCTCGTCCCGCTCCAGCTCCTGGCGGCGGCGCGCGGTGACATCCCGGCTGATGCCGAACAGGCCGTAGACGGTGCTGTCGCCCCGACGGAGCACGCCCTTGGTCGTCTGCCAGATGCGGTCGCTTCCCGGCCCGCCCTCTGAGTCCTCGTAGGTGGCGGTGACGCCGGACTCCATCACCGCGCGGTCATGCGCCAGCGTGGGCCCGGCGACGTCCGCGCCCAGCAGCTCCAGGTCCGTGCGCCCGAGGATGTCCTGCGGCGCCCGATTGAACGCCCGCGCGGTGGCGGGGTTGATGAGCACGTAGCGCGCATCCACGTCCTTCACGTAGATGGCGTCGGTGGCGCTCTCGATGACGGCGTGCAGCAGGTCATGGTCCCTGCGCAGCGTCTCCTCGGCGGCCATCCGCTCCGTCAGGTCCTCCAGGAAGACGACAACGCCGTCCTCCCAGGGCGACACTCGCGCCAGCAGCCAGACGAGCCCCACGGAGGACTGGCGGGAGACACGCACCACCTCCGGCTCGCGGCGCACCGCCACTCGGACACACGCGGCGAACAGGCCACATTCGCCCACCCACGGCGCTTCCTCGAGAAGGCGCTGGCGCACGAGCGGACGCTCATCGCGCCCCAGCCAGCGCTCCGCGTGGACATTCGCGGAGACGCACTCGAAGTCCAGGATGCCGTGCCCAGCGGAGCGGACGCTGCGCAGCACCATCACTGCTTCGGAGGGGGGTGCGCCCGCCCCGCTCATCAACCTGTTGCTCCAACGGCCGGATTGCATGGCTGGCGTGTGGCACCCCCCAGCGATGCCTTGCAGGAGAGTAGTTCCTGCCCCGGGCATGCGGCCAACCCACCCCAGGTACGGCTGATTCGTGGCGGACACAGCATTCGTGGCCGCGTCGGCTCCGACACACGACACGCAATGCGCTCTGTCGTTGACCTGTCAGGGGCATGCCCCTAATTACCCTGCGGCCCTCAGGGGTCCACTCATGGACACTCCTTTCACACAGAGGCGGGATGACGAGGCGGCGCAGCCTGGCGGCGTGCCGCTCGTGGCGGGTGACACCTTCGCCCGGTTGCTGGCGGAGCTGCGCCCGGGACACCGCGCGCGGACGCAGGGACTGAAGGGCTCCGCCCGGGGCCACGTGCTGGCTCGCCTGCACCGTGAAGCACGCGCGCCGCTCGTCTGCGTGGCGGCGGACGAGGAAGCAGCCGATGCCCTGGCCGCCGACCTCGCCTTCTTCCTGGGTGGCACCGGCACGCTGCTGCGGCCGAGCGTGCTGCGCCTGCCCGCCGACGAGGTGCTGCCCTACGACGAGCTGTCCCCAGAGGCGATCGCCGTCACCGAGCGGCTGGGCGCGTTGTTTCACTTGTCTCAAGGCACGCGCTTCCCGGTGCTGGTGCTGTCCCTGCGCGCGCTGCACCGCCGCGTGCTGCGCCCGGACGTCATGGCCGCGCTCACGGACCGGGTGGTGGTGGGCCAGGAGTACGACCGGGACGCGCTGGCGCGGAAGCTCTCCCGGATGGGCTACCAGAACAGCCCGATGGTGGAGGACGTGGGGACGTTCTCCGTGCGCGGCGGTCTGCTGGACGTCTTCAGCCCGCTCTACGACAAGCCGGTGCGCCTGGAGTTCTTCGGGGACACCATCGACTCCATCCGCGCCTTCGACCCGGAGTCGCAGCGCACGGTGGACGCGCTGAAGGAAGTGGACCTGGTGCCCGCGCGGGAGCTGCTGCTCACCGAGGACACCCGCCCGCGCGCCGAGGCCGCCGCCCGCGAGGTGGCCGAGCACATCAACCTGCCCACCATCCAGTTGCGCGAGCGGCTGGACGCGCTGCGCGAGGGGATGCCCGGCTTCGGACTCGAGGGCCTGCTGCCCGCGCTGTTCGAGGGCGGACTGGCCACGGTGTTCGACTTCCTGCGGACGTGGAGCCCGGAGGCGCCCGTCTTCTACCTGGACGACCCGCTGGAGCTGGGGCGCGCCGCGGACGCGCTGTGGGACGAGTTGGAGCGCACCTTCGTCGCGGCCGAGGAGCGCAAGGACCTGGTGCGCCCACCGGCCGAGCACTTCCTCTCGCGCGAGGCCGTCGCGGAGCTGCTGGGCGGCTATCGCGTCGTCGAGGGTGGTGGCCTGTCGCTCACGCAGTCCGAGAAGCCGCCGGTGCTCTTCCAGTTCGGCGGCACGCAGGACCTGCGGGAGGCGATTCTCGCGCACCATGGCGAGGAGGGCGCGCTCTCGCCGCTGGTGGACCGGCTCCAGCGCTGGCGGGACTCGGGCGTCGCGTGCGCGGTGGCGTGCGGCACGCTGAGCCAGGCGGACCGGCTCAAGCGGCTCTTGCTGGACCGCGACGTCATGGTGAAGGTGCACACCGAGCCCATGATGGACGCGTCGGTGCTGTACGAGCCGTCGGTGTGGGCGCACCTCTTCACGGGGGAGGTGAGCCAGGGCTTCGTGGACGGCTCGGGCGGGCTGGCCGTGCTGTCGGACGAGGAGATTTTCGGCGTCCGCGCGCGTCGGCGCGTCAAGCGCGGCAAGAAGCTGGATGCCTTCGCCGCGGGCTTCAAGGACCTGAAGGAAGGCGACCTCATCGTCCACACCGACTTCGGCATCGGCCGCTACTCGGGCCTGACGAAGATGCAGGTGAACGGCGTGCCCGGGGACTTCCTCGTCCTGGAGTACGCGGGCCGGGACAAAATCTACCTGCCGGTGGGCCGCATGCGGCTCATCCAGAAGTTCACCGGCGGCAACCCGGACACCATCCAGCTCGACAAGCTGGGGACGACGAGCTGGGAGAAGACGAAGAAGCGCGTCAAGGAACAGCTCCTCAAGATGGCGGCGGAGCTGCTGCAAATCGCCGCCTCGCGCCGCGCCCACCCGGGCCACTCCTTCAGCGCGCCGGACCGCTACTTCGCCCAGTTCGAGGCGGACTTCGAGTTCGAGGAGACGCCGGACCAGGCCAAGGCGATTGAGGACGTGCTGGCGGACATGCAGAAGCCGGAGCCGATGGACCGGCTCGTCTGCGGCGACGTGGGCTACGGCAAGACGGAGGTCGCCATGCGCGCGGCCTTCAAGGCGACACTGGACCGCAAGCAGGTGGCGGTGCTGGTGCCCACCACGGTGCTGGCGCAGCAGCACTTCCTCTCCTTCAGGAAGCGCTTCAACGACTACCCCGTCACGGTGGAAGTCATCTCCGGACTGAAGAAGCCGCCAGAGGTGCGGGACATCCTCAAGCGCGCCAAGGAGGGCAAGGTCGACATCCTCATCGGCACGCACAAACTCCTCGGCGGCGAGGTGGCCTTCAAGGACCTGGGGCTGATGATTGTCGACGAGGAGCAGCGCTTCGGCGTGAAGCAGAAGGAGTCGCTGAAGAAGTGGCGCTCCCAGATTGACGTGCTGACGCTGACGGCGACGCCCATTCCCCGCACGCTGCACATGAGCATGTCGGGTGTGCGCGACATGAGCATCATCGCCACGCCGCCTCAGGACAGGCGCGCCATCCGCACCTTCGTCATGAAGTACGACGCCATGGTGGTGAAGGAGGCGATTGAGCGGGAGGTCGCTCGCGGCGGGCAGGTCTTCTTCGTGCACAACCGCGTGGAGTCCCTGCCGTCCATGGAGCAGCAGCTGCGCGAGCTGGTGCCACAGCTGTCCGTCGGCGTGGCGCACGGACAGATGGGTGAAGGGCAGCTCGAGAAGGTGATGTTGGAGTTCACCGAGCGCAAGCACCAGGTGCTCCTGTGCACCGCCATCATCGAGAGCGGCATCGACATCTCCAGCGCCAACACGATGATTGTGAACCGGGCGGACCAGTTCGGCCTCGCGCAGCTCTACCAGCTCCGAGGCCGCGTGGGCCGCTCCAAGGAGCGCGCGTATGCGTACCTGCTGGTGCCCACGCGTCGGGCGGTGACGCGGGACGCGCAGCGGCGGCTGGAGGTGCTCCAGAACTTCACCGAGCTGGGCGCGGGCTTCTCCATCGCCAGCCATGACCTGGAGATTCGCGGCGCGGGCAACCTGCTGGGCGAGAAGCAGTCCGGCGCCATCGCCGAGATTGGCTTCGACATGTACGCGCAGCTCCTGGAGGAGGCCGTCGCGGAGCTCCAAGGCCAGCCGCCCAAGGTGCAAATCGAGCCGGACGTCACGCTGCCCATGCCCGCGCTCATCCCGGACGACTACGTCAGCGACGTGCACCAGCGGCTCGTCTTCTACAAGCGCTTCAGTCAGGCCGGCCACCCCGACGAGGTGACGGACCTGCGCGCGGAGCTGGTGGACCGCTACGGCGAAGCGCCTGACGAGGTGGACCACCTGTCCGAGCTGACGCTGCTGAAAATCGACATGCGTGATTTGCGACTGCGGGGCCTGGAGGTCGGCACCCAGCGGTTGGTGGTGACGCTGGGCGCGGACGCGCTCCTGGACGGGCCGAAGGTCGCCGGGCTGGTGCAGCGCTCCAAGGGCTACTACCGCCTCACGCCAGACATGAAGCTCATCGCCCGCGTGGCGCAGGGCCTCCAGGGACATGACCTCATCGCCGAGGCGCGCAAGGTGCTGAGGGACCTGGACCACTGCTCGCTGCCCCGGAGCTGAGCCGTCCCGAAACGAGAAGAGGCCCGGGACCGCGGGGTCCCGAGCCTCTGTCTGCACTCCAGTGCGCCGGTGACTACGGCGTGCCGTCGTTGCCACCGCGCTTGAACAGCTTGCCCAGCGCGACGACGAGCAGCGCGAGGCCAGCGAAGATGACCTTCTTGCCGGCCACCAGCACCGCGATCAGCCCCTTGAAGAGCCCCGCCTTCGCGGCCACCTTGCCGGCGACCAGACCCGCGACACCGTACGCGGCCACGCGGCCGGTGCTCGGGTCGAAGTCCTCGTAGCGGTGGCCGGGCTGGAAGTGGGTGAAGGCCAGCACCTGCTGCATGTCCTTCTCCACCTGGGGCAGCGCCACCATGCTGGCGACGGCGTTGAGCACCAGCACGCCCTCCTTGCCCAGCACGCGGACGTTGTAGTTCAGCGTGTGCTCCTTCGAGTCACCGAAGCCCAGCTCCTGCGCCCAGTACAGCTTGCGAGTGCTCGCGTCGTAGCGCGGAGTCGCGGCCCAACCCACCAGCTCCACCGCCCCGTAGCCCCCCTTGACGCGCTCGGCGTTCTCATCGCGGGTGTTCCCCTGCATTTCCTCGAGCAGGTCCGCGTAGTCGATGCCCGCCGCGTCCTCGTCCTCCACGTGGCCATCGTCGTCGTACTGGATGACGACGCCCCAGCCCTCGGGCGAGTCCACGCTCACGTCCGACGGAATCACCATGCCCAGCGTCTTGGAGCCGGGCGGGTTGCCCCAGACCTCCACGAGCACCTTCTCCGCTTCCTCGGGCGAGAGGTAGCCGAAGCTCTCCGGCACCACCATCTTCGCCAGGCCGCCTCCCAGCACGACCTCACCGGTCCGCGGGTGCAGCTCGGGAAGCGCCGGGGCCTCCACCTCCTCCGAGTCACCCGCCTGCTCGGGCACCTGGGCCCACGCGCTCACCGCCACCAGCGACATCACCGCGAACAACCACCTGCCACGCTGCATGTGACTCCCCCTCCAGGGAATTCAGACACGGATGGCCGGAGGGACGTGACACGTCAGAATCACTGACGACACAGCGTGCGGCACAATGCGCTCGCAAGCCCCCCGGGTCCGAAGGCGCGGCAACCTAGCGGCGCACGGGAGCACGCGTCAATTCAGTGCCCCGCACTCCCAAAGTTCAGGCAGCTTCGACTTTCGCGACAGTCACGGGACGCCGGAGAAACTCACGAGCGTTGGCCATGGCGCGAGGGTCCTGGAGCACCTCTCCAGGCTGATTGCCATGGCCGATGAGGGCGCCTCTCCACCCCATCTCCATGTAATCCGCGCTGAGCTGGAGGCTCATGAGCAGCGGCTGCGCCACGCCGTCATCCTCGTCGGAGGAGTGGGTCGTCACGAGCGACAGCACCTTGCCGCGCATGCGCTCGCGGAAGCGCAGCTCCGGCAGCCGGAACCACCAGGACCAGTGTTCCAGGTAGGACTGCGCGCTGGCGGGGAGGCTGTACCAGTACACGGGGGCGACGATGACCAGTTCGTCGGCGGCGAGGGTCCGCTCGGCGAGCGCCAGCATCTCCGGGCTCGCGGGCCGTGACGCGTAGCCGCCGGGGGCATGGCGCAGGTCTCGAAAAGCCTCGTGCTGGTAGGCGTCCAGCCGGAGCCAGTCCGTCACCGTGCCGGAAGGCAGCGACTCCGCGGCCTTTCGGGCGAGCTGCTCTGCGTTGCCGTTCTCACGGGCACTGGCGAGCAGGAAGAGGACGTTGCGCGGCGTCGCGGCGGAGGAACTCATGTCGTCGGTCCAGAAAGGAGCCGGAGAGAAAGCACGGAGTGTGCACCGGCGGCATCTTCATAACGCCGGGAACTTCGCGACGCACGAGACGTGCGCGCTTCATTCAGGTGCCTCTGTCCCCGCCCATGCGCTCCGGCGATGAAAAACACGAGCGGCTCCCAACAATGGGAGCCTCGCGACGCACGAGGCGCGCGCCCTTCCTCCAGGTGCCACTGTCCCCGCCCATGCGCTCCGGCGACGACAAACACGAGCAGTGCCCACGTGGGTGAACCCACCAACGATGTGAGCCTCGCGACGCACGAAGCGCGCGCCCTCAGGTTCCTCTGCCGCCGCCAACGTGCTCCGGCGACGACTTCATGCGAGCGCCACTCACGTGGGTGACCTCACACCGGTGACTTCCGGCCTGGAGAACCGGGCGGCGCACTCCGACGAGCGCCGCCCCGGCCTGCCTCACTGCTCGCCGCAGAAGTGTGCGACGGCGCGCGACAGCACGGCCTCGCAGCGCACCAGGTCCTCGGTGGGCACGTACTCGCCCGTCTGATGCGCCACGCGGATGTCGCCGGGGCCGAACACCACGGCCTCCGCTCCCAGCTCCGTCATCTGCGGAGCCTCCGTGCCGAAAGGCACCGTGGTGGACGCGTTGCCACTGGCCTTCGCGAGGAAGCGCACCACCTCCGCATCCGCGCGCGTATTCACACCCCGGTCCGTGCGCAGCACGCGGATGTGGGCCTCGTAGGCGGGCTCGTCGCGCACCAGCTCCTGACGGATGGACTCCAGCAGCTCGGCCACCCGCTGCACCGGCTGTCCCGGAATGGGCCGCCACTCCACTGTGAAGCGGCACGAGCCCGGCAGGATGTTCTTCGCCTTGCCCCCCTGGATGACGCCCACGTTCACAGTGGTGAAGGGCGGCTGGAAGCCCTCGTCCAGCTCCTCGCGCAGCACCGTCGTGGCGAGCTGCTCCAGCCGGTTCAGGAAGCGTCCCGCGCGGAAGATGGCGGACGCGCCCGTGTCCGGATACGCGCTGTGGCCCTCCTTGCCGAGCACCTCCACCTCCGCCAGGCAATAGCCCTTGTTGGCGCGCACCGGCGTGAGCTTCGTGGGCTCTCCGACGATGGCGTGGCGCGCGCGGCCCAGTCCCGCCGCCACCAACTTCTTGGCGCCCACCAGCCCCACTTCCTCGTCGGCGGTAAGCACCACCATCAGCGGGGCCTGAAGCTTCGTGGCTCGCTCCGCGGCATGCAGCGCACAGGCGATGAAGCCCTTCGTGTCGCAGGCGCCGCGCGCGTAGAGCTTGCCTTCCTTCTCCGTCAGCTTCAGCGCATCCGTCCACGCCGCATCGAACGGCACGCAGTCGGAGTGCCCCACCAGCGCGAGCGCCGCGCGTCCGGAGCCGCCCTTCACGGCGACCAGGTTCACCTTCTCCACGCCCGCGTCGTCGGTGTACCGCTGACGCTCGGCGCTGAAGCCCGCCTTCTCCAGGCGCGCCTGCGCATAGTCGATGAGCGGGGCATTGGGTCGCGCGGACGTGGTGTCCATCGCCACCAACTCCGTCAGGGTGGCCCGCAGCGCGGGCAGCGTGTCGCTCATGAAGACAACCTCCGGTGGCCGCGTCATGCCACCCCCTGGCGTCTGGCGCCAGCCCCCGGAGGGACTCCTGTCTCCCACGCCCCGTCAGGGGTACAGCGTGCGCGCGAGCGCCTGGAAGGCGCGTCCACTCTCCTCCGCGAGCGGATGCCGGCCCTCCCTCACCACCAGCCGTCCGGCCACCGCCACCTCGCGCACCGCCGCCTTGTCAGCACCCAGGACAATGGAAGCCAGCAACGATGAAGGCCCCGCGCCCACCAGCGACGGGTGCCCCACGTCCACCGTGAAGAAGTCCGCGAGCGCCCCCTCCTCCAGCATCCCCGTGGACAGGCCCAGACTGCGCGACCCCTCCACCGTGGCCATGCCCAACAGTCGCGCCGCCAGGCCCGACACCTCCCCGCCTCCCGGGTCCAGCACCGCGCGCCGCAGCCTCGCGAGCCGCAGGTGGCCTTCGAGCTGACGCGCCTCGTCCAGCAAGTCCACCAGCGCCTGACTGTCCGAGCCCAGGCTGATGCTCGCACCCGCCTTCACCAGCGCATCCGCTGGAACGATGCCATCACCCAGGTTGCGCTCCGTGGAAGGACACGCGCACACCGTCGCCCGGGCGGTGCCCAGCATGGCCACCTCCTCGTCCGTCAGGTGCACGCCATGCACGGCGGTGAAGCCCGCGCTCAACAGCCCCAGGTCCGACAGCAGCTCCACCGGCCGTCGCCCATGCTCGGCGAGGCACGCCTCGATTTCCTTCGGCTGCTCCGCCACATGCATGTGCACGGGGAATCCAGCTGCCTTCGAGACGGCGGCCAGCCAGTCCTTCGTCACCGCTCGCACGCTGTGCGGCGCCAGTCCCACGCTGACCGCCGCGTCGTCCCGCACCTCGCGAGCCAGCGACTCCGCCGACGCGAGAAAGGTGTCCACGTCCGGGTCGATGAAGCGACGCTGTCGCGGATTCGCCGCGACCTGGTAGCCCGCGCGCGCATACCCCACGCGCAACAGACAGATGCGAAGCCCTGCGTCCCGCGCGGCCCGGATGACCGCGTGGGCCAGCGCGTTCCGGTCCGCGTACGGCGTGCCGTCCTGTTGGTGATGGATGTAGTGGAACTCGCCCACGGTGGTGATGCCCGCCAGCGCCATCTCCACGAAGACCTGCCGCGAGGCCACGTACACGTCCTCGGGGCCCAGGGCCTCGGCGGCGCGATACATGGCCTCGCGCCAGCTCCAGAAGTCATCCGCCTCGCGTCCGGAGACGACGTACTCCGTGCGTCCGCGAATCAGGCGCTGGAAGGCATGGGAGTGGCCGTTGACCAGCCCCGGCAGCAGCGCGCGGCCCGGGAGCCGTACGACGCTCGCCCCGGCGGGCACGGACGACGCCTCGACGACGCGGCCCCCGGCACCCACGGCCAGGGCACGTCCCTCGATGAGCCGGCCTCCCACGTACAGGAAGTCCGGCTGGTAGACAGTGATGTCGCTCACCCCGACAGCGTATGCCAGCGGACCGCGCCCCGCAGCAGCCACGACACGGTCCGCCAGCGAGGCTGTCAGCGCGCGAACGCCATCTTCGAGCCCTCGTCCGGAGCCGGGTGGACGGTGTTGTCATCCGCGCCCGGACGCCCCAGGCCGCGCTGCACCGCCGGTGCGGATGCGTTCACCGCGCCCACGTAGAAGACCCCGTGGTAGCCCTCCGAGTTCGTGGAGTCCCAGGTGTGCACGAAGAAGCGGGTGCCGTTGTCCTTGCCCTTCGCCTCACGCACACCGCAGTCGAGCGAGTTCTTCACGCCCTTCTGGTCCACCGAGCAGATCCACGCCGAGCCGCTGGCGTACGCCATGTCCAGCGCCACCACATGCTCCAGCCGCTGCTCCAGCAAGTACCCCATGGGCCGGTGCTTCTGGTCCCACGGCAGGCCCTGCTTCGTGCGCGAGTGGATGTTCCCCGACAACACCATGTGGAAGCGCTGGGGGCTCGACTCCACCTGGAACGCCACCGTGCCCGCCATCGCGTCCTCGCGCTGCTGCCCGTTGGCCTTCGGGTGGTCGAAGACGAAGACGTCCACGTCCAGGCCCTGTGAGCGCAGTTGGCGCAGGTGCTCCAACATGTTCGCCATCGCCTCGCTGCCACGGCCGTCCGGATACGGGCTGCGCCAGAAGGGCGCCTCCATCAGCTTCAGCCAGTCCGCCTCTTCACCCGCGCTCTCCAGGAACGCGTCCACGCGCCCCTGGTTCTCCAGCGGCAGCTCCAGGCCCACCGTCACCGGGATGCCCGCCACCACCGCCTGACAGGCGGCCTGCGCGACGAAGCGCGGCACCTCGCGCGTTCCGTGCACCTCACCCAGCAGCAGCACCCCACCCTCCTTCACCTGCTTGCCCAGGCCGATGATGGGCAGGCCACACTCCACCGCGAACTGCGACGGTGCTTCCTTCGCGTTCGGCGCCTTGGCCACCTGCACCGGCTTGGGCGCGTTCTCCTCCTTCGCCAGCAGCGGCGCCACCTCGCGGAACACCCGCCACTCCATCACCAGGTCTCGCTGCCCCTGGCCCGACTCCGCGAAGAACGAGGTCTCTCCCCGAGGCGTGGCGATGACCTCCTCCCAGTCCTCGGCCGACGACAGCGGCGCGCTCGCTGGCTGAATCGGCTCGGCCTTGTAATCCTCGGCCGGGCCCTCAATCGTCGCCCCCATGCCCCAGGCCCGGGTCGGGCTCCAGTCCACCTGATTGCCCGAGTTGGCCAGGGTCTTGTTCAGGCTCTTGGTGATGCGGAAGATTTGCAGCTTGCTCGACGTGGGCGTCTCGCGCCGGCCCACCACCATGTACCGGTGGAAGAAGCCCGAAATCTTCGAGCCGCCGAACTCCTGCCGCCACTCCGTCTCCAGCACCATGCTGTCCTTGTCCTCACGGAAGGGCAGCTCGTTGCGGGTGAAGAACTCCCGAACCTGCGGCCACATCTCCGCGAGGGGCCGGTCGTAGATGGCCTCCCGGTCCGGGTACTCCAGCGCGCCGCGATGGGCCGCGCAGCCCGACAAACCCAAGGACAACAGCAACACCGTATACACAGCTGAGCGCATCCACCCTCCGAGCATCGCGTACCGGGAATGGAACGGGAGCGGGAGGGTGGCATATCGCCACGGCTCAGCGCGCGGAGACGACAGACTCCGCTTCGGGCGCGAAGGGCTTCTTGCTGCCCTCCTTGCCGGGCCCTCGCTCACCCACGCGGATGGCCGGCGCGGACGCGTTCACCGCGCCCACGTAGAACACCCCGTGGTAGCCCTCCGAGTTCACCGAGTCCCACGTGTGCACGAAGTAGCGCTCGCCGTTGTCCTTGCCCTTCGCCTCGCGCACGCCGCAGTCCAGCCTGTCCCGCACGCCCTTCGAGTCCACCGAGCATATCCATGCGGTGCCAGTGTCGTAGGCCATGTCGAGCGACACCACACTGTCGAGCTTCTCCTTCAGCATCAGACCCATGGGCCGGTGCTGCTTGTTCCACGGAAGGCCCTTCTTCGTGCGCGAGTGGATGTTGCCCGACAGCACCACATAGAAGCGCTGGGGCGCGGACTCCACCTGGTGGATGAGCGTGGCCGCCATCGCGTCCTCGCGCTGCTGACCATTCGCCTTCGGGTGGTCGAACACGACGACGTCCACGTCCAGGCCCCGCGAGCGCAACTGGCGCAACTGCTCCAGCATGTTCGCCATCGCCTCGCTCCCACGGCCATCCGGGTACGGGCTGCGCCAGAACGGCGACTCCATCAGCTTCAACCAGTCCTCTTCCCCGCCCTGGCTCTCCAGGAACGCGTCCACGCGGCCCTGGTTCTCCAACGGAAGCTCCAGGCCCACCGTCACCGGAATGCCCGCCACGGTCGCCTGACAGGAGGTCTGCGCCACGAAGCGCGGCACCTCGCGCGTGCCGTGCAGCTCGCCCAACATCAGCACCGCGCCCGGCTTCGCCTGCTTGCCCAGGCCGATGATGGGCAGCCCGCACTCCATGGAGATTTGCGACGGCGCCTCCTTCGCGTTCGGGGCCTTGGCCACCTGCACCGGCTTGGGCGCGTTCTCCTCCTTCGCCAGCAGCGGTGCCACCTCACGGAACACCCGCCACTCCATCAACAGGTCTCGCTGGGCCTGCGCCGATTCGATGAAGAGGTTCTCGCCCCGCGGAGTGTCCATGACCTCCTCCCAGTCCTCGGCACTGGTCAGGGGTTGATCACCTTCCGAAATCGAATGCGTTGCGCTGCCCTCCTGACCGGTGGGCCCCAGTCCGACACCGCGCGAGACGCCCCAGTCCAGCTCCCTGCCGCCTTGTGACAGCGTCTTGTTGGAGCTCTTGGTGATGCGGAAGATTTGCAGCTTGCTCGACGTGGGCGTCTCGCGCCGGCCCACCACCATGTACCGGTGGAAGAAGCCCGAAATCCTCGAGCCGCCGAACTCCTGCCGCCACTCCGTCTGGAGCACCATGCTGCCCTTGTCCTCGCGGAAGGGCAGCTCGTTGCGCGTGAAGTAGCCTCGGACCTCCGGCCACATCTCCGCGAGCGGCCGGTCGTAGATGGCTTCACGGTCCGGGATTTCCAGGTCGCTTCGGTGAGCCGCACAGCCCCCCAAGCCCCAGGCCAACAACACCACCGCGTAGAGTACCGAGCGCATCCACCCTCCGGGCATCACGTTCCCGAAATGGAACGGAGCCAGGAGGGCACCATATCGCCACGGCTCAGTGCGAGGACGCGAGCTTCCCTTCCTCCCGCGCGAAGGGGCTCTTGCTGCCCTCCTTGCCCGGTCCCTGCTCACCCAGTCGGATGGCCGGCGCGGACGCGTTCACCGCGCCCACATAGAACACCCCGTGGTAGCCCTCCGCGTTCGTGGAGTCCCAGGTGTGCACGAAGTAACGCTCGCCGTTGTCCTTGCCCTTCGCCTCGCGCACACCGCAGTCCAGCCTGTCCCGCACGCCCTTCGAGTCCACCGAGCAGATCCACGTCGTGCCGGTGTCGTAGGCCATGTCGAGCGACACCACGCTGTCGAGCCGCTGCTTCAACAGCAGGCCCATGGGCCGGTGCTTCTTGTCCCACGGCAGGCCCTGCTTCGTGCGCGCGTGGATGTTCCCCGACAACACCATGTGGAAGCGCCGCGGGCTCGACTCCACCTGGAACGCCACCGTGCCCGCCATCGCGTCCTCGCGCTGCTGCCCGTTGGCCTTCGGGTGGTCGAAGACGAAGACGTCCACATCCAGGCCCTGCGCGCGCAGCTGGCGCAGGTGCTCCAGCATGTTCGCCATCGCCGCGCTGCCTCGGCCGTCCGGATACGGGCTGCGCCAGAAAGGGGCCTCCATCAGCTTCAGCCAGTCCTCTTCCCCGCCCTGGCTCTCCAGGAACGCGTCCACGCGGCCCTGGTTCTCCAGCGGCAGCTCCAGACCCACCGTCACGGGGATTCCCGCCACGGTCGCCTGACAGGACGCCTGCGCCACGAAGCGCGGCACCTCCTGCGTGCCGTGCAACTCTCCCAGCAGCAACACCGCGCCCGGCTTCGCCTGCTTGCCCAGACCGATGATGGGCAGCCCGCACTCCACCGCGAATTGCGACGGGGCTTCCTTCGCGTCCGGCGCCTTGGCCACCCGCACCGGCTGGGGAGCGTTCTCCGCATTCGCCAGCAGCGGCGCCACCTCGCGGAACACCCGCCACTCCATCACCATGTCGCGCTGGCCCTGACCCGACTCCGCGAAGAAGCCGTTCTCCCCTCGCGGAAAGGCCAGCCGGTCCTCGAAGTCCTCCACGCTCTGCCCCTTGTCCTCCTGGTTGGGCCCACCCATGTTGCGGTTGACACCCCAGTCAATCTGGTTGCCCGGCGGCGACAGCGTCTTGTTCACGCTCTTGGTGATGCGGAAGATCTGCAGCTTGCTCGACGTGGGCGTCTCTCGCCGGCCCACCACCATGTACCGGTGGAAGAAGCCCGAAATCCTCGAGCCGCCGAACTCCTGCCGCCACTCCGTCTCCAGAACCATGCTGCCCTTGTCCTCGCGGAAGGACAGCTCGTTGCGGGTGAAGAACCCCCGGACCTCGGGCCACATCTCGGCGAGCGGCCGGTCGTAGACGGCCTCACGGTCCGGGTAGTCCAGCTCACCGCGATGGGCCGCGCAGCCCGTCACCATGAACACACACGCCAATACAGTGGCCAAGCGCATCATGCCGCCTCCAAGGAACCCGTCTCCGGGAGACTAGAACGACGGCATGTGGCTCGCATATCGGCCAGGAGCCCTGCCTCCGGAGAGACAGGGTCAGGCCTGGACCTCGGAGCCATCATGGGCGGAGGCCCGTTCCCAGGGACGGGTCCGGACGGCCTCACGAATCCACAGGATGTGACGCCGCTCGTCCTCGCGGTGGCGCTCGATGAGGACGCGCACGTCGGGGCTCCAGTCGAAGCGCAGCGCCAGGTCATAGGCCCGGTTGGAGAACTCCTCGTTGCCGAGCATGGCCACCAGCGCCGCCTCGGTGCCCATCATGCTGGACATCGCGGTCAGCCCCTTCATCGCCGCGCCCTTCAGGTCTGGACGCAGGTCCACCGGCGCGCCGCCGAAGTGGTGGATGAAGCCATTGAGTTCCCGCACGTGGCGCAGGTGGTCGGCGCGGAACTCGCCGAGCCGCTCACGGACCAGCGGCTCCGGGATTCGGGCGAGCGCCGCGTCGTACGCGCCCACCGCATCCGCGTCGAGCTGGGCCAGGCTTCGCAGCCGTGCCACCTCGGACTTCTCGGCCATGTCGACTTCCTCCGCGCCAGGGACGTGTGCAATGTGAGAAGTCTCTTCCCGAAGGCCAACCCGTCCCTCAAGTCCCGGGTCCGACCGCCCTCGCGCCGGGCGAGCGGGCAGCGGCTCAGGGGCGCGGGTGCGCGGGCCTCAAGGGGAGCGCGTCGTCACGGCGAGCAACCCGACGGTGCTTGAGGACGATGAGCTCTCCGAGAACGGCGCTCACCAGCAGCAGCGCGTTCGTCACCACGAAGACCCAGTTGCCCACCAGCACGCTGTAGACGGTGAAGCCCAGCGAGGCCGTCATCTGCCCCACGAAGAGCCACTTGGAGACGTCCTGACTGGAGCCTGACTTCCACTGTTTGTGGATCTGCGTTCCCAAGGTCATCAACAAGACGAAGGAACTGAACCAGCCCACGGCCTCGGTGCCCATGCATCCTCCCGAATACAGATGCGCATGCGCTCGCTCGCTGTCAGCCAGGGTGTCCGCGCTTTGCTCCTGACACCGTGAGGCTTCGGGAGGCGCTGGATGAGTCGGCGGGCCGGACGGGGCTCGGTTGCCTGGCGGCTCCGGGCGGAAGAGCATGCCCCCAGGCGCGCCCGACATTGCGACAGGTTCCCCGGATGCCAACCGTTGGGACGTGAACCGCCCCAATGCACGCCCCCGCACCACGGGAGCGCTCCGTGCGCCCAGAGCGCAGGCGGCGCGGACCTCCGCGCCCGAACATCGTGAGGCCCCGGAGTCCGGGCGCGCGAAGCTCTCCCATGGCGACCGTGTCCTCTTCGCGCGCAGCGGACTGACGAAGGCGGACGTCTTCGCCTACTACCGCGAGGTGGCGCCGCTGCTGGTCCCCATCCTCACGGACCGACCCATCTCCGTGCAGCAGTGGCCCGCTGGCATCGAGGCCCCCGGCTTCTTCCGACACGAGCTGTCCGGCACCCCTGCATGGGTGCCCACGCTGCGCGTCCGCCATGTGGACAAGACGCTGCGCCACGTGAATGTGAACGGCGAGGAGCCCCTGCTCTGGCTCGCCAACCAGTCCGCGCTCACGCTCCACATGTGGCTGAGCCATGCACCCAAGCTCTCGCAGCCGGACTTCCTGGTGATGGACCTGGACCCGGGCGAGGGCGGCTGGTCGGACGTCGTGACGACGGCGCTCGCGCTTCGTGAGCTGCTGGAGGACCAGGGCCTGGAGAGCTACCCGAAGACCTCCGGCAAACGCGGCCTGCATGTCCTGATACCGCTGGGCCCTGGGCACACCTACGCGAAAGTCCAGGCCCATGCGAACCAACTGGCCCACGCGCTGGAGGCACGGCTGGGGGACCTGGCCACCACCACGCGAAGCATCAGCGCGCGCAAGGGACGGCTCTATCTGGACGCGGGACAGAACGCGCGCGGCAAGACGGTGGTCGCGCCCTACTCGCTGCGCGCACGCGAGGCCGCTCCCTTCTCCGCGCCCCTGAAATGGAGCGAGGTGACGCGGAGACTGGACCCCGCGCGCTTCAACCTCCGCACGCTGAAGAGGCGCCTGGATGCCGTGGGGGACCTGTTCGCCCCGGCGCTGAAGCACTCGCAGAAGTTGCCGGACTGACGCCCGGTCGCCTGCTCTCCCGCGCGCATGATGCGCTCAGTGCATGTGCCCGGAACGGGTGCTAAGGCGACGCCACCATGGACTCCGCCACCGCATCCGGCACCGTGAAGCCGGCTGGCTCGCTCAAGGTCGCCCTCGCCTACTGCACGTGTTTCATCCTGTGGGGCTCGACCTGGTCCGTGGTGAAGGTGGGGCTGGAAGACCTGCCGCCGCTGCGCTTCCTCGGCACCCGCATGTTGGTGGCGGGCCTCTTCCTCCTGCCCTTCGCGCGCTCGCGGGGACGGGTGGACGCGCGCACCGGAGGTCGCATCGCCGCGCTGGGACTGCTCCAGCTCGCCGTGCCCTTCGGTCTGCTCTTCTTCGCACAGCAGTGGATTCCCTCCAGTTGGGCCGCGCTGCTGTTCTCCACCTTCCCGCTGTGGCTGCTGCTCATCGGCCGCGTGCTGATGCCGGACCAGCCCCTGACGCCGGGCAAGCTGCTCGCGGCGAGCCTGGGCGCGGTGGGCGTGGTGGTGCTCCATTCCTCGGGCGTCGAGGGGCTCGCGCTGTCCGGCAAGGTGCTGCTCGGCGTCGTGATGACGCTGGTGGCCGTGGCGATCATCGCCGTGGCCAACGTGCTGGCCCGGCGCTACATGTCGCACGTCCCCGCGCAGGTGCTCGTCTTCGGCCAGACGCTCAGCAGCGCGGTGCCCCTGCTCGCGCTCTCCTTCCTGCTGGAGGCGGACTCGCCGGGGAACTGGACGCCGCGCGCGATGGGCGCCGTCTTCTATCTGGCGGTGTTCGGCACGGCCTTCACGTACCTGTGCCTCTACTGGCTCTTGCCGCGAATCTCCCTCACCGCGCTGGGCGCCATGGCCCTGCTCGACACGCTGGTGGCGGTGGTGCTGGGCGTCGCCTTCCTCGGCGAGCCCTTCACCCTGTCACTCGTCGTGGGCGGCGCCCTCATCCTCGGAGGCGCCGCGCTGGCCAACGTGCTGCCGAAGGAAGCCACGCCACGTCCCACCGACGAGGGCACTCCGAGCTGAAGCGCTGGCGTCAACGCGAGGCGTTCAGCGCGCGGTGCTCCTGAACCCACGCGCGGGCCTCGTCGAGCGTGTCCACGTAGCGCACGTCCAGCGGACGCCCACCGCTGAGCATGGAGCCCACCATCAGGCTCTTGGTGGTGGCCTTCTGCTCCAGCGCCGCGCCGATGTAGACGATGCCCAGGAACCAGTCCGCCTTCGCGTGGTCCACCAGGTAGCGGCGCGACTCCGGACTGAGCTGCGAGTCGGTGATGTCCGCCGCCAGGTAGAAGCGCCCCTCGGCTGACAGCGTCTTGTAGAGGCCACAGGACCAGCGCGACGTGTCCTCGGTGATGGCGCCCCGGAAGCGCGCCCAGAGGATGTCCGGCGCTTCCAGCCACGCGCGTTGCTCGCCGTGGCTCCACTCCTGCTCCCAATCCCTTGCCATGAGACTCCCGCGATGAGGCCGGGCCCAGGATAGGCCCGGCCGCCCGCGGTTCCCAATGGCCCCCGAACTAGAAGCGCAGCGGCAGCGCGAACGCTGTCCCGTTCTGCGTGCCTGTCCGGAAGCTCCGGGGAGCACCGATAACCATCGTTGGCGGGGTTCCGCCCGAGCCCGGCACGAGCGCGAGGTCCTGTCCCAGTTGGGCTCGCTCGGCGCCATCACCCACGACGGTGAAGTACGGCGAGAGCGCGCCGCCCAGGTTGGGCGCACCCGCGTAGACGAACACGGCGCCACCACCATCCGAGGCCTCGGAGGAGCCCGGCGCGCTCACCACCAGGTCAGGGACATTGTCGCCAGACAGGTCCACGTTGCCCGCCAGCGCAGTGCCGAAGCCCACCGCGCGCGACTTGTGGACCACCACCACCGGCGTCAGGTCGTCGCCGAAGGCGCCCAGCACGAACGGCCTGTTCCGCGATGGGAGCGTCGCCATCACCGTGGTGAGCTGCGCGATGTCGAAGAGCAGCACCACGGGCTGCGTGACGCCGTTGAACGGCACCGCGGTGGCGCTGATGGCCAGGAAGTCCCGCCCGTCTCCCGTCGTGCCGCCCGCGTTGCGCATGACCTTGCCCGCGCGGGTGATGGCCAGTCCCAGGCCGATGTTGTTGAGCTGCACCTCGCTGTCGCCCGCGATGCGCCACACGGTCGGCGTGGTGCGCCCGCTGCAGCGCACACCGCCCGCGTCGTAGCCGAAGAGGATGGCCACGCCCGAGCGGCTGCCCTCCGCGTACCGCCACGCGAGGTCGTCGCAGCTGTCCCCGTTGATATCCCCCAGCGACGTCGGCGCGCTCGTCTGAATGGCCTCGGAGGGCCACGAGTAGACGGGGTCACACGTCATGGTGAGCTTCGTCAGCGACGCTTCGTCCGGAGGCCGGCCCAGGAACACCTCCATGCCCCTGTCCCGCAGCACGCCCACGTCCTCCTTGCGATCCCCATTGAAGTCGAAGCCGCCCACCAACCCGCGGCCCAGCGCCGAGCGCTTGCACTTCGCGTCCGTCTCCGGCACGCAGGTGGCGATCTGCAGCGGCGCCCACAAGCGATAGGCGGGCTTGAACGAACCGTCCGGCTGCCCCAGCGATACAAACACGCCGCCCACCGACTGGTTGGCCGTGGTGACACACTCCGGTCGAACCGTCTGATAGGTCGCGGCCAGCTCCGCGTTGTTGCTGGCCGGCACGACGAAGCCTGGGGCGCCCACCACCAAGTCCGGTCGCTTGTCCCCGTCGAAGTCCGTGAAGGCCACGTCCGCGCCCACGGTGCGCCCCGCCTTGTGCGGGGAAGGCGCGCCCTCCTCGGCCACCACGGCGGGGGCGGTCCGAGCCACCTCGCGCACATATGCCCGGCCAATGGACATCGCATCACCATCGCCGTTGGCTCCCGGACCCGACCAGCCCGGCGCTCCCAGCAGCGCCACCGCGCCCTTGGGCCCCACGGCCACGGCCACCTGCTCACCCACGCGCTCCACGCTGGGCTTCGCCGGCACGTTGGCGCTGGTGCGCGCCCACTCCACCAGCGAGGCGCCCCCTCGGCGGAACAGCTCCACGCGGCCGGTGAAGGCCCCCTGGTCCGACGAGGCTCGGCCAGAGAAGGCCGCCAGCGATTCACCGTCCGGCAGGCGCCACACCGCCAGGCCCGAGCCCAGGGTGTCCGACTTCGCCATGCCATTGAGCGCGGTCAGCGACTTGTTGATGACGGCGCCCTTCGTCAGCGTCGACAAGGGATACACCAGCACCTTGCCGCCAAAGCGCAGCGTGGTGTTGCTCGGCCCGGGCGGCGCGGCATACGGCGCGCCCAGCACCAGCTCGGGCCCCGGCGTGCCGTCCACATCGAGCACCGCGAAGCTGCGGCCCGCGACGACACCGGCCGCGTCACCGTAGATGCGCGCGAAGGCCTCCTCGCGCTTCACCTGCGGCGGCGTGGTCGCCGGGTCGCCGGTGGGCGCATAGGCACTCAGGTCGAACAGCAGCGCGCCGCCCGCGTCCGCTCCTGAGCGCACACCCCCACTGGCGCTCAGGTCCGGCGAGTCCGCGCGGTCCGCCACCGCCATCAACAACGGCGGACGCGTGCCGTCACCCGCGATGGCGGCCAGCCGCCACGTGCCCTCATTGGAGTCCGCGAGGTTCGCGGGCAGCACATACACGTCCGGGCTCGCCCGAAAGCGAATCCCCTCGGAGCGCGCGAAGAAGACGGAGATGGCCACCTGCGTACCGGAGACGGCGCCTTCCGCGGTGTAGCGGGACACGCGGCTGAGCGCGGCGATGTCCAGCCGCCCATCCTTGTTGAAGTCCGCCGTCACCAGCGCGCGGCCCAGGTCCGAGCCCGTGCGCGCCATGGGCACGCCGTCCTTCGTCAGGTCCGAGCCACCCAGGCGGAGGGTGGGCAAATCCGGAACGGGGGCGCTGGCCGTGGCCAGGTAGATGTCCACGGTGCCGCGCGCGCGGATGGTGCCGCTGGGCGCCAGGTCTCCCGCTGGCGAGCCCACCACCAGGTCCACCTTGCCGTCGCCATCGAGGTCCGCCACGGACAGGCCCGCGCCGAACGCGGCATCCCGCAGCAGGCCGGCGAGCTGCAGGCGCAGCGGCGCGGGGGCGCCTCCCTTGAAGGTGTAGAGGTACACGGCGCCCGCGTTGCTCGTCGCCACGTCCGCGCCCGGCGAGGACACCACCAGTTCCGCGCGCCCGTCACCGTCCAAGTCGCCCGCGGCCAGTGCGTCGCCGAACTGCGCGGTGTCCGTGTCGCCCGTGAGCACCCACAGCGGCTGCGCTTCCAACCCGCCCGTGCCGCCCTTGTAGATGAACACGGCGCCGCCCGTGGGCCGGCCCATGTCGCTCTCGCGCTGGCCCACCGCGAGGTCCAGCGTGCCGTCACCGTCGAAGTCCGCCGTCACCATCGTGGCGGCATCCGTGAGCCGGCCATGCGCCAGACCCGGCCGCGTCAGCTCGTCCAGCACCACCACCGTCACCGACGCCTTGTCTCCAGTGAAGGGGTCCGACGCCTCCAGCACCGCCGCGCCCGTGTCGCCCGCCAGGAAGCCGATGCGCCCCGCGGCAATCGTCCCGGGGCCCGACACCTTCGTCCACACCACCGTGTCGCTGCCACCGCGCGTGGCCAGCGGCACGGACGAGCCCGAGGGCACCGCGAGGAACGCGGGCGCGCCACCGAGCCGGGCCGCCTTGCTCACGTCGTACTGGAGGATGGCCTCGTCACCCGTCTGCGAGTCGCGCACGGTGATGAGGTCCAGCCCCTCGGTGGGGCCCGCCGTGTAGCGCCCTTCGGCGGTGAGCGTGCCGCCAGAGAGGTTCTGCGTCAGGTTGTATGTGGCCGTGCCCAGCAGTCCCTTCGTCGACACCTGGAAGGACGTGCCCGGCCGCAGTTGCGCCCGCGCCGGCGCGATGTCGAAGAGGGCCAGCACCTCCAGCGTGGTGCGGGCATCACCCGGGCAGCGGGCGTCCTCCACCACCAGCGTGTCGGTGCCCGGGGTGTGCCCCGCGATGAAGCGCGACGCGCGCAGCTCACCGGACGAGCCCCCGTCCTCCAGCGTGTAGCGGTACTGGCCGCTGCCACCGGTGGCCACCAGCGACACCGGGCTGCCCACGCGAACCCGGGCGGGCTCGGCGCGCAAAGCCAGCGGGGCCAGGCCCGTGCACTGGTCCACCTCCGGAGGTGGCTCGTTCTCACGCGCGGGGTCCAGGTCATCGGAGCAGGCCGTGACGAGGAGCGCGAGGAGGGGGGCCACGCGAGGGAATCGAATCATGGTGTGCCTCGAGGGGAGTCAGGCGGGTGCGACGGGGGCTTCAGGGCTTCGCGCCGGACGCGGCCCAGCGCTGGATGAGGGAGATGAGCTGAGGGTCCAACGGCCCATCCGCGGGCATGCGCTGGTCTCTCACCGCGGCGGTGATGAGCGCCGCGTTCTCCTTCCACAACTCGTACGTGTTGAGCGCCCGGCCGGGGCCGGTGGCGTGGCACTTCTCGCAGCGCGACACATGGATGGGCTGGATGTCCGTCGCCCAGCTCAGCGCCACGGTGCTCACGGGCTGGTAGTCGAACGGCACCAGGCGTTTGGCTTCGGTGCCATCCAGGAAGCGCGCCACCACGCCGAGCGCCTGGCGTCCCGCCTCCAGGCCCGCGAAGGAGTACGGCTTCGGGGTGCCGTCCGCCTCCTGGCCCCCCAGGCTGTACACAGGTCCTTCTCCCATGGCGGGGACCTCCACGCCGCCCAGCTGGAAGACGACGGAGTCTGGCTCCACGCCCGTGGGCATCACCGCGCGCACCACGAGCCCGTCCTCCACCACCTGCATGCCCTGGTGCAGGCCCGTCACGCGCGGCGCCGGCGAGCGGCTCACCGCCACCGTCTCGCCGCCCAGCTGCACCCACGCGCAGCCACTCTCGTCCGCGGACAGGAAGCGGAACTCACGCGTGTCGATGCCCTGCGCCAGGCCCCACTCGTTCGCGTCCGCGTCGTACAGGAGCAGCGCGTCGCTCGACTTCACCCACAGGAAGCGGCCCGACGCGAGCAGTTGCACCGGCCGCTGCGGCAGCGTCACGCGCCGCCAGCCTTCCCTCGGCCGACGCAGCAGGCCCTGGTTGGTGAGCAGCCACAGCTCTCCGGAGGTGCCAAGGCCCGGGCCCAGTCCGGCCAGCGACTCCACCACCTCGCCCTCCTCCAAGGGAGCGCCCGCCTCGCGCACGTCGAAGTGCACCAGGCTGGTGGCCACCGCGACGTGCAGCTTGCCGTCGCGCAGGAACCACACGCCCGCGGAGCCCTCGCCCGTCGGCGCCGCGGCCAGCGCGGTGATGCCGGTGAGCGCCTCGCCCTTCACCTTCAGCGCGGACAGCGTGCCGTCGCGCAGCTGGAACAGGCCCGTGGGATGCGCCAGCCACACCGCGCCATCCGAGGACTGCGTGGTCGCGGTGATGCCCAGGCCCAGCGCGTCACGCCACGGCGGGGAGATGAGCCACCCCGACTCGGCGAGGAAGAGGCCGTTCCGCGCCTCCACCAGCGCGCTGTGCGGCCCCATGCGGAACACGGCGTTGACCGTGCCCAGCTCGGCGCTGTTGCCCGGGTGGGGCGCCAGGGCCCCCAACGAGCCATCCAACCGGATGCGGACGACGGTGCCGGTGGTGTTGGCGAAGATGCCGCCACCGGCCTGGTCCGCGAAGCCCGGAGCCGACGCCAGCGCCGTCTTCGACCGGACCTCGGTGGGCCGGAAGGAGACGGGCCGGGGCCTGTCCAACGGGAGGGAGTCGTCGCCGCACGCGGTGAGGAGGACGGCGGCGCAGAGGGGAAGGAGACGAAGAAGAACGGGGGCGGCGGACCGCCCCTCGTCCATCTCCCGGGGGGCTCGGGGATGGGTGCGCATGCGGTTCAGGCGAGGATGGTGCGAAGGGGCTCCACGCGGGTGATGCTGTAGTCCAGGCCCGCCGACGCCAGCACCGTGGCGATGATGTGCTCGGGGAAGATGTTCTCACCCCGAGGGTCGATGGCTCCGGTGCGCAGGTCGAACGTGCCGGGCGACATGCCAATGTCTCCGCTCTTGCCGAAGACGTAGTTGTGCTTCACGCCCGCGCCCATGAGCATGCAGGAGTTGGAGATGTGGTGGTCCCGGCCGCCCGCGCTGTTGATGAGCGGCGTGCGGGAGAACTCGGAGAACACCATGATGGTGGTGTGGTCCATGAAGCTATCGCCCGCCGGGTGGGGGGAGGCGATCAGGTCATCCACCAGGTCGGACAGCGCGTCGAAACCCCGGCGCTGGTTGTTGGCGTGGGTGAGCTGCGTGCCGAAGTGCGTGTCCAGGCCGCCCGTGAGGTTGATGGTGAGGCACTGGGCAATGCCCTTCTTGAGCGCGGTGGCCACCATGGCGGCACGTCCCGCCTCGGTATCGTAGTTGCCGTTATCTGGCAGGCCATAGTGTGCCCGGACCGCCGCCATCTCCGGGGTCTTCGCGTCGAACTTGAACGACTCCTCGAGCCGCTGGGCCATCACCTGCTGCATCTGGTCCCGGCTGTTCTGGTACGTGGTGCCCACGCCGCGAGCGCCGTAGGCGGCCTCCTCGCAGGTGATGGGCTGGCCCCGGAAGTCGACCAGCTGCTTCTCGATTTCGCTGTCCAGCAACTGAGAGCTGGGCTTGAGCGTGAGCAGCAGGTCGTCCTTGCGGCTGACGCGCAGCGCGTTGGCGTAGCCGGGGTAGCGGTCGTTGTACGACTCCACGTTGAACGCGATGTTGGAGATGGGCACGCGGGGCTTCATCTGCCCCACGATTTCCGTCGCCGTGGAGGAGCCACGCGCCGCGCTACCGATGGGCATCTTCCCCGTGAGGAAGTAGCGGTAGCCCACCTCGTGGCCCAGCGTGTTCATGTTGATGCCGCGCACCACCGTCATCCGGTCGAAGTGCTTCGACAGGTCTCCCACCGCGGGACCGAAGTCGATGTTGGACCGGCCCACGCCCGGCTTCTCCGGACGAAGGGGGATGGCGGAGAAGCGCGTGTCGTTGATGAGGTTGTAGCCGGGCAGGATGCGCGTCTCCGCCGCGCGGTCCGGGGTGAACTCGTCCGGGTCCTTCGGGTCGAAGGCGAGCAACTGGTCCCAGCCGCCGTTGAAGTACACGAAGACGAAGCAGCGGTCGGCCGGGGCCAGAGAGGCCGCCTGCGCGAAGGAACGGAAGGGCAGCCCGCCCAGCAGCGTGGAGCCCATGAAGCCGGCCGCGGCCTTGAGGAAGGTGCGGCGCTCGGGACGGTGGTTCTCGTCGAGTCGATTCTTCTTCATCGAAGTCACTCCGAGCTTCAGTAGGTGATGAACCGCGCGTCGGTCAGCATGGCGATGCACATCACCGCCAGCGCGTCCGAGCGCCGCTTGGCCGTCTCCGCCCGGGCCGCGGCCTGGGTGAAGAAACCGACCCACTTCGTCAGCTCCTCGCCTTCCAGGGGCGCACCCCAGAAGCGCAGGGAGTTGTAGACGAGGAACTCTCGCACCTGGGCGTCCGTCAGCTTGCGCAGGTCATCCCAGGTGCCCGGCAGCGTGCGCGACAGCGTGCGCTTGGAGGCATCCGCCTGCTTCACTTCATCACCCGCCTGGGCGATGCACACGAAGCGCGCGCCATCCTCCAGGAACTTGGCGAACACCAGGTTGGGCTCGGTGTTCTCGCTGGAGACGAGGGCGAAGTCGGCGCGGCCCAGGGACGAGGCGCGCGCGTCGATGCCGTCGCCACCGTTCACCCAGCGGCGGCCGACGGCCTCCAGGATGGCGGCGTCGAGCTGGGCGACGGTGAGCCGGCGCGGGGCGCGGCCCACGCTACCGCCCTGCGCTTCCGGGTCCGGCAGCGGGTCGAAGTCCCCGGGCTGGTGGGGGTTGGCGACCGGTTCGAGCTGCCCGTCCAGGGTGGGGCCGGGCTTCTCCTCGGTGGACTTGTTGCAGCCGGCGCTCAGCGTGAGCAACGCGGCGATCAGGAGCGAGCGGCGCATCAGTCAATCCTCCGGTAGGCGTCGGTCGTCACCACGCGCTCGATGAGCGACTTGAAGCGGTGGCCACTCTTGGCGAAGTCGCTGGCGAGCGGCGCCAGGTACATCCGCTGCTCCTCCGCCGTCATCGGGCGGCCCAGGAACTCGTTCCAGACCCGCTTCACCGTGCAGCGCTCCAGCTCACCCGACTGGTACATGCGCTCCACGAGCAGTCGCGGACCCGCCTCGATGTTCTGCTCCTCGTCGGCCGTGCGGTACAGGTACGTCTTGAGCAGGCCGAGGCTGCTGGCGCCGTCACCGTCGTACGCCTGCATGACGTACTGGGAGCACTCGCCGCCACAGTTGGTGTCGCCGTTGATGGCGCAGTCGCGGCACTTCGGGTCGAAGCGCGGGAACTGGTTGGCCGGCAGGAACTGCGCCGCGCGCTCGGCGTAGCGGCCCCAGTGGGCGCCGGTGGGCTCGATGGTGGCGTGGCAGTAGTTGCAGCCACAGCGCTTGGCCAGGTTGTTCTCCCGGTTGCAGGAATCCTCGGGGTCGGGCAGGGACGTCTCCGAGCCAGGCACGAAGGTCTTGCAGAGGAACGCCTCGTAGAACTCGGAGACGCGGGCCCGGTGCGTGGGGAACCGGTAGAGGAACCCGGGCGTCGTCAGCACGCCGGAGTGCGACTCATCCCGGGTGTATTCCTTCCAGTTCGCGGCGTCGGTGTAGGCGATGGCGGGAATCGACTCCAGCGGCGCGGGCGCGGTGGCGCTGAAGACACCCACGCCCTGCCGCTGCCGGTAGAACTCCGACAGGGTGCCGTTCACGAACGAGCGGCGCGTGGTGAGGATGTTGTAGTAGGGCTCGTCGCGGCGGACGACGGACTCGGCGATGCGCAGCGGTTCCTCGTTGAAGGCGGCCACGCGCATGTCGTGAACGTTGCGCACGAAGAGCGGGTCCGTGGTCAGGCCGATGTTCGACACGCCGCAGCGGCGCATGCCCACGCCGCAGCCGCAGCTGCGGTCATTGGCGAAGCGGCCCGTCTCACAGGACTCACGCGTCCAGGGGTTGTGGTCGCGCTCCTGGGCTTCGATGGCGCACACCTTCACCGTCGCTGGCGAGCCCGCAGGGGCCCAGTAGGGTGCGGGCTTCGTCACGTAGCCCTCGCGCTGGATGCAGCCGCGAATCGGCGCGAAGGAGCCCCTGATGTTGTTGTTGAGGCCGAGGTCCAGCGTGCAGCGCTTGAGCGTCAGGAGGCTCGGCTTGGACGCGGGGTCCGGATGGTCGAAGGACTCCACCAGGCCGCTCGCGTTCTTCGTCTCAATCGTCAGCGCGACGCCAGGCTTGCCGGGACGCCGGTCGGGCTTGCACAGGTGCGACTTCACGGCGCCCCCGACGACACGGTTGTCGCAGAAATAGCGGTACTGCCCCCACGCATCGGTCGCGGGCAAGTCAGCCAGTTGGTCACAGGTCGTCAGCGCGTTGCTCGTCTCGACCGCCAGCTCCGTGCAGGTGTAGTAGTTGGTGTCGTAGTCGTAGCTGACCGGCATGGGCACGCCCATGTCGTCCGTGCAACTGGTGCGCGGCTTCGCCGTGAGCGGCGCTGCGTGCTTGTCCTGAATCGTCGTCAAGCAGGAGCTCTGCTCGACATCGGCGTTGCAGGACTGGCCGTTGACGCCTCGCAGCGCCGTGGACGGATTGTTCGCGAAACCAAAGGGGGTGGAGGTGCCGTTGCCACCCAGGCGCGAGTTGCCGTTGTCGAAGACACTCGCGCTGATGTTCGAGCGCAGGAGGGCGCGGTGGAAGTTGCGCACGCGCGTGTAGAACAACTCGTCATTCATCATGGCGCGGATGTCTTCTTCAGACACCGAGCCCTTCGCCTGGACTGCCTTGTACTCCTCCCAAGTGGGCGGCCGACCGAGCAGGTCGAGCGTCAGCTGCCGCAGATGTCTTTCAGGAGGGACCTTCGCGACGGGCGCGCAAACAGCGGCCTCATCGGCGGAGGCTGGCAGAGCCAGGAACAAGGCGGCGCCAGCCAGGATGGCAAGGCAACGCTCGCGGAGCACGGGGAACCTCCGTGGAGGGGGGAGTCGGGGGCGACCGTGACTGAGTATGCAAGAATTACAGGGAGAAGATCCAGTCGGCCTAACAGAACGCTTCATCCGACATGTCGGCACAGCGTTGTATCGCTACTGCATTGGTTGCATCGGCGGACGTGTCGCGAGAGATAGGGCGCATGTCGAACGCCACCTCTGCTCCGCTTCAGCCCCGAGTGAGCGACCGGGCTTTTTATGTCTTCACCGGTGTTGTCTCCGCGGCCGCGCTCGCCTTCATCGCGTGGATTCTGATGGGCCGTCGCGACGGCGTGGAGGGTGTGGATTTGCGCTTCCTTCCGGCCGTCAACGCGAGCCTGAACGCGACGGCGGCGGCGCTGCTCATCGCCGGCTGGGTGGCCATCAAGCGCGGTGCGCGGCGCGTGCACCAGTACCTGATGGTGGCGGCCTTCGCGGCGTCGGCGCTGTTCCTGGTCTGCTACCTCACCTACCACTACGTGCACGGAGACACGCGCTACGTGGGCGACTGGAGAGGGCTGTACCTGTGCATCCTGGCCAGCCATGTGCTGCTGTCCATGGGTGTCGTGCCCATGGCGCTGGTGGCCTTCTACTTCGCGTGGCGCAAGGAGTTCCCCCGGCACCGCAAGGTGACGCGGTGGCTGGCGCCCATCTGGGTGTACGTGTCGGTGACGGGCGTGGTGGTGTACTTCATGCTGCGCGGCGGCCTGACGTCCCTGTAGCGACGCTCAGGGCAGCGCGCGTCGGAGCCAGCGCTCGAAGGCGTCGAAGGTGTCCTGGGCGCCCTTCACCACGCGGTCATCGAAGGCAGGGTCGGCCGCGTCCACGGAGGCGCGCGTGAGCACTTCGCCAAAGGCGCGCCACCGGGGGCCCACGTCGTCACCGTAGGCGCGGAAGAAGACGAAGTCGCCCGCGGGGGTTCCCTCGAAGTGGCGGCGCAGGTGTCGGAGGATGAGCTGGCCTCCGAGCGTGGCGCCCTCCAGCACGTAGCAACTCCCGAGCGCCTCGGGCAGACCGAGCAGCAGCGGTGGCTCCGGGCACCCTGGCAGCCGCGCGAGCGACGGCGTGTCGTGACCAAGCGCGCGCAGGTCCGCTTCCAGCCACGGCACCTTCACCCGCTCCTGAAGGCGCAGGCCGGGCAGCGCCGCTCCCAGCAGTGCGGTGAGCTGGTCCTCCACCGGCAGATGGAAGCCGTGGAGCGCCTCCAGGTGGCGGCGATAGCCCTGGAGCGTCAGTCCAGGCTCCAGCAAGCGCACGGCGGACTCGGTGCGCTCGTGGTGGGGGCGGGTTTCCGTCTTGAGTCGCGGCAGCAGGGACACGGTTCAACCAAGATGGCCCCACCCGGGCTCGGAGGGAATGGCTAAATCCCAACCAACGCCGCCGGGGCTCCCTGTCAGGAACGCGGGGAGGCGGCCGACCGGGGCGCCATGCGAATCCTGACGCTCGATGAAGTGCCGTGTCATAGCTGGCCCTACCAATCCGCCGCGCCTCGGGGTGGGAGCCAGACCGTGTGGTTCCCCCTGCTGCGCGGCACGGTGGATGTTCTCCCGGATGAAGTCGCCGCGCTGCTGGTGCTCTCCGACCTCCAGGGCGTGGCTCCTCATGCACTCCAGGACGGCGCGGTGGCGCTGCTCGGAGAAGTGCTCGCCGATGAGCTGGCGATTCTTGGTGAGCTGGGCACGCTGCCCCAGCCGGGAACCGTCGGCGTGGTGCTCGCGGGAGACCTGTACTCGGAAGCGAATGCGAATGTGCGCGGCGCCTCCGGTGACGTGCGCGCCGTCTGGCAGGCCTTCGCCGAGCACTTCCGCTGGGTGGTGGGCGTGGCCGGCAACCACGACACGTTCGGCGGTGCGAGAGAGCAAGTACGCTTCCAGCAGCGCCCCGGCATCCACCTGCTCGACGGCGAGGTGGTGGACCTGGAGGGCCTTCGCGTGGGCGGCGTGGGTGGCATCATCGGCAACCCGGACAAGGCCGGCCGACGCGGGGAGACGGACTTCCTGCGACAGCTCGATGCGACGCTGCGCGAGACACCACAGGTGCTGGTGCTGCATCAGGGGCCGGACGTCGAGGGCACGCGGCTGCGCGGCAGCCCCGTCATCCGGGAGTCCGTGCAGAGGCGCGCGGACCTGTTGGTGGTCTGCGGCCATGCCCACTGGGAGACGCCGCTCGCCACCCTCCCAGGCGGCGCCCAGGTGCTCAACGTGGACAGCCGCGCGGTGCTGCTCGAACGCGCGAAGCCGTCCGCGTGAAGACGTGAGGCGCCGCGCGGTCCCCGGTCGACCTCACCGGGAACCCGCTTCGCCCCGGACGGCGACTCAGCGACAGAAGCCGTCGCTCCGACATGTGGCCGGAGCCAGGCAGTTGAGGCCGGAGCCGATGCAGCTCGGCTGACACGCGCCAATGCCAGTGCCGTCGCTGTAGCAGACATAGCCCGAACGACAGTCGCCCTGACCGGTGCCCACCTGGCGGGAGCAGCTGTCCAGGCAGTTCTTCAACCCCGACGAACTGACCGTGTAGCACTTCGAGCCCGCGGGGCACGCCGTCGTGTTGCACACGAGCGAGCAGTAGCCTCCGGGGAAGTTCGTGTTGCAGAACCCCTCCGCACAGTCGGAGTCATCCGTGCACGACGCGCCCACGTCCAGCGTCGGGTCATCGTCGATGGGCGCCAGCGGGAGCAGGTCGAAGCTGATGCCGGGCGTGGAGTCACCGGCCTCCACGTCGAGCGGTTCGAAGGAGTCGACGTTGCGCCAGAAGCCCGTGCGCTCCCCGTCCTCGAACAAATCGCCGTCCTCGTCGTCGTCGATGGTCGCCAGCGCGTAGTAGGTCCTGGGCTCCAGTTCGAGGGAGTAGGCGTATCCGCGCGACGCGCGAGCCACGGTGATGGCCTCCTCGGCCGCCTCCCACTCGCCCGTCAGCGCGTTCTGCCAGACGAAGGCGACAATGGCATCCAGGTCGTCCGACGTGCCCACGCCAATCTTCACCGCCACCGTCGCCGAGCCGGCCGCGCCGGAGCCCGCGAGGTTGAGGTTCACCACGTAGTCGCCATCCGCGAGGCCCGCCGTGTTCACCGCCACGTCCAGCGTCGTCGAGCCGTAGGCAGGCACCGTCTTGGTGCTTCCCCCGGGGAAGGACACCGCCGACTGCTGCGCGCCCGAAACAGTGGCCGTCACCACCAAGTCGCCGCCCTGTCGGCCGCCCACGTTGCTCAGCGTGAGCTGCTGCGTGACGCTCTGCCGGAAGAAGAGCGTGCTCGTCGACACGCTCAGCTTCGGCGGCTCCAACGCCGGGTCCGTGCTCTGGATGCGCCGCAGCGCCGCCTGCGCGTTGATGAGGCCCGCGCCACAACCTCCGGCGCACAGCGAGGAGGGAATCGGCGTCGCGGTGGTCTTCAGCGCGCTCTCCGCCTGGCTCGACGTGAGGTCCGCGGTCAGCTTGGCCGCGGTCGCCGCCAGCAGCGCCACCACGCCGGCCACGTGCGGCGCCGCCATGCTGGTGCCCTGGGAGAAGGCATACGCGGGCTGCCGGTTGTCATCCAGCACCGTGGACAACACGCCGTCCGCGTAGCCGTCGCCGTTGATGTCCTCCACCATTTCTCCGCCGGAGGCCACCACATCCACGCGCGCACCGTAGTTGGAGAAACTGCTGCGCCGGCCCGACAGGCCCGTGGAGCCCACGCAGATGACGTTCTCCTGGTTGCACGGCGTGCTGTTGGAGGCGTCCACGTTCTCGTTGCCGGCGGCGACGACGATGATGGCGCCGCGACGGACGGCGGCATCGATGGCGTCCTGGTAGAGCGGCTGCGGCGGCGCGCTGCCACCCAGGCTCATGTTCACCACCTTGGCGGCCCTGGCCGGGCGCTGGGTGATGCCGGGCACATCACCTCCGGTGGCCCAGGCGATGGCCGCCGCGATGTCGAAGCTGTTGCCGCCCTTGTTGCCCAGCACGCGCACCGGCAGGAGCTGCGCGTTCCAGGCCACGCCCGCGACGCCGACGCCGTTGTTCGTCACCGCGGCCACGGTGCCCGCCACGTGCGAGCCATGCCACGACGAACCGCCCTGTGGCTCATCGCCCCCTTCGTCCAGGGGATTCGGGTCGCGGCCATTGCCGTCACCCGCGTTGGTCGGGTCGGCAATCATGTCGTAGCCCTGCACCACGTGGGTGTTGAGGTCCGGGTGCGAGACGATGCCGGTGTCGATGACCGCCACCACCACGCCGTCCGCGCCGAACTCGATGTCCCATGCGGCCGGCAGGTTGATGGTGGGGTAGTGCCACTGGAGGCCGTAGCCCTTGTCGTCGGGGACGGCCGTCTTGTACATGCGCAGGTTGCGGTCCGTGTAGCGCACGCCCGGCACCGCCGCGAGCTTCGACACCAGCTCACGCGTCTCGTCCGTCGTCACCGCGTGGCCGTCCTCCGCCTCGAAGCCCACCAGGTGCAGGTACTCGCTCGCATGGCCCTTGTGCACCACGCGGTAGCCCGGGAGCGCCGTCGCGGACAACACGTGCTCGGGTGACACGTCCGCTTCCTCGAAGCGGACCACGACGTCACCGGCGATGGTCGGGTCCTCCTGGGGGATGCGTGCCAGGGGCGGCGGCCCCAGCGGCGCGGGGATGATGGGCAGGCCCGGGTCCGTCTGGTCCACCGCCGAGCGGCGCACGCGCTGTGCCTTCGCGCCGCGCATCGAGTCCTTCAGCCGCGCCAGCACGCCCTTGCCGAAGGGAAGGTGGGTGGCTCGGGAGACTCCACCCTCGGAGGACTGCTCGTTGCTGCGGAACGGCGTCAGCGTCCCCGCGACGGTGCCGGAGTTCGCATCAGGCCCGCCCCCGCCGTCCTCGTCACACGACGTGGCGGAGAGCAGCAACATTCCGACGAGCAATAGACGACGCATTCGAGAGAACCCCCTCCAGGAAACAGTGGGGGGACCCTAACACCGCGTGTCCAGACGAACGGGGATTCTCAGCTGGCCTGCGCCACCCCGCCGCCGCTCTCCGTGTCCTCGCCAACGTTCTCCTCGGAATCGTCCTCCAGCGCGTCGACGCCGCCCGGCACGCCGTCCACGTAGGTGACGACGTTGCCCGGCATCGCGGGCACGCGCGGCCCTGGAGTCACCACACCCGTGAGGTTGAGCGGGTCCACGCCGGAGAGCTGCACTCGCACCCCGGAAGGAGGCTGCCGTCGCACCGCGCGTGCCATGTCCACCGCCTCTGGCAGCGCGAACTGTTCTCCAACGAAGCCCGCGACGAAGCGACCACCGCGCACCTCGCCTCGCGCCTCCATGCGTCGGTAGACGAACAGCAGCTCACGCCACGTGGGCGCCAGCGCCTCTCGCATCACCAGGTCTCGCCAGACGATGCCGTAGCGCTGGAGGAACAGGCGCGCCAGCGAGTCCATCACCTCGTCCGACGTCTTCGGCTCCGCGGGCGCCAGCAGGCTCCAGCGTCCGGGTCCACCGCGCTGCAACAGCTTCTGCCGCTTCCGATGCGCGGGGCTCTGGAGCACGCGCAGGTTCTGCACCGCGTCCGCCGTCACCAGGCCGCGCGCCACCAACTCCCACAGCGCGTCCTCGATTTCAGCGGGCAGTCGTCGCGCGCGGGACACCAGGTCCTGGAAGAAGCACGCGCCCCGGCGCTCCAACACCGCCACCACATCCTTGGCGGCCACGCTGAGGTCCGGCGGCGTCCACACGTCCCCATCCGCGAGCACCGCGTGAGGCCGCGCCGCCGCGAGCATCCACTCCAGGTCCTCGCGCAGCGTGAAGGTCAGCGGCGCGTTGCGAGTGGGCGAGGCTCGCGAGCGCGTGGGTGCTGGGGCCTCCGGCTCCGGCGGCGTCACGGGCGCACCGCGACGAGGCCCCGGCACGGGCTTCGGCTGGTCCTTCATCGTCAGCCGGCCCCAGGCCACCTCACCCGCGTAGCAGGCGCGCTCCAGCATGTCCGGCGTGTAGCCCCTCATGCGCGCGGGCAACAGGAAGCGCTCCCACGCGGAGGCAGGCGCCTCGTACCCCTGGAGCAACCGCACCGCCTTCATGAGTCCCGTGGAGCCGCGCAGCGCGTCCACGTCCTCCATGTGGTGCCACCGGAAGAGGAAGCGCATGAAGTCGCGTCCGCTCAGCGGTTCGATTTCCCGGCGCAGCCGCCCCACTGTCATCCGGTGGATTCGCTGGAGCAGACGGCGGTCGCACCACTCCAGCGGCGGCGTCTCTCCCGGCGCGAGCGGTGTCTCCAGCGGACGGAAGCGGCCCCGCAGCACGGTGCCCTGCATCTCCAGCTGATGCATCGCCGCGTTGACCTCGTCCTCGCTCAGCACGCAGAGGCGAGACAGCTCCGCCACCGTGGTGGGGCCCACGTTCTCCATCCGCCCGCGCACCACCTGGAGCACCGCGGCCTCGCGCTCCACCGGCCGGTCATGCGCCAGCACCGGCAACGGAGGCTGCGTCACCCCGTCGGGGAACAGCGCTCGCACCGCGCTGCCCCGCTCCGCCGCGACGAGGAACCGTCCGGCGGGCAGGTCCAACCACGCCACCCGGCCCTGCTCGAACAGCGGCGTCGCCAGTCCCTTCGGCACCTCCGCGTCCCGCACCAGCACCCACTGGAGGAGCATGTCGTGCAGCTCGTCCTCGTCGCGCATCGGCGGCGCGGCGTCCTCCACCACCGTGGCGATGGCCGTCGCGTCCAGCGCTCCGAAGGCCGCCGCGTCCTCGGCCGGCAGCGCGCGGCGCAGGGCCACGTTGCGCACGCGGCGCTCCTCCGCCGGGGCGTCATCCAGGAACGTGTACGGCTGGCTGTGAATCATCGCGTGCGCGAAGACGCTCGGCTCCGGTACGTCGCGCGCCTCCAGGCGGATGCGGCCGTCCTTCATGCGACGGAGCACCTCACGCAGGCCCTCCACATCCATGGCCTCGTGCAGACAGTCGTCCATTGTCTGCTTCACCAGCGGATGGTCCGGCAGCTCGACGTCGCCGCCACCGTGGTTGTCCTGACAGCCCACCTGCGCCGGGAAGACGGCGGCCAAGAGGTCCTCGCTGCGCGCGCGCTGGAGGTTGGGCGCCACGCGCTTGCCCCCCATCATCCGGTTGAGCGCCAGGGCTCGCGTGGCCACCCAGCGGAAGCGCGTGCCGAACAGCGGCGACTGGAGCACCGCCTGCACCAGCACCTCTTCCACCTGGTCCGGGTGAAGGAAGTCGAAGATGTCCGCCAGCGGAAAGGAGTGCTGCTCGCCCAGAGACAGGAGGATGCCGTCCTCCGTCGCCGCCGCCTGGAGCTCGAAGTCGAACGAGCGGCAGAAGCGCTTGCGCAGCGCCATTCCCCAGGCCCGGTTGATGCGACTGCCGAAGGGCGCGTGGATGATGAGCTGCATGCCACCCGCTTCGTCGAAGAAGCGCTCGGCCACCACGAGCTGATTGCTGGGCACCGCGTCCAGCATCTTCTTGCCCAGCCGCAGGTAGCCCAGCAGCGCATCCACCGCGGGTGGCGGCATGCGCAGCTCCTTCTCCAGGAAGCTGGCCGCATCGTCGCGGTTGAGGAGTTCGTCGCGCAGCCGGCCGACCTGGAGCGACAGCTCGTCCGTCCGTCCTGGGGCCTCACCGCGCCAGAAGGGCACGTTGGGCGCCGCGCCGCGTGCATCCTCCACCATCACCGTGCTGCCCATCACCCGCTGGATTCTCCAGGCGGTGCTGCCCAGGAGGAAGACATCTCCGGGCGACGACTCCACCGCGAAGTCCTCGTCCAGCGTGCCCACCACCTTGCCCTCTGGCTCGGCGGTGACGCTGAAGGTGAAGGTGTCCGGGATGGCTCCGCCGTTGGTGAGCGCGGTGATGCGCACGCCGCGCCGGCCCTTGAGGCGCTGATTCACGCGGTCTCTGTGCAGGTGGATGCCCGCGCGTCCACGTCGGTCGGCGATGCCCTCCGACAGCACCTCCAGCACGCCCTGGTACTCCTCCCACGTCAGCTCGCGGTACGGGTACGCGCGCTGGAAGAGGCTGAAGAGGGCGCGCTCGTCCCACTCCTCGCACGCGCACGCGGCCACCACCTGCTGCGCGAGCACGTCCAGCGGCTTCTGCGGGATGATCACCGCGTCCAGGTCACCCTCGCGCACGGCGTTGAGAAGCGCGGCGCACTCCATCAACTCGTCGCGCGTCATCGCGAACACGATGCCCTTGGAGATGGCCGCCTTGTGGTGGCCCGCGCGGCCCACTCGCTGGAGCAGCACGGAGATGGCCTTCGTGGTGCCCAGCTGGACGACAAGGTCCACGTTGCCCACGTCGATACCGAGCTCCAGCGACGCGGTGGCCACCATGACGCGCAGCCGGCCGTCCTTGAGCTTCTCCTCCGCCGCCAGCCGGATTTCCCGCGACATGCTGCCGTGGTGGGCCGCCACCAGACCTTCGCCCAATCGCTCGCCCAAATCATGGGCCACGCGCTCCGCCATCTTCCGCGTGTTGACGAAGATGAGCGTGGTGCGGTGTTCCCCCGCCAGTGCCACGAGGCGGTCGTAGACCTGGCCCCACATCTCGTGGCTCGCCAGCGAGGACAGCTCCGCGTCGGGAATCTCCAGCTTCAAGTCCCACGGGCGCAGATGGCCCACCTCCACCTTGCGGCACTCGCGGTGGGACGCACCGGTGAGGAAGCCGGCAATCGCATCCAGCGGCTTCTGCGTCGCGGACAGGCCGATGAGCTGGGGGCGCATCTCCGTGAGCGCCTTGAGTCGCTCCATGGACAGCGTGAAGTGACTGCCCCGCTTGTCGCGCGCGAGTGCGTGAATCTCGTCGACGATGACGGTGCGCACGCCGCGCAGGGTGGCGCGGGCTCGCTCGGCGGTGAGGTAGAGGTAGAGCGACTCCGGCGTGGTGATGAGGATGTGCGGCGGACGGCGCACCATCTGCGCGCGCTCGGAAGCGGACGTGTCACCGCTGCGCACCTGCACGCGCAGCTCGCCCGGCGTGTAGCCCTCCGCGCGGGCTCGCGTGAGCAGCTCCTCCAGCGGCTGGAGCAGGTTCTTCTGCACGTCGTTGCCCAGCGCCTTCAAGGGCGAGACGTAGAGCACCTGCGTGCGGTCTTCCAGGTTCCGCTCCAGCGCGAGCCGGAACAGCGAGTCGAGCGCGGCGAGGAACGCGGTGAGCGTCTTGCCGCTGCCCGTGGGCGCGGCGATGAGCACGTCATGCCCGGCCTGGATGAGCGGCCAGCCCTCCACCTGGGGACGCGTGGGCTCGCCCAGTCGTTCGGCGAACCAGCGGCGAACCACCGGGTGGAAACTCGCCAGTGCCGGGTGCGCCGCGCACTCGGCGGCGAAGTCGAGACTGATCTGCGGGGGCATGCGCACCTCTCCACCCGGAGCCTGAACACAGGTACAGGCGGGCGTCAACGCGCACGCGGCGTGGGGAACGGCTTCGCCCACACGCTCCGCTCGGGTACTCCCAGACCAGGCGACCGCGCCGTTAGGCTGGGGACATGCGCACACCCATCGTCCCCTGGCTCGTCATCGCGGCCCTCAGCCTCGGAGCGGCCCCTCCGGAGATGGCCGGGTCGGAACCGCTCGTCGCGCGCATCCAACGCGCTTCCGAGTACGCCCGGTCCGGCAATGGCGCGGAAGCCCAGAAGGAACTCACGGTCGCGCTCAAGGAAGCGCCCCAAGACGCGAGCGCCCTCTTCGTCCAGACGTGCGTCTTCCTGGAGCAGGGCGCGTTGCCCAAGGCGGAGCAGACCCTGAAGCGGCTTCGCGCGGTCGCCGCGAAGGAGCCGGAGGTCGTCATCCTCTCGTCCCTGGTGGAGCAACGCACCCGTCAACCGAAGTTCGATTGGCGTGAGGCCTTCCTTCACGCGTGGGCCCAGGCAGAGCGCCCCCTCTTCGCGGAGAGCCGCTTCTTGCTGGAACCACCCACCTCATCCAGCGATGGCAAGCCTGAGTTCGACGCCGCCTGGGAACGCACCGAAGCAGCGGACGTCCGCCTCATCCTCGCGCTCTCGGGAAACATGCTCGGCAGCCCTGACCTGGAGTGGCTCGCCACGCACCTCGACAAGGTGAAGGACCCCGTCCTCCTGCGCGCCGCCTTCGAGCACTTCCTGACCGCGGCCCCCCAACATCCCGAGGCGCTCGCGAAGGCGCGCACCACGCTCAAGCCCCGCCTTCAACAACTCGCCGCAACATCGCCCCAGGAGATTCAACTCCGGTTGCTCGTGCTGCTGGGGGACACCGACCCGAAAGCGCCCTTCACTCCAGAAGAGCTCGCCGAGCTGGAGCGCATCGCCGACCTCCCTGACTACCGGACCGCCTCCACCCTCTCGATGTACACCGAGGCCATGCGGCTCCTGACGCTGGCGAAGGTCTCCCGCCCTCAAGCCAGTGCCTTCTCAGCCTTCGTGGGAGAGCTGGCGCTCACCGGTCCCTACCGCCTCACCCAGCGAGCACTCGTCTCGGACACGCTCACGGCCGGGGACCGTGAGCGACTGGGCCACGTGTTGTCCTCCATTGGCGAGCGCATCGTCGAAGAGACCACGCTCGTGGAGTATCTGGTAGGCCTGCGCATGGTGATTCAGGGCGTGGAGATGCTCAACGACCCGAAGCGACGGGAAGAAGTCGGCGCGGCACAGCGCCATGCCTTCAAGCTCGCACGCGTGACCCAGCCCCAGCGCATGGACCTGTGGCCCCTTCCCTCACTCCAGCGCGCGTGGACCATCGCGTCGGTGGAGAATGAACGGGAGCACCTGCGGGCCCTCCTCATGAAGTGAGCGCGGAGGGCCTTACGCCCCCGGCGCGGGAGCGGACTCCCCCACGGGAGCCGCCGCGGTCCTGTTCCAGACGATGCGGTACGTCGCCGCCGTGCCGTCGAAGGCGATGGGCTCCACCTCCACGTGCCCGGCGCCCGCGACGCGCAGCGACTCCGCCAGGAAGCCCGCGGAGAAGTACGGGTTGTCCGCCGCCACGTCTTTCATCCACAGCGTGGCGGCGCCCTCGCCGGACTCCTCCACTCGCACCTCGTTGAAGTTGTTGCCGGCCCTCACGTTGTAGGGCACCCGCTCCAGGGTCCTCATCGGCCCCAGGCGGGTGACGAGCGACAGGCTGGCCCGCCCCACCGGCGTCTGCCGGAAGCCCTGGAGATAGCGCGCACCCAACGCCAGCCAGGCCTCCTTCGCCGGCAGCGACGGGAAGATGTCCTGCACGGCCACCCGCAGGAAGCCTCGCCACTGCTCCAGCGAGTAGGCCGGCCGCAGCCGCTCCGACAAATCCAGGCCCACGCCCTTCAGGCGCTGGCGCCCCTCCCGCGTCAGATAGGGGCCCAGGGCCCTCACGAAGAGGGCTTCCACGGACTGCGCGAAGATGAGCTTCTCGGGCGACATGACGGATAAGTGGCAATGGCCCCCCGCAACGGCGAGCCATTCCGCATCTCAAACGTCAGCTGGTCATCATCACCGGGGCAGCCGCACCGTGAAGGTCGTCCCACCCGACGCACTGGACTCCACTGTCACCTCGCCACCATGGGCGAGCAGAATCTGCCGGGTGATGTAGAGCCCCAACCCCAGCCCCGAGGACGCCGCCGCCTCGTGCTGGACGGCTCGCGAGCCTCGACGCCATGCGGCGAAGATGTGTGGAAGCTCCTCCGAAGGAATCGGCGGTCCGCCATTGTGCACGCGCAGCACCACTTCCCGCGCACTCGCCTGGCCCCACATCCGCACGGGACTGTCCACGGGGCTGTACTTCAGCGCATTCGCCAGCAGGTTGCTGAACGCCTGCTCCAGCCGGTCCAAATCCCACGCGCCGCGCCCGTCCCCCACCACCTCCAACACCAGCATCCGCCCGGGGTGACTGGCGCGCATCTCCTCCAGTGTGCGACGCGCCACGTCGAAGACGTCGCAGTCCGAGGCCACCACCGGGACACCGCCCCCCAGGCGCGAGCGCGCGAAGTCCAGGAGCTGGCGAATCATCCGGTCCATGCGGTCCGCGCTGGTAAGGATGCGCTCGGTGAGCGAGGACTGGCGCTCGTCCAGGTTGCCCTTGCGCTTGAGCTGCTGCGCGGACATGGACAGCGCATTGAGGGGATTGCGCAGGTCATGCCCGAGCATCCCAATGAACTGCTCGCGGAACTCCTCTTCGCTGCGCTCCTCGGTGACGTCCCGCGACGTGGCCATCAACGCGGCCACCTGGCCGTCACCATCCAGCGTGGGTGACAGCGTGTAGTCGAAGTGACGGGGCCCCTGGTCCGTCGACAGCGTGATTGCGCCGCGCTGGACCTGTCCGGTGCTCAGCGCCACCTCCATCAACCGGATGAAGGGCGCGAGCGACGGGTCCTTCTCCTCCCGCGCGCTCAGCGATTCACCCGAGACGAGGACCTCGTGGCTGCCTCGCGCCGCATGCGCCGCCTGGTTGGCGAACAGCAGACGTCCCGACGCGTCGAACAGCGCGATGGGGTCCGCGGCGGAGGCCATGGCCATGTCCAGCAGTCGACGCTGGCGCTCCACTTCCCGCGACAGCGCGTGCACCTCGCGCTCGGCGCGGCGCAGGCGCAGCAGGGCGTGCACCTGGGCGACCAGCTCCTCGGGGTCCACCGGGGCCACCAGATAGCCGTCCGCGCCGTGCTCCAGGCCGTGCGCCCGGTCGCCCGGCCCCACCGCCTGTGCGGACAGGTGCAGGACGAGCATGCCCCGGGTGCGAGGGGCCTGCTTCAGGCGCCGGCAGACCTCCAGTCCGCTGATGTCCGGCAGTCGGACATCCAGGATGGCCAGGTCGGTGTGCTCATCCGCGAGGGCCAGGGCTTCGCTGCCCGAGCCCGCGTCCACCACCTGGAAGCCCGCGAGCCCCAGCACGCGGCTGGTGACGTAGCGACTGGCCTCATCATCATTGACGTTGAGGATGACCGGAGATGGAGGACTCATGACGTGCGGGGCAGAGGTACTCCTTCGTACCCGCCGGACTCCGGTCGCGCCACATCCATCGCCGCCCACGGGTGCTTCCTGACAGGCCGGGCGGACAGCCCATGGAATCCCCGTCCGTCGGGAAGACGCTCAGGACGCTAACGGGCCGGGTCGATTCGCGATAGGGAGGACATCATGCGTCCTCCCTGTCGCCCGCTGCCCGCGGATGGCCGCTTTCTTCAGGCCATCGCTCCCACGCCCCTTGTCCCCGTCCGACTGGACCCGGAGGGCCCCACCATCTGGTGCAAGCTGGAGTTTCTCAACCCCAGTGGCTCCACGAAGGACCGCATCGCGCGCTACATGTTGGAGAAGGCCTGGCGCCTGGGCGAGTTGCAGCCCGGCGGCGAGGTGGTGGAGGCGTCCAGCGGCTCGACGAGCATCGCGCTCGCGCTGGCGAGCGCGCAGATGGGCGTGCGCTTCACCGCGGTGATGCCCGAGGGTGTCACCGACGAGCGTGTGCTCACCATCCGCGCCTACGGCGGCGACGTGGTGCTGGTGCCGAGGGCGGAGGGCGTGCGTGGCGCCATCGCCAAGGCGGAGCAGATTGCCCGGGAGCGCAAGGCCTTCGCGCCCCGCCAGTTCGAGAACCCGGACAACGCCGAGGCACACCGCGTGTGGACGGGGCAGGAGATCCTCTCCCAGATTCCGGGCGGGCTGGTGCACGGCGTGGTGAGCGGCGTGGGCACCGGCGGCACGGTGGTGGGTCTGTACCAGGCGTTCGCGGAAGCGGGCTGTCCGGTGACGGCCTTCATCGCGCGTCCCATCGCGGGGCTGGGCTGCGACATCGAGTGTTGCAGCTTCAGTCCGCGCGTGCCCGGTGTCGTGGACGGCATGTCCAAGCTGTACCGCGACTCGGACATGCCGGGACGCGTGGAGCTGGACGTGTCGGACGAAGAGGCCATGTGCACCGCGCGCGCCCTCATCCGCCGGGGCTTCCCGGTGGGCCCGTCCTCCGGCCTCAACTATGTGGCGGCCGTGGAAGCCTCGCGGCGACTGGGTCCCGGCGCGCAGGTGGTGACGGTGTTCCCGGACCGGATGGAGCGCTACTTCTCCACCGAGCTGATTCAGCACCGGCCCGCGCCGCCGCGCGTCGTGGCCTGACGCACACTCACGCAAAGGGCCGGCGCGACAACACTCCGCCGGCCCTCACGGGCGAGCAGGCACGCCCTCTTCCGATGCCTGGTTCACGCTGAGCATGCATCCGCGTGCGCACCGTCCGGGGTCATGCTAGAAGCCGACTCGTGCTCACACGCATCTGGCTGTGCCTCAGCCTGTTGCTGTTCGCCCCGACGGAAGGTGGCCTGTGGAAGGTCATCGCCGACGTGACGGATACCGTGTGCGCGCAACGTTGCCCGGATGACGATGCGAGCGGTCAGTGCGCGCCGGACTGCGCGGACTGCACCTGCTGCGGCCATGTGCGCTCCATCGCCGCGCCCGTCTCCCCTCCCTCGTTGCTCCTGGAAGCACCTCGGCCGCGTCTCGTCCTTCAGGATGAGGATGCGCCCGCCTCCGCGGACCTGGACGACATCCTCCACGTCCCCAAAGCCCTCCTCGCCTGAGGCAGTGTCCGTCTCTTCGCGCGAGCGATTCCAGGTGAGGTGCGTCCACGGCGGTACCGGGGCACCTCGCGCCTGACGCTCGCTTCCCTTTCGCGAGGTCTTCTTCCGTGCTCAATCCTTCCGCGACGGCGGCCCTCGGGCTCGCCGCCGCCCTGGTCTGGCCCTGCGCCAGCACCGCTTCACCTTCCGAGTTGTCCTTCCAAGACGCGCTGGCCCTGGCCCGCCAGCGCGCTCCTTCCCTGTTGGATGCAGCGGGCCGCGTCGCCGAGGCCCAGGGGGCCGTCGCGGGCTCCGCACCCTGGCTGCGTGACAACCCGACCCTGAGCGCCGAGGTGGGCCCTCGCAGGCTCGACGATGGCACCCGGGGCCTCCAACTCTCACTCGGGCTGGCGCAGCCCTTCGAGCTGGGTGGCAAGCAGGGCGCGCGTCGGGAGTCCGCTCGCGCGGGGCTCGCCCGCGAGGGCGCCGAGCAGCAGGACGCCGAGCGACGCGTGCTCGGTGAAGTGGCCGCGTCGTTCCTGCGCGCCCTCTACGCCCGCGAGTTCTCGCGGCTGATGCACGAGACGGAGGAGGCCGCGCGAAACCTGGCCAGCTCCGCGAGCAAGCGCTTCGAGGCGGGTGACGTGCCCGTGGTGGACGTCAACGTGGCGCGCGTGGCGCAGGCCCGGGCCCATGCGGCCGTGGTCGTGGCCGAGGGCGAGGAGGATGCGCTCGTGAGCGAGCTGCGCGCGCAGCTCGGGTTGCCCCTCCAGGAGCCGCTCGCGGTGAGCGGCGCGCTCAAGGAACTCTCCTCGCTCCCGGTGGCGAAGCCCACGGGTTCCTCCGAGCGCGCGGACATCCGCGCCCTGGAGTCGGCGCTCGCCCAGGCAGAGGCGGAGCTGCGGCTGGGACGCAGCCAGGCGCTGCCGGACGTGAGCGTGGGCGTGCGCTACGAGAAGGAGGTGGACGAGTCCGCGTGGCTCGGCACCCTCAGCGTGCCGCTGCCCGTGTTCTCCCGAGGTCAGGAAGAGAAGGTGACGGGAGAGGCCCGCGTGCGACGGCTGCGCACCCTGCTGGAGGCCGCGCGCCGCACGCGCGATGTCCAGGTGGAAGCCGCCCGCATCCGCGACACCCGGCGCCAGCAAGCGCTGGAGGTGCTGACGCGCGATGCCCTGCCGCTGCTGGACGAGAACGAGTCGCTCGCCCGCAAGTCCTACGAAGCCGGGGAGATGGACCTCGCGGGGTTCCTCCTTGTCCGCCGTGAAACGCTCGAGACGCGCGTGGCGCTGCTCGACAGTCACCTCCAGGCCGCGCTCGCCCGCGTGCAGCTCGCCGTCGAGACAGGAGCCCTGCCATGAAGCCCTCCCATTTCCTCCTGTCCGCCCTCGTCGTGCTGTCCGCCTGCAAGTCCGACAAGCCCGAGCATGAAGACGACCACGCGCACGAAGAAGGCGCCGAACCCAAGGGACATGACGAGGGACACGATGAGTCCCACGTCCACATCGCGCCGGAGATGCTCCGCGACTTGCGCGTCACCACCGCGCCCGCGTCGGCGCGTCCCGGAGGAGAGAGCGTCACCGCGCTGGGCGAGCTGATGTTCAGCGAGGACGCCTACGCGGAGGTGGCTTCCCCCATCTCCGCCCGGGTGGGCACCGTCTTCGTCACCACGGGCCAGGAGGTGAAGGAAGGCGAGAAGCTGGCCGAGCTGCGCAGCCCCGAGCTGGGCAAGGCCCGCGCCGCCCTCCAGTCCGCGAAGGCCCGCGCCGCCTCCGCCAGACAGACCGCAGAGCGCAAGCGCGCGCTCGCCGCCGAGCGCATCGTCGCGCAGAAGGACGTGCAGGCCGCGGACGTGGACGCCGCGGGCGCCGATGCGGAGGTCGCCGCGGCCCTCGCGGAATTGGCGGCGCTGGGCGCGAGCGAAGGGGACCTTCGTCAGGGCGCGGGCACGCCGGGCTTCATCCTGCGCTCGCCCATCCAGGGCACCGTCATCGAGCGTGACGCGAGGATGGGACAGATGGCGGACGCCGAACATCCCCTCTTCCGCATCGGTGATTTGGGCTCGCTGTGGCTCATCGTCCACGCCTTCGAGCGCGACGCGGTGCGCATCCAGAAGGGCGCCGAGGCGCGCGTCACCTTCGCCGCCTTCCCAGGCAAGGAGCACACCGCGAAGGTGGGCCACGTGGGGCAGCGCGTGGACGCCTCCTCGCGCACCATCCCCGTGAGGCTGGTGCTGGAGAACCGCGAGGGCCTGCTCAAGCCGGGCATGTCCGCCACCGCGTCCATTCCGCTTGGCAGTCCGGATGGAACCATCACCACCGTGCCGGCCGCTTCGCTCCAGCGACTGGAGAATGGCTGGGTCGCCTTCCTGCCCACCGGAGAGCGCGGCTCCTTCGAGCGGCGCGAGGTGGGACGAGGCCGCACGCTGGGAGACCACGTGGAGGTGCTCTCCGGCCTGAAGGTCGGTGAGCAGGTGGTGGTGGACGGAGCCTTCCTCCTCAAGGCGGAAGTCGAGAAGTCCGCCGGCGGAGGTGCAGAACATGGCCACTGAGCCCTCGTCGTCCCTGGTGGGGCGCGTGCTGCGCACGTCCTTCGCGCGGCCCGGCCTCACCGTGGTGCTGGCCCTGGCGTTGTCCGCCTTCGGCGCGGTGGCGCTGCATGGGCTTCGCCGCGACGTCTTCCCGGACCTGTCGGCGCCCATCTTCAACGTCATCGTCCAGAACGCCGCCATGGGCGCGGAGGAGCTGGAGACGGCGGTGGCCATTCCCATGGAGGTCGCGCTCGCGGGCCTGCCCGACGTGCGCCGCATCCGCTCCACCTCGCAGCTGGGCGTCACCCAGGTCACGGTGGAGTTCGAGCCGGACGCGGACTACTTCCGCAGCCGACAGTACGTCGCCGAGCGCGTGGCCCAGGCCCAGGGAGAATTGCCCCCTGGCACGGACGCGCCCCTCGTCTCCAGCCTCACCGGCCGGCTCAATGAAGTCTTCGAGTTCACCCTCGAAGCGGAGCCCGGCGCGGCGGACCTCATGGCGCTGAGGGATTTGGCCGAGTTCGAGGTGAAGAACCGGCTGCTCGCCGTGCCCGGCGTCGCGGGCGTGGAGCGACTGGGTGGCTACCTGCGGCAGTTCCAGGTGCTGCTGGACCCCGACCAGATGGTGGCGCGCGGCATCAGCCTCAACGAGGTGGAGCACGCGCTGGAGGGCGCCAACCTCAACGCGTCCGGCGGCTTCGTGGTGCAGGGCCCCATGGAGTGGACGGTGCGAGCGATTGGACGCGCGCAGACGGTGGAGGACCTGAACAGCACGGTGGTGGCGCTGCGCGCGGGCACGCCCGTGTTGCTGGCGGACGTGGCCGACGTGCGCGAAGGCCCCGCGCTGCGCCGGGGAATCGCGCACCGCCTCAAGGGCGAGGTGGTGAGCTGCCGCGTCATCAAGCAGTTCGGCGCGGACACGCAGCGGGTGGCGGCGGGCGTCCGTGAGGCCATCAAGGAGCTGGAGCAGTCGATGCCCAAGGGCGTGCAGCTGCGCGTCGTCTATGACCAGTCGGTGCTGGTGGACGAGGCGCTGGGGGGTGTCAGCCGAGCCATCCTCCTGGGCGCGCTGCTGGTGGTGCTGGTGCTGTTCGCGCTGCTGGGGGACTGGCGCGCCGCGCTCATCGTCACCCTCACCCTGCCCCTGTCGCTGGCGCTGGCGGGAATCCTCCTGAAGCTCGCCGGCATCGGCATCAACACCATGACGCTGGGCGGCCTGGCCATCGCCGTGGGTCTGCTGGTGGACGCGGCCATCATCGTCACCGAGAACATCATCCATGACCTGCGCGAAGGCGCGGGGCGCAAGTCCGTGCGAGAGGAAGCGCTGTCCGCGTCGCTGGAGGTGGGGCGTCCCATCGCCTTCGCCACCCTCATCGTCGTGTCCGTCTTCATCCCGCTGTTCGCCATGACGGGCATCGAGGGGCGCATGTACCAACCCCTCGCCGCCGCCGTGGTGGCGTGCCTCGCCGCGTCGCTGGCGCTCGCGCTCACCCTGGTGCCGGTGGCCTCCTCGCTGCTGCTCAAGGCCCCGCGTCCGGGACAACCCGAGGACGTGTGGCTCATCCGCAAAATCAAGACGGTGTACGCGCCCATGCTGGACACGTGCATGCGCAGGGCGGGACTGGTGCGACTGGTGGCGCTCGCCATCACCGTGCCGGCGCTGGGGCTCGCCTTCGCGGTGGGCAGCGACTTCATGCCTCGACTGGATGAAGGCGCCTTCCTCCTCCAGACGGTGCTGCCGCCCGAGGCGTCACTGGAGGAGGTGGACCGGCTCAACCACCTGGTGGAGGACGTGCTGCTCGGCTTCCCGGAGGTGGAGGACGTCGTGCGGCGCACCGGCCGCGCCGAGCGCACCGAGGACCCGATGCCTCACACGGTGTCGGACGTGCTCGTCGTGCTCAAGAAGGACCGGGGAAGAAATCTGGAGAAGCTGGAGGCAGACCTGCGAGTCGCCGTGGCGCGGGTGCCCGGCGTCACCACGCTGTTCACCACGCCGCTGGGCATGCGCATCGACGAGGGCCTGGGCGGCAGCCCCGCGGACCTGTCCGTGCGCATCTTCGGGCCGGAGCTGGAGACACTCGCCACGTTGGGAGAGCGGGCCCGCGCCATCCTCGCGAAGGTGGACGGCGTGGAGGACCTGCGCGTCGAGAAGCTCAGCGGGCTGCCGCAGCTTCGCATCACCGTGAATCGCGCCGCGGTGGCGCGGGTGGGGCTGACGCCCGGCGACGTCATCCGCGCGGTGCGCGTGGGCCTGGTGGGCGAGGAGTCCTCCCAGGTGTGGAAGGGTCAGCGGCGGCACGACCTGGTGCTGCGGCTGGCGGACCACAAGCGGGGAGACCTCCAGGCGCTGCGCAACCTCCTGGTGGACGGACATGACGGCACTCGCATCCCCCTGAGTCAGCTCGCCACCATCGAGGAGACCTTCGGCGCGGGCAGCGTGCGGCGCGAGGCCGGCAGCCGTCGGCTCGCGGTGGAGGCCAGTGTGTCCGGCAGGGATTTGGGCAGCACCGCGGCCGAGGTGCGCGAGCGGCTGGCCGCGGAGCTGAAGCTCCCCACCGGGTACTTCCTCGACGTGGGAGGACGCGTGGAGAGTCAGCAGCGCGCCGCGCAGTCGCTGGCCATGGCCATCGCCGTCGCCATCCTCGCGGTGTTCATCCTGCTGTACCTCGCGCTGGACTCGGTGGCGGAGGCGCTCGTCATCCTCGCCACGCTCCCGGATGCCTTCGTCGGCGGCATCCTCGCGCTGCTCATCGCCGGCGAGACGTGGAACGTCTCCAGCCTCGTGGGCCTCATCGGCCTGTTCGGCATCGCGGTGCAGAACGGCCTCGTGCTGGTCTCACAGACCAAGGACCTGCTCTCGCGCGGCATGCCCTTCGACGAGGCCATCCGTCAGGCGAGCCTCGGTCGCGTCCGCCCCAAGCTGATGACCGCCGCCACCGCCATCCTCGGCCTGCTTCCCCTGCTCGTGCTGCCCCTGCACGGGACGGAAATCGAGCGGCCCCTGGCCGTCGTCATGGTGGGCGGACTGGTGACCTCGACCCTCTTCACCCTGCTGGTTCTTCCCACTTTCTACGCATTTGTTCATGGCGTGAGAGAGCGCATCAGCCGACGTGTGGCCGATCGCAGGTCAACTGTGTCCTGAGAGACAGGGAAGGTGTTCCGGGCCTTTGACCGGCAACTTTTGGCCCGGAACACCGACAATCCCGTGTTTTTCCCCTATTCCACACGTCGGGGTCTCTCATGAGCGTTCGCCTTCCTTCCGCCACCGCGACCCGTACCACCTCCACCAAGGCTACAGCGGCGGCGACGACCGTCACCGCGCCTCCGGCGGGACTTCGCAAGGGTGACTCAGGCCCGAAGGTGAAGCAGCTCCAGGACGCGCTGTTGAAGCTGGGCTACCTGACCAAGGCCCAGGTGAACACGGGCCCGGGGACCTTTGGCGCGCAGACCGAAGCGGCGGTGAAGAAGTTCCAGGGCGACAAGAAGTTGCCCACCACCGGCTACTACGGCGAGCAGACGCAGGCGGCGCTGAAGAAGGCGCTGGCGGGCACGCCCACGACTCCGACGACGCCCACGACGCCGGGCACCAAGCCGGCGGTCATCAGCGCGCCCTCGCCCAACTCCGACAGCCGCAACGGCGCGGACATCGACACCATCGTCATGCACCACACCGCGTCCAACGACGGCAAGGCGGACCTGTCGTGGATGCGCAACCCGAAGAGCGGCGTGTCCGCGCACTACATGGTGGACCGCGACGGGAAGATTTATCAGCTCGTGGGTGACGACAAGCGCGCGTGGCACGCGGGCAAGAGCGAGCTGCATGGCGTTCCCACGGACGTCAACGCGCGCTCCATCGGCATCGAAATCGTCAACGACGGCAGCGGCAAGACGCCCTTCACGGAGGCGCAGTACAAGGCGCTCACCCAGCTGACCAGCCACCTGAAGGAGAAGTACGACGTGCCGATGAAGAACATCGTCGGCCACGCGGACGTGGCGGTGCCCAAGGGCCGCAAGAACGACCCGGCCCCCAACTTCGACTGGTCGCGGCTGCGCAAGGGCATCTCCTGAGCTGACGCGGTGAAGCAGGTGTGGTGAAGCGCGGGTCGAGGGTCCTTTCGGGACGCTCCCCGCGCTTCGTGTTTGAAACGGGCAGGTGTCCCGCCTGTTCCCCGGAAGCGCGCGCCGCATGAAGTGCGCCGGTGAACAACCAGGCACGGTTGCAGCCATCACAGTGTGATGACCCCGGTTACACCGGGACCGCGCGGACCTGCGTTCCCTGGCCTCTCGTGCGTCGTCAGTCCGCGGAGTTGTGTCTCCGGTCCTCGTGGCCTGGAGCTTGCTCAACACCGCAGCGATTCCTGGCGCCGCCGCGTCGCGCCACTTCGAGGTCTTCCATGCGTTCCTTCCTCTGTGTCCTCGCGAGCCTCATCACGCTCGCCGCCTGTGCTTCCGAGCCCAAGAGGCTCGCTCCCGCCGTGGACCCGTCGAGCCCCGATGCGCCCGAGTCCCCGCTCGCCTCGCTGCCCACCGCGCTCGCCGCGACGCCACCTTCCCGACCGCAGCACTCCGACGCGTCCAAGCCCTCCAAGGAGGACGCGGGCACCACCGTCTATGCGTGCCCGATGCACCCCGAGGTCCAGTCCGACAAGCCGGGCGGCACCTGCCCCAAGTGCGGCATGAAGCTGACGCCCGTGAAGCCCGACGACACCGCGCCGGCCAAGAAGCCCGCGCCCGGTCATGAAGGACACGGAGCCCATCCGTGAGACTGCTCACCCTCGCCTGCGCGCTGCTGTTCGCGGGCGGCTGCGCTTCCATCCAGAAGGAGAAAGGCCACGCGGAGGTCGCCACGCTCGTCGAGGAGCGCATCGGCCGCAAGACGCGGTGGAACCAGGGCACGCCCGAGGACGCGGAGGTGTCGCGGCACCTCGACGGACTGTTGAAGGGCGACCTCACCTCCGACCACGCGGTGGAGGTGGCCCTCCTCAACAATCCCGCCCTGCAATCCACCTATGAAGACCTGGGCATCTCCCAGGCCGACATGGTGCAGGCGGGCCTGCTCAGCAACCCGACGTTCGATGCGAGCATCGGCTTCCCGCTCTCCAACGACGGTGTCAGCGAGACGGAGTTCTCGCTGGTGCAGGGCTTCGTGGAGCTGTTCACCCTGCCGCTGCGCAAGCGCGTGGCCCAGGAGCAGTTCATGGCGGACACGCTGCGCGTCGCGCACGAAGCGCTCTCCACCGCCGCGGAGGTGCGCAAGCTGTTCAGCGAGGTCCAGGCGCGGCAGCAACTCGTGGAGCTGCGCCGCATGGTCCTCCAGGCCACCGAGGCCGCCGCCGAGCTGGCCACGCTCCAACACGGCGCGGGCAACATCACCGACCTGGAGCTGGTCACCGAGCAGGCCGCCTCCGAGGAGGCCCGCCTGGAGCTGGCGCGCGAGGAGCTGACCCTGGTGGAAGACCGGGAGCGGCTCAACCGCCTCTTGGGCCTGTGGGGGCCGCGCACCCAGTGGGCCATCTCCGAGAAGCTCCCGGCACCGCCCCCGGAGGAGGCGTCGTTGGAGCGGTTGGAGTCGCTCGCCATCCGGCAGCGGCTCGACATCGACGCCGCGCGCAAGCAGTCCGAGCTCCTGTGGAACGCGCTGGAGCTGGCGCGCAGCACGCGCTTCTTCGGCCGCGTCGACGTGGGTCTCCACACGCACCGGGACGCGAACGGTCCGCGACTCTTCGGGCCCACGCTCACACTGGAGCTGCCCATCTTCGACCAGCGACAGGCGCTCATCGCCCGGCTGGAGGCACAGCATCGCCAGGGCGAGCGTCGTCTCGCGGAGCTGTCCATCAACGCGCGCTCGGAAGTTCGCGCCGCGAGGGCCCGCCTGCTCACGCTCCGAGGCGTCACCGAGCGCTACCAGCGCGTCGTCCTGCCCCTGCGCGAGAAGGTCGTCGAGCAGTCCCAGCTCCAATACAACGCGATGCAGATTGGCCTGTATGCATTGCTCGACGCGAAGCAGTCCCAGGTCGAGGCGTACCGCACCTTCATCGAGACCGTCCGCGACTACTGGATGGCCCGAGCGGAGCTGGAGCAACTCGTCGGCGGCAGTCTGCCCGGCACGGCCTCGCACCAGGACGCACCGAGCGACGCCACGCCCCCGGCATCCGAGCGTCCACCGGAGGCGACCCCTCCTGAATCCTCGCCTCCCACTGAACCCCCTTCTGGAAACGGCCATCCCCCCGCACACGGCCACGGAGCGACTCCATGAACCCCCTCTCCCCTGATTCCTCTCTCCGCGCGCAGGATGCGGAGGACACGACGGAGACGACGACCGCTCCGGGCGCGATGACCCGACGAGGCATGCTGGCGACAGCCGGCGCCACGCTCGCGGGTGGTGCGTTGCTGCTCCGAGGTGGTGTCGCGCAGGCGCAAGTCGCGCCACGTCCTCCCGCTCCGCGCGCGGGCCGGCGGGACTGGCTGGCTCCGGGAATGCCGAACCGGGACTATCGCCCCGTCATCGTGCCGAACGGCTCGAAGCTGCCGTGGAAGGTCGTGGACGGCGTGAAGGTCTTCCACATGGTGGCCGAGGAGGTCGAACACGAGCTGGCTCCCGGGCTGAAGGTCCACTGCTGGGGCTACAACGGCCAGGTGCACGGGCCCACCATCGAAGTCGTGGAAGGCGACCGCGTCCGCTTCTACGTCACCAACCGACTGCCCGCGCCCACCACCGTGCACTGGCATGGCCTGCTGTTGCCCAACGGCATGGACGGCGTGGGTGGGCTCAACCAGAAGTCCATCGCCCCGGGCGAGACGTTCCGCTACGAGTTCACCATCCGCCAGTCCGGCACGGGCATGTATCACTCGCACCATGACGAGATGACGCAGATGGCGCTCGGCATGGTGGGGTTGTTCATCATGCACCCGCGTCGGCCCGTGGGCCCGCGCGTGGACCGCGACTTCGCGCTCATGCTGCACGAGTGGCGCGTGGACCCGGGTGCGAGCCGGCCGGACCCGAACGAGATGACGGACTTCAACCTGCTCACGTTCAACGCGAAGGCGTTCCCCGGCACGGAGCCGCTGGTGGTGCGACAGGGTGAGCGGGTGCGCATCCGCCTGGGCAACCTGAGCGCGATGGACCATCACCCCATCCACCTGCACGGCTACCACTTCCGAATCACGGAGACGGACGCGGGACGCATCCCCGAGTCCGCGCAGTGGCCGGAGACCACGGTGCTCGTCCCGGTGGGCAGCACGCGCACCGTCGAGTTCGTGGCCGATGCGCCCGGCGACTGGGCCATGCATTGCCACATGACACACCACCTGATGAACCAGATGGGCCATGACCTGCCCAACCTCATCGGCGTGAAACCGGGTGGGCTCGACGCGAAGGTGCGCACGTTGCTGCCGGGCTACATGACCATGGGGCAGACGGGCATGGGCGACATGGCGGAGATGGGCATGCCGGTGCCCACCAACTCCATCCCCATGAGCGGAGCGCGGGGCAAGCACGACGTCATCACCATGGGAGGCATGTTCACCGTGCTCAAGGTGCGCGAGCGGCTGGCCGGCGATGGAGACCCGGGTTGGTACGACAACCCGCCCGGTACGCTGGCGGTGGCGGCGAACACGGAGGAACTGCGCCAGGACGGCATCGACGTGAATGCGCCACCCAAGGCGCTGCCCGCGTCACCGGCGGGACTCGGGCAGGGCTGAGCAACGACAGTGGTTCGCCCAGTTCGAGGCTCGTACTGGCTGGGCGAACCCTCGCACCAAAGCGCCTATCAGACTGACGACACACTTGAGCCTGGCCGCGAGTTCGGGCCTGGCCCGCATGAAGCCACGCACTTCCGCAGCTTCAGTCGCGTCCCATGCACGGCGTCGCGGATCGTACCGGGCTTCTCACGGTTGGCGACAGGCAGTCGCACAGGTCCGCATCCTCAGCCGAGGCTCGTGCACCGCGCCAAGCCTCCCGCTGACGCCCAGCCTCAAGTCCGCATCTTCAGTCGGGTCTCATGCACGGCATCACCGACCGCGCCGGGCTTCTCGCGCTCCGCGGCGCGCAGCAATCGGAGGATGCCGGGCCCGAGCACGTCAATCTCGGTGGACGCATACGTCTCCGTGCCGAAGCGGCGGATGCTCTCCGTCTGCGTCCGGAGGATGCGCGCGTCCTGGCTGAAGATGTGGAGCGCCACGGGCATGGCCACCGGCAGCACCGCGCGCAGCAGCCAGCGCGGCAGCGGCAGTCGGAACGTCACCACCGCGTAGACCAGCGTGTCCCAGTCCGCCACGGGCGTCATCGCCGAGGTCACGATGATGTGGCTGCCCTCGCCGATGCGGTACTCCACCTGCGCGATGGACGGCATCAGGAAGCGGTCGAAGTGCTGCACCACGCCGCCACCCGGAGCCAACAGCCGACCCACGACTCCACTGGGACGAGGCTCACCGATGTACTCGGCCTCCACCCGGTCCGCGCTCCGGCGCACCACCACGTCAATCTCGTTGCGCTTCTCCTCCGTGCGGAACAGGCCCCCGTGCAGGTAGGCCGTGTGCGGCACGTCGAGCGTGTTCTCCAGCGTCGCATGCAGCGAGCCCGGCGCACGCAGCACGCGCCTCACCGTGGTGTAGTCGCGCGCGTCCAGCAGTGGGAAACGGAACGGCTCCGTCGTCGGCTCCACGCCCGGCGTGGAGTACACCCAGACGAAGCCATCCTGCTCACGCGTCGCATAGGACGTCGCGCAGCGGGTACGGGCCTCGGGCTCGCCGAGGAAGCCCGGAATGGCGCGGCACTGCCCTCCCGTGTCGAAGCGCCAGCCGTGATAGCCGCACTGGAGCTGCCCCTCCTTCACCCGCCCCAGCGACAGGGGCACATTGCGGTGAGGGCAGCGGTCCATCAACGCGCCAGGCTTGCCGCCCTCGCCCCGGAAGAGGACGAGCGGCGTGCCCTGAAGCGTGCGCGCCAGCGGCTTGTCGCCCAGCTCTCGCGACGCACAGAGGATGAACCAGGCATTCGGCAGGTGAACGACGGAGACGTGACCGGCGGCCGCACCTGGGGTGCGCGCCTCCTCGCGGGAGCTCATGAGACGCAGTCTAATGGCGCGCACGGCCAGTGCACGCCTTCCCGTGAGCGCCCGGGCCTCCCGCCGGGGGCCGAGCAGTCGGCACCCACACGGAAGGCCCCCTTCCGCCTACAGCTTCAGCCGCCGCAGCCGGAGGGCGTTGACGATGACGGACACCGAGGACAGGCTCATCGCCGCGCTGGCGAAGATGGGGCTCAGGAGCAGGCCGAAGAAGGGGTACAGCACCCCCGCCGCCAGGGGCACCCCCAGCAGGTTGTAGATGAAGGCGAAGAAGAGGTTCTGCCGGATGTTGCGCAGTGAGCCCTGGCTCAGCCGCCGCGCCCGGACGATGCCCCTCAAGTCACCCTTCACCAGCGTGACACCCGCGCTCTCCATCGCGATGTCCGTGCCCGTCCCCATGGCGATGCCCACATCCGCCTGGGCCAACGCCGGCGCATCGTTGACCCCGTCCCCCGCCATGCCCACCACGCGGCCCTCCTTCTGAAGCCGCTTCACCACGTCCCCCTTCCCCTCCGGCAACACCCCCGCGATGACCTCGGAGATTCCCAG
>NZ_VIFM01000219.1 GCF_006636215.1 Myxococcus llanfairpwllgwyngyllgogerychwyrndrobwllllantysiliogogogochensis | reverse complement strand
TGTCTGGCGCACGCGCTTCGCTTCGCGGCGTGGGCGCGGGAGAAGGGCGTGAAGGTGGCCCTGGTGCACGGGCTGCTGGTGGTGGACGGCGGCCCGGCCCGGCCCCACGCCTGGGTGCGCGTGGCGCTGGTGGGCGGGGGCACGCTGGATTTGGACCCCACGTCGCTGGATGACGTCCGCGCGGACACTCACCTGGCGCTGGCGCTCGCGGAGGCGCGCGGCCCGGCGCTGGAGGCTGGAGCGCGGTGGTTGGCGCTCTTGCGCGGGGCGCACCGGGTGGTGCGCCGGCCGTGAGATGGGCGCGGGTTATTCGAAGGGGATGATGGACAGCTTCGCGCCCGCGTCGGCGCCGAGGATTTCCTTGGCGCGGGCGGGCAGGTAGGCCACCGTGTTGTCGAGCCGGGCCTGGCAGCGCACCGAGCGGAAGCGGTTGCGACCGGACTCGCGCTCGTAGGCGACGAGGATGTCGTCCCCCTCCATCTCGAAGTCCTCGTCCGCGAGCTTCACCGTGCGGTACTTGCGCACCAGCGACACGTCGGAGGTGTTGGCCTCGAAGTGCGGACCGCCGTCGAACGGGTCGATGCGCTCCACGTACCGGAAGCCGATGCGCTCCAGCATGCGCTGCACGCCGCGCGTCTGCGGGCCCACTTCGCCCAGCACCTTCTGCACGCGGTCCGGGAAGAGCGACGCGTAGATGTCCGACGCGGGGAACAGCTCCTTGATGAACTCCTTGTTCTGCCGGCTGAGGCGGTCCGCCTCCAGGTACGTCAGGCCGGTGAACTTCTTGCCGCACGCCTCCCACAAGAGGCTCCGCCCGTCGGGGAGCAGGGGCGGGAGCAGCTCCGCCAGCACGCGCGGGCGGAACAGCCGGCGGTGCATGGCGAGGAAGAGGAAGCGCACGTAGGACAGCTGCTTGCCGGGCTTGTCCGGCGTGGCCCGGTACGGCGGGTCCACCACGAGGCCGCCGATTTCGGTGGGGCCCTCGTAGTTGTAGGCGATGGACAGCACCTTGTGCCGCAGGTGCCGCTCCAGGGAGGCGGAGTAGTGCTCCCGCTCGCTCACCTCGTAATAGATGTGCGGCGCCTCGTACGTGCCGTGCTGGGCGATGATCATCGACGTGCCGATGATGAGCCCGTTGCGCACGTCCTCGAGGACGAAGAGGTACTCCCGCTCGAAGGGGTTCTTCACCTTCCCGGCGAAGCTCTTCACCGACTTGTCGATGATGTTCTCGAGCGTCTCCTCGTTGTTCGGCAGGTTCACCGTGTTGAGCACGGCGGCGAGCCGCTTGAGGCCGGCCAGGTCGGTCTTCTGGACGTCACGCAGGACAAGCATGGGTGCACCCGGGACGCCCCTGGAATGGGCGCCGGAAGGGGTGGGGACCATACACCACACCACCTGCCGGCGGTCAGCTCACGCTCGCTTGTTTCCTTGTGTGACGCGCTGAGTCATTAGGTGAACTATCCGCCCTGGCAGGCACGCGTGGCCCACGCACGGGCTCGCGCGGGGTGAAACATATATCAAACGTCCAACCCCCTGACTGGACGCTCGCCCTGTTGTCAGGCGAGTGGGAAGAAATGGTGGGGGGAATGAAGCGTGGAATGCTTTCGGCTACCGTGTGTCGACCGTTGGCTTTCAAACCTTCGCAAGGACACGTGCCATTGAGAGTCTTTGTTCCTGGAATGCTTGCGATGTGGATGCTCCCCAGTCTGGCGTTCGCCGGAGTCGTGTGGCGCGGTGACTTCGAGACGGGCAACCGCTCGCAATACTCGAGCGAGCAGGTGGTGAGCTCGGACCGGTTGTTGGTGGTGACGAACCCGGTGGCGGAGGGCAAGTACGCGCTCAAAGTCACGGTGAAGCAGGGCGACGACCCCATCAACTCCAGCGGCAATCGCAACGAGCTGGTGTACCAGGGCAAGGAGAAGGAAGGCTCCGAGTATTTCTACCGCTGGAAGGTGATGTTCGCGGCGGACTTCCCCAGCGTGGACACGTGGCAGCTCTTCACGCAGTGGCACCATGACGGGTGCTGCGGCTCACCGCCGCTGGAGTTCTACGTGCGCGGCGAGGAGATTCGCATGGCGCTCAACTACGACTCCACCATTCCATGGCGCGGCAAGCTCCAGCGCGGCGTGTGGCACGAGTTCATCCTGCACGTGAAGTGGTCCTCCAAGGCGAGCACGGGCTTCGTGGAGCTCTGGCACAACAAGGAGAAGGTGCTGGCGAAGAAGAGCGCCGTGACGATGTACGCGGGCCAGAACAACTATCTGAAGCTGGGCCTGTATCGCAGCGACACGGTGAAGCCGGTGGGCGTGCTGTACCACGACGGTTTCATCCAGGCGACGACGCTGGCGGACGTGCTGGATACGACGCCCCCGCCCACGCCGGATGCGGGCACGCCTCCTCCCGCGGATGCGGGGACGCCCACGGTGGACGCGGGCCCTCCTCCCCCGACGGACGCGGGCACGCCCACGGTGGACGCGGGACCGCCGGTCGACCCGGAGCCGGAGGAGCCCAAGGACGCGGGCACGTCGCCTGGGAGCGATGCGGGCACGTTGCCGGAGGAGGGACCCGGCGGAGTGCTGCCTCCCACGGGTGTGACTCCGGATGGCACGGACGGGGAGGCCGCGGGCTGCAACAGCGCTGGCGGGCCGCTCGCGGGGCTCGCGCTCCTGGGGTTGATGGGCCTGGCCTGGGTGCGTCGCCGGCGCGCTTGAGGCTCTCGCTGGGACGCTGTGCTCATCGACGCGGACTCGGGGGCTCGCCGCTGAAGCTCCCGAGTCCTGGGTCCGCGCTCACAGCTCCTGGGCCTGCGCGCGCTTGAGCTCCAGGTCCAGGTCCTGGGTCTCGGAGCGCTTGCTCAGGTGGGGCTCGAGGTAGCGGCTCACATAGTTCAGGGTGAGCCGCTTGGAGTCGGGCTGCTGCCAACCGGAGAGCTGGAGCTTCGTCTCCGAGTCCTTCCACGTCTTCTCCAACTGGTAGTCCGTCCTGGCCGCGAGCGCCTCGATGCGACGCCGCTCCTCGTAGGCGTGGTCGTCCCCGGTGGTCCGGGAAAAACTCGTGCCCTCGCCCAGGCTCAGGTTAAGGGACTCCGCCATGCGCAGGCGCTCCTCCGCGTCCTCGGCCGTGTCCCGACGCGAGGTGGGCGCGCCATACTTCATGCTCAGCAGCTCCGAGAGCGCACCGAAGTCCTCGCGCAGGGGCGCGTCGGTGTCGAAGCGCAGCGACACGGTGGCGAGCTTGTTCAGGGTGAATTTGAAGTCCACCGTCGCCAGGCGGTCCGTGACGCGGGTGGTGACGCGAAGGTCGCCTTGGGACGAAGTCGTCCGGGCCTCGGGATGGAGCGCGCGGACCTCGTCGGGGGACATGCCCCAGCGGGTCTCCTGGAAGCCGCTCTTGCCCCGGTAGTGGGCGAGCTCCTCCGCGGCGAAGGCGTCATTGGAAGCGCGGATGGCCTCCCGGCGCTCCAGCAGCGCCTGCTGTCGAGCCGAGGTTCCGCAGGCGGTGGCGAGCAGACACAGGGGAAGAAGTCCGGCGAGGGCGCGAAGCATCACGGGCTCCTGGAGGCGTGGGTGCGCTCCTGGGACGTCACGGGCCTCCGGAAATTCACGGGAGTTTCGGAAGCGCGGGAGACGCGGTTGATTGACAGCCATCTGTCAATCAGACAGCCTTCTGTCCATGGCGAAATACACGACGGCCGGGTCGACGTTCACGGACCTGGTGCTCGAAATCTTCCGGAACAACGGCCTGCTGCTCGCGGCGGGTGAGCGCCTCTCCGAGCCGTCGGGGCTGACGAGCGCGCGTTGGCAGGTGCTGGGTGTGGTGGACCATGAGCCGACGCCGGTGGCGAACGTGGCGCGCACCATTGGATTGACCCGGCAGAGCGTGCAGCAGACGGCGGACGCGCTGGAGGCCGAGGGGCTGGTCGAGTACCAGGACAACCCGCACCACCGCCGGGCCAAGCTCATCGCCCTGACGACGAAGGGGCGCGAGCGGCTGCGCGAGGTGGAGGCGCGTCAACTGGCCTGGGCGAACAAGGTGGGAGGCCGGGTGTCCGTGGCGTCACTGAAGACCGCGCTGGGGGCGCTCCAGGAGGTCCGGGAGGCGTTGGAGCAGGACGTCGCCGTGGCGAGCGAAGCCTGAAATCGTTGCTCCGTGTCCGGTTGGCGTGCTGCTCAGGAGAAACCCTCTCATGGATTGGCCCCTGGTGTTCGAGTTCATCCGGCAGCGCGACCCGGTGTTCCTGTCCCGGCTGGAGGGGGTGCCGGACGCCGCCATCGCGACCCTGACCGCCGGACGGGACGTCACCCTGCCTGGGTTCTATGTGGAGTTCCTGCGGCGGATGGGGGGTAGCAGCAACGACTACTGTCCGTTTGGCGCCACGCAGGACCACCGCTTCTCCGCCATCGCAGAGCGGCTCGGCGAGGACGACGACGCGCTGTCCAGCCGCTTCTTCCCCGTGGCCCTCGAAACCGACGAGTCGCAGGTGGCGTTGTATGACCACTACCTCGACCTGCGGCGCGCCGAGGATGATGACGTGCCGCTCGTGGTGCTGGAGCAGGGTGTTTCGCTCGACTTGCAATTACCCGTCGAGTCCCACGAGACCTTCGGCGAACGCATCACCACGAGCGTGTTCAGCCACTTCGAGCTGCGCCTCCGTGCGCACCACGAAGTGGTGACCCAGGGCTGCGAGGGAAGCGGGGTGTTGCCGCGGGCCGTGGCGCTGCTGCAGCGCGCCGGGTTCGTGCCTGTCCTGCCATTGCTGGGCCGCGTGGCCTGTTTGCAGGCGGGGCCGCTCAGTGTGCATGCCTGGTTCGATGAGAACCCCGCGCGGCTGAGGCTGCGGCTCGGTGGCGATGACCCGCGGGCCCTGAAGCAACTCGCGGACCGGTTGTTCGCGGACCTGCACGGTGCGCGGCGACCCCGGCCGCCGAAGGGGCCGCGCGGCGTGCGCTGAACCCCGGGGCGCTCAACCGCTCCGGTGGAACAATCACACGCATGGTGAATACAGCACAGGTGAGTCCGTCATCAGGTGTATGCACGACATCTTGCGCAGCACGGTGCTCTCCGCACTGTTGGCCACGTCCGCGACGGCGTGGGCCGAAACCCCTGTGTCTCCCGCCGCCACCGTGTCCCCGGTGCCACTGATTGCCCTGGTCCCTGGGAAGGTCCTCCATATCGACTCGCGGGGCTCGCGAACCCTCGCGGACTGCGAACAGGTCGAGGAGCACCGGATGTTGGGTGGGCCCGACAAGGGCAAGTTGTTTCGGGAGACCGAGCCGTGCTCGTTCTGGTACCTCGCCGTGCATCCACCCACGGGACGCTGGGCGATGGGTGTTTCGGTCAGCGGGGATATCGGTACGACTCGACTGGTGAGCATGACGCTGTCGGGTCGGAAGGTCGATGTGCCCACCGACAAAGCGGGTCGCGCCAAGGAGGGCAACCTGCTCGTGATGGGGGACCTGGAGGGCGTCGTGGCCATCACCCCCGGAGTCCCGGCGCAGTGGACCAGCAATCAGGTCCAGCACTCGCAGCGTCCCGAGTTGTTCACGGCAGACGGCTCTCGTGTGCTCGTCGCTAACGGGACCTTGACCACCGCGGACTGGTGGAGTTGGAGCTTCGGGCCCAAGCCGGAGGGCGTTCGCGTGTTGCCCGCGCATGTGACGGACACCGCGAGCAATGACCTGGTCCTGGGGGAGTCGCGCACCGTGGTGAGGCACGAGCGTGGCGGAGTCCGGGTCGCCACGCTGGACCCCACGGGCACGAAGCCCTGGAAGCTGGGCTCCCCCATGAAACAGAATCGGAAGGGACTGCTGACACCCGTGGTGCTCGGGGACTCGATGATCTTCTACCGCGAGGGGACGCAGGACGAGGGTATGAACTGCGAAGGTGCGGACTCGGCCACCTATCGTCGCCTCGACCTGCGCACCGGTCAGGAGAAGGTCTGGCGGACCCATGAGACGTACTGCAGCGGCTTCGGAATCGCGGCGGCGAGCGCGCGGCGCAGGACGGCGTACTTCATCGAGAGCAACTACTTCTCCACCGGCGTTTCCCAACTGTATGAGTACTCGCTCGACGGGGATGAGGTCCGTGAGCTGAAGGCTCAAGGTATGGAGGGGGTGCACGACATCAGCGAGGACGGGCGAACGCTCGTCCTGTACGCAAGGGGCGGTGTCCTCAACGTGTACGACAACGACACGGACGAGTCCGCCTGGTTGAGCGGCCTCGAGAAGGTCACCGACGCGGGGCTTCTCGACCTGCGCTGAAGGGGCGTGTGCATGGACGCGAGCGATGGACCCGGGCGCGTGGCCTGGAGATAGTAGGTGCCATGGGAGCGCATGGCGATACTCCGGCCGCCCCCGACATGGTGGCGCTTGTTGGTTATGCGCGACGCATGGCGGAGCAGGCTGGGGGCGAGGATGTGTCGGACGATGAGCTGTCCCAGGTCATCGACCGTGTCCTGTTCGGCGAGAAGGATGGCTGGGCGTGCGCGTTGGCGGGCCTGCTGACGCGGACGGAGACCGCCAACCTCGTCCTGGCGCATCTCGAGTCCTGGCTCATGCACCGCACGGGACGGAGCTGGGATGCGCCGATGCCTTGGGGAACGGACTCGCTCGTGACGGAGGTCGAGCGAGCCTTGTTCGGCGCTCGGTGAGTCGAGGTCGCGCTCGGGCTGCTTCTCGTGCGCGGAGGGTGAAGGAGGCTCACCAACCGTGACGGTCGAGCCAACTGCGGAGCGCTCGGGCGATGTCGTCGGGCGCGTCCTCCGGCGCGTGGTGTCCCGCCGGGGGGAGCGGAACGATTTCGAGGCCCGGGAGGGACTTGCGTACCCACTCGATGACTTTCGGCGCGCTCAGGCCGGTGTCCCCGAACGTCAGGAGGAGTGCGGGCTTCACGGAGGGATGGGCAAGCCACGCGTCATAGCGCTCGATGACGGCGATGACATCGGCGGGTTCTCCTTCGATGGGAAGCTCACGCGGCCACTGAAGCATGGGGCGCCGTGACGCGGCATTGGGGTAGGGGGCATAGTAGGCCTCGCGGGCGCTCTCGGTGAGGCCCGTCTTGACGCCATTGGAGAGGGAGCGTGCGAGGAACTCGTTCTGCTCCAGCACCATCTTCTCGCCGACGCCGGGCGTACGCAGCGCGCGGAACAGTTGCTCACCCTGTGGCGTCGAGTCGCTCCAGTTCATCGACCGGAAGAATGTCTCGAAGACCACGACGCCGCGCACGCGGTCCGGATGTCGCGAGGCCCAGTCCAGGGCGAGCACTCCGCCCCAGTCGTAGCCGACGAGCACGACGTCGCGCAGGTCGAGCGCGTCGAACCAGGCGTCGAGGTACCGCGCGTGGTCCGCGAAGCGATAGGCGATGTCGGGTTTGCCGGAGCTCCCCATCCCGATGAGGTCGGGCGCGAGGCAGCGGCCCCGGTCGGCGAGCTGTGGAGTCACGTTGCGCCACACGTACGAAGACGTGGGGTTGCCGTGGAGGAACACGATGGGCGAGCCGGTGCCCTCCTCTCGGTAGGAGATGAAGGAGTCGAGGACGGGGGCCTGGTGGGTGGCGGGCATGGGCGTGCGCTGGGGGAGGACAGGTGGAGACGTGTGGCACGCGATGAGCGTGCCGGTGACGAGCCAGCCGAGCAGTCTGTGCATGCGCCCAATATGCGGCCGGTGAGACCTTCCTGGCCGTGATGATTCGTGAGCAGTAACCTCACGAACCATGAGCATTCAGATAGGGGCCATCGACCTCAATCTCCTCCTGGTCCTCCACACCGTGCTCACCGAGCGCAGCGTGGTCCGAGCGTCCGAGCGGCTCCATGTCACGCCGTCGGCCATCAGCAACAGTCTGGCCCGGCTCCGTGCCCTGCTCGGGGACCCACTCGTGACGCGGAAGGGACGTGGCATCGTCCCCACGCCGAGAGCGCTCGCGTTGGCCCCCGCCATTGGCCGTGGGCTTCGAGAGATGGAGCTCGCGCTCCATGAAGTCCCATTCGAGCCGCTGCGGTGCAAGCAGACCTTCACCCTGGCCATCGCCGATGCGGGACAGCTCACGTGGGTGCCGCGAATCGCGGCGCTGATGCGCAAGGAGCTGCCGAACGCGCGCCTGGGCGTGGTCGGTATCGATTCCCTCGTCTCGCTAGGGGACCTGGGGTCGGGGCAGGTGGATTTGCACCTGGGCGTGGCGGGACAGGGAGCAGGTCTGCACTTCGAGCCGTTGTTGACGGAGCGCACCGTGCTCGTGGCTCGCCGAGGGCACCCGGTGCTGGGCAAGCGCCAGTCGGCACGGGCGCTGGGGGGACTCCGGCATGTCCGCGTGGAGATGGTGCCGGGAAAGGGCTTCGGTGATGCCGTTGGAGCCGCCTACGCACGGGCGGGCATCCCGCGGGAGGTCGTCATGACGGTGCCCACGTTCACCGCGGCAGCGGCGGTCGTCGCCGCGACCGACCTGGTCGCGACGTTGCCAGAGTCGCTCGTACACGAGCACGGCGCGCGTCTCACGGTGCATCCGGTCGACGCGCCGCATCCCTCACATTCCGTCAGAATCTCGATGTGCTGGCACGAGCGCACCCACGCCGACCCGGCCGCGCGCTTCTTCCGCGAGCTGGTGCGGCGGGGTGTCGTGGCCGAGTGAAGTGGCTCGGCTCAGCGCTGCCCTGATTCCAGGCCGGGCCTGTCTTCGAAAAGCTGGACCCAGCGCCCGTCGAAGCCACCGCTCGTTGGCGAGTACCACGCGCCCGGCAGCCAGAAGCCATGCTCCACGCCATCCTTCGAGTCCGTGAAGCCCGTGTGCACGAAGTAGTCGTGCTGCCACCAGAAGGAACCCGGCGACGTGCCGTAGCCGCTCGCGCTCGCCCGAGTCTGGCCGCGAGAGTCCGCCACGCTGCTGGCATAGGCATTGTCGTGGAACGCATTCGAGCCACCCCCGCCGAAGTCGGACGCGCTGTCGTTCAGCTCGAACGTGCCCAGCAGCCACTTCTTCGCGATGTAGCCCTCGCGGTCATCCTCGTTCTCGATGTCGCGCGTCTGCGGGAAGAAGCGCTGCATCCCCGCGCTCACCTCCGCCTGTCCCGCCTCGTTGACAATGGCGCTCTCCAGCCAGAAGTCGATGGGGGACGTGTCCTTCCAGTGCGTCGTGTAGCCGCCGTATTGCCAGTGCGTGGGCAGGATGTCCGCGAGGTCCTGAAGCTCGTACGTGATTCGCTTCACGTTGGGCCAGGTGACGGTCTTCCCGTTGTCGTAGCGGCTCGCCAGCGCGTCCGCCGTCGCATACGTGAGCGCCCGCGCGCCGAACGCCGCCACCGCGTCCGCCGAACCCTCCGGCACGAAGGCGTAGTGCACGTTCTTCCTACCATCGTTGTTGACCCCGGCCTCCGCCTTGCCCGCGCTCGCCATGCGGCCCGCGAAGAACGAGTAGGGGTCCGTGCAGAAGCGCAGCTCCTGTCCATGCGCCGCCGCCAGCTTGTCGGACCACTCCGCCTGCCAGATGAGCAGGTGCTTGCCCGTGGCCGTCTGCATGAAGTTCAGGTCCACGTGCCCCGCACGGCGCACGACGTTGCGCTTGTGCTGCGTCACCACTCCGTAAGCAACGGACTCACCACTGCCCGGGTTGCCCACCACGTTCTGGACGAGCAGCTCCACCCGCTCCCAGTCGTGGAGCTGGTAGTCCCCGGCCGCGTTCTTATCGAGCGCGTGATACACGTGGTAGATGAGGACGAGGTTCTTGCCTCCGTCCATGAACTCGATGAGCGACGTGTACAGCGTCGGCCGGATGCGCCAACCGTCATAGGCGCTGGGGCCTGTACGAGACGCGTCGACGTACTGGGGGATCTGCTTCCAGTTCAGCTTGTTGTTCGAGAAGTTCCCATCCCGGTCGAAGTCGAAGTTCGTCACCCAGTCATAGCCGTGCCGCCCATCGTTCCCGTTGCCGCGCTTGAGGATGACGGGCGCGTAGTACTGGAGGAACGCCTGCCGCTGTGCGCTCGTCAGGGACCAGGCCTGCGCGTGGGCCTGCGTGGGCCAGCACAGCGCGGCGAAGGTCAGCGCGAGCACGCCGTACAGGCCGAGCCCTCGAAACATCGGAGCACGTCTCGTGGTGTCTGGAGTCATGCCCCCGAGCAAACCATGACTCTTCCCATATCAATGCTGGGAAAACGTGAATAAGTGCATTTCCTGAAAGGATGGCGCTGTGCGTCGCTTGAAGCTTCACGGGGCCCGTGTCAGGAACCGCGCATGCGCGATGACTCGACTGGCGGTGATGGAGGCGTGCCCCACCTGAGCCCGGAGGAGTTCCGGAAGCTCGGTCACCGGATGGTGGACTGGATTGCCGACTATCAGGCGCGGCTGGAGTCCTTCCCGGTGCGCTCCCAGGTGGCGCCTGGTGGCGTCGCGTCGAAGCTACCCGAGCATCCTCCCGAGGAGGGGCTCGCGGGCGAGGCCGGCTGGGAAGGCATCTTCAAGGACCTGGAGGACATCATCCTGCCGGGGCTCACGCATTGGCAGTCACCGTCCTTCTTCGCGTACTTCCCGGCGAATGCCTCCGGGCCCGCCGTGCTCGGAGAGCTGCTGTCCGCGGGCCTGGGCGTGCAGGGCATGCTCTGGTCCACCAGTCCCGCCGCGACGGAGCTGGAGACGCGGGTGCTCGACTGGCTCGCGGAGCTGACGGGCCTGCCCGAGGACTTCCGTTCCACCTCCGCCACCGGAGGCAGTGTCATCCAGGGCACCGCGAGCGAGGCCACGCTCGTCGCCATGGTGGCCGCTCGCGAGCGCGCCCGTCGTCACGGCGCTCCCGCTGATTCCGAGTGGGTGGCCTATGCGTCCACGCAGGCGCACTCCTCCGTGCTCAAGGCGGCCATGTTGTGCGGAGTCGCCCACGGCGCCGAGGACACGACGCATGTGCGGCTCATCGAGACGAGTGCCCGCTACGGGATGCGGCCGGAACTGCTGGAGCGCACCATCCGCGAGGACCTCGATGCGGGGCGCGTGCCCTTCTTCGTGTGCGCCACCGTGGGGAGCACGTCGTCGGGCGCCGCGGACCCGGTTCGCGCGGTGGGCGAGGTGATGGCCCGCACGCCCATGCGTGCGTCGGGCGGTTGGCTGCATGTCGACGCGGCCTGGGCGGGCGCGGCGCTGGTGTGCCCCGAGCACCGGGACCTGCTCGATGGCATGTCCGGGGTGGACTCGCTCGCGTTCAATCCGCACAAGTGGCTGCTCACCAACTTCGACTGCAATGCCTTCTACACGCGCGACAGGAAGGCGCTGCTCGATGCGCTCAGCGTGACGCCGGAGTACCTGCGCAACGCCGCGAGCGCGAGCGGCGCCGTCATCGACTACCGCGACTGGCAGGTGCCGCTGGGGCGCCGCTTCCGTGCGCTGAAGCTGTGGTTCGTGCTGCGTCACTATGGCGCGAAGGGCCTGCGGGCCCACATCCGTGAGCACGTGCGGCTGGGGGAGCGCTTCGAGTCGTGGGTGTCCGAGGATGAGCGCTTCGAGGTGGCCGTGCCCCGCTCATTGTCACTGGTGTGCTTCCGTTTGAAGCCGCTGCCTGGCGAGCCTCCTCAGGCCACGGACGCGCGCAACCGGGAGCTGCTGGAGCGGGTGAATGCCTCGGGCAAGATGTTCCTCTCACACACCGTGCTGCATGCGGTGGAGGGGGCGCCTGCTCGCTACGTGCTGCGGATGGCCATCGGGGCCTCGATGACGCAGGAGCGACACGTACGCGCCGCGTGGGAACTTCTCGCGTCGTCCGTCGGCTGACGTCCTCCAGGAACACGGCCGAGGGGCGCGCGCCAGGGGACACGTCCGTGTGTCCCTTTACACGGCGTAATGAAATGCGACGGAAGGCGAAGCGTTCTCTCGCCAGCCAGGCAACTGGTTGTCGCGGTACCCCACACCCCCGTCGCTCTCCTGGAGTCCTTCGTGTCACGACGTGCCCTGTTCCTGCCGCTCTGCGCGCTGCTGGCTTGCGCCCACTCCCAGCCGGTCTCTCCTCCAGCGGCCGCCGCGGCCTCGACGGTGTCTTCTCCAGAGGCCAGCGCCGCGATGACGCGGGCCTGGATGGCCCAGCACGAGGGGGACGCGGCGAAGGGGCACGCCGAGCTGCGACAGGTGTGGGACGCGGGACACCAGTTCGAGGAGGTGGCTCGCGCCGCCGCGGGCATGGCCGCTGCTTCGGGCGATACGGCCATGGCCATGACCTGGTTGGAGCGGGCGCTCGACAAGGGACTGGCCGACCCGGCGGGCCTGCTTCACGCCAAGGCGCTGGCCTCGCTGCGCACACTGCCGGGTTACGACGCGTTGGTGGAGCGCGCCCGGAAGAACGCGCTGGAGGCCCGGCGCACCTGGGGCGTGGGCGAAGGTCTGGAGCGAAGCTCTCCGCGCGAGGCCGGACTGTCTGAGCCCGCGTTGGAGGAGCTGCTGAAGGCCGCCGAGAAGTCGGGCTCCGCGGGACTCGTGCTGCTGCGTCACGGCAAGCTGGTGGGGGAGTGGTACTTCGGCGGCGAGACGCATCGCATCGAGGCCATGTCCGCCACCAAGGGCATGGTGGCGCTGGCCATCGGCCTGCTCATCGACGAGGGGAAGATTCCGTCCGTGGACACTCCGGTCTCCACCTTCTTTCCCGAGTGGAAGGACGGCCTCAAGGGCAAGGTGACGCTGAAGCACCTGCTCAATCACACGTCGGGACTGGCCTCGAATCGCACCGCCTTCGACATCTACGAGTCCAAGGACTTCGTGCGCTACGCGCTGGACTCCGAGGTGGTGGACGAGCCCGGCAGCAAGCATGCGTACAACAACAAGGCCACCAATCTCGTCGCGGGCATCGTGGAGCGCGCGTCGGGTGAGAAGATGGATGTGTATCTCGCGCGGAAGCTCTTCACGCCGCTCGGCATCCGCGACTTTCGCTGGGACAAGGACCCGTCGGGCAACCCCGTGGGCATGGCGGGCCTGCAGCTCCATCCCGTGGACTTCGCCAAGGTGGGGCAGATGCTGCTCCAGGGCGGCACGTGGAAGGGCCAGCGTGTCCTGAGCGCGTCGTACATCCAGGCGTTGGGCGGTGCTCCCGCTCAGCCGCACACGCCCACGGGGGGACTGCTCTGGTGGCTCCTCTACGAGCAGGGCATGTCCGTCACGCTCGGTACGGACATGCTGGAGCAGGCTCGACGCAACGGCTTCCCCGAGGCTCCGCTGGCCCGGCTGCGGGACATCGCGGACCGCCCCATTCCGCAGGGCGTGTTCCTGGCCACGTTCGTGGAGAAGCTGGGAGACGCCTCCCTGCTCACTGACTTCATGGAGAAGTCCGCTCCCTACAACTTCAAACAGAACGTGGAGGGCCCGCCCAGCGGCTTCGCGGCGATTGGCCAGGGCGGACAGCGTGTCCTCGTGCTGCCGAAGTACGACCTCGTGGCCGTGCGCATGTCGGACTCCGATGAGCGCGTTCCCGACGAGGCCCTGGAGTTCTCCGAGTTCACCGGCAAGGTGCTCGACCTCGTCCGGCCCGCCCCCGCCGCGCGCTGAGTCGCCTGCTCTCTCGGAGTCCTCGCGGCTGGGGCCATGTGGCATCATGGTGGACGCTCATGGTGCCGCACCGTCCCATCTCGCTCGTCCTCAGCTATCAGTACCCGGGCAAGTACGCCTTCACCGTGCTGGCGGGCGCCGTCGAATCCGACCCCGCGCTCGCGGACGTGAAGCTGTTCTTCCCTCGCGACAGGCAGACGCTGCTCTCCACCGTGAAGGAGCGCGCCGACGCGGGCGACACGGTGGTGGCCGCGTGGTCCTTCTACTCCGCCAGCTTCGCCGTCTCCGCGGAGGAACTCGCGTGGGTGCGCGAGCGACTGGAGGGCCGCTCCGTCCTCTGCATCGCGGGCGGAGTCCACGCGACGGCCGAGCCCGTCCAGACGCTCCAGGCCGGCTTCGACCTCATCGCGATTGGGGAAGGCGAGTACTCGCTGCGCGAGCTGCTCGGGCGCGTGCAGCGCGGAGAAGACCCGCGTGACACGCACGGCGTGGCCCACCTGAAGGACGGCAAGCTGGTGCAGCACGGCCGGGGCGAGGGCGTGAAGCTCGACGACTTCCCTCCCTTCGCGGCCCGTCACGCCATGTTCGGCGCCATCGAGATTACGCGCGGCTGCATCTACGCGTGCCGCTTCTGCCAGACGCCCTTCATGAGCAAGGCGCGCTTCCGCCATCGCTCCGTGGCCAACATCGCGCACTGGGCCCGAGAGCTGCGGCGCTCGGGGCGGCGGGACATCCGCTTCATCACGCCCACGTCCATGTCCTACGGCACCGCCGACGAGACGATGAACCTGGCCGCCGTGGAGGAGCTGCTCGCCGCCGTGCGCGAGGCCATGGCTCCCGATGGGCGCGTGTACTACGGCACCTTCCCCTCGGAGGTCCGTCCCGAGCACGTCACACCGGAGGCGCTCGCGGTCCTCAAGCGCTACGTCCACAACGACAACCTCATCATCGGCGGGCAGTCCGGCTCCGAGCGCATCCTCCAGGCCACGCGCCGCGGCCATGACGTGGAGACGGTGGTGCGCGCCACGCGGCTCGCGGTGGAGGGCGGCTTCGTCCCCAACGTGGACTTCATCCTCGGCCTCCCGGGCGAGACGCCCGAGGACGTGGAGGCCACTGTCTCCCTGATGGAAAAGCTGGGGAAGCTGGGCGCGCGCGTCCACGGACACACCTTCATGCCGCTGCCCGGCACGCCCTATCGCGACGCCGCGCCAGGGCGGGTGGATGAGGAGACGCAGCGCAAGCTGGACACGCTCGCCTCCCAGGGCCGGCTGTATGGCCACTGGAAGCAGCAGGTGGCGCTGGCGGAGGGCATCGCCTCGCGACGAAGGCCCCGGGCGGGCTAGCGTCCCTTGCCCGCGTCACTTCCTCGGGCCCGCGAGCGCTCAGGCGATTAGGATGGGTGCGCGATGTCCTCCGACGAGACCCCTCCCTACTGGTTGCTCATCTCCGTCCTCTTCAGCTCCCAGCCGCTGACGCCCTCGCTCGCCATGACGCTGCACCAGACGGCGTACGAGCTGCACGAGCGGGGAGAGGGCGCGAAGGACGTCGCCGGGGACATGCTGAGCGGCAAGGTGCGCAACCTGCGCAAGGACGTGGCGCTCGGCGGCATCGCCGGGCCTGCCTTCGAGGCGGACATCGAGACGGAGCGCGGCTCCGGCGTGGTGCGCTTCATCCTCACGCGCCAGGGCCTGGAGATGATGCGCCAGCAGCCCGCGACGCCGCCTCGCCCGAAGTACCTCAACTGAGGTGACGGGGGGCTGCTCGCCGGCTCTCTCGCTGCGCGAAGCGTCCCGTCGTCCCCACCTTCGAGTCACGGGCTGAGTGCACCCTCGAAGGAGCGACCCCCATGGACCCGAAGGAGTATCTCCAGACGCCGCTCGGAATCCCCCTGGACCCCGAGAAGCAGAAGGACCCGGAGGCGGATGGAGACCGGGTGCCCGCCGAGGGGCGCGCCGAGTTCCTCAACGACATCACGGGGCAGGACGGCGGTCAGCGCACGGAGGTGGGCCATCCGTATGATGGCGCCGGGGACCTCCAGCAGGGCCAGCGCGCCGAGTACCTCAAGCGCGCCGAGCGCAAGACGACGAAGAAGCGCTAGCGACTAATCCAGCGACACCTTCGTGCGGTTGCCCATGTGGAAGATGGAGTTGCTCAGCGTCGCGGCGGACAGCTCCGCCAACTCCATCATCACCTTCTGCTCCTCCGCCTCCTTGGAGCCCGCCGCCGGCGTGGACGCGGCCTGCGCGCCGTCCGCGGAGCTGGCGTCCTTGGCCACGGGGGGACGGCCCACGGCCGACAGGTAGGAGTTCAGCAGCCCGCCGTGCGAGGAGCCGCCCACGGAGTTGAGCGCCGACTGCACCACGAGGCCGCCCGTGGACATCAGCGGATCACCCGGGCGGTTCGCCGCCGACATCATGTTGTTGTTGTGCTGCTGCATCACCGCGCCGAAGCCCGCGCGCGAGGCCGCGGCGTTGGCCTGCGGCGTGGGGACCTGGACCCGAGGACCGGTGAGGTTGTTGATGCGGCTCATGGTGGGCTCCTTGGCAAACCGAGGGCGCACGAAGCGCGATTCTCGGAGGTCTGCACACATTATCGCCCGAAGCCCCGGGAAGTTGCGTCCGGGCGCGCGGAGCCTGCCCGCTGGCCAGAAAAACGACCGAAGGCCGCGGACTTACGGGCAGGGTGCCCCAAGTCCACGGCCTTCGGATGGATCAGCGAAAAAGGCGCCCGATTAGAACTGGTGGGCCTCGGTGGACTCGTGCAGGGCCAGGGTGCTGGCGGAGCCGCCGGAGATGACCTCGGCGACCTGGTCGAAGTAGCCGGTGCCGACCTCGCGCTGGTGACGGGTGGCGGTGTAGCCGTCCTTCTCCGAGCCGAACTCGCCCTGCTGGAACTCGCTGTAGGCCGCCATGCCGCGGTCCTTGTACTTGCGGGCCAGCTCGTACATCGAGTGGTTCAGCGCGTGGAAGCCGGCCAGGGTGACGAACTGGAACTTGTAGCCCATGGCGCCCAGCTCACGCTGGAACTTCGCGATGGTGGCGTCGTCCAGGTTCTTCTTCCAGTTGAAGGACGGCGAGCAGTTGTAGGCCAGCATCTTGTTGGGGAACTTCTCGCGGACGGACTCGGCGAACTTCTTGGCCTGGGCGAGGTCCGGGGTGCTGGTCTCGCACCAGACGAGGTCCGCGTAGGGCGCGTAGGCGAGGCCGCGGGCGATGGCGCAGTCGAGGCCGCCGTTGAGGCGGTAGAAGCCCTCGGAGGTGCGGCCGTTCTTGCGGTCGATGAAGGCGTGGTCGTACTCGTCCGAGTCGCTCATCAGCAGCTTGGCGCTGTCGGCGTCCGTGCGGGCGACGAGCAGGGTGGGCACGCCCATGACGTCGGCGGCGAGGCGCGCGGCGGTGAGGGTGCGGATGAAGTGGTTGGTGGGCACCAGGACCTTGCCGCCCATGTGGCCGCACTTCTTCTCGCTGGCGAGCTGGTCCTCGAAGTGGACGCCCGCGGCGCCGGCTTCAATCATGCTCTTCATCAGCTCGAAGGCGTTGAGCGGGCCGCCGAAGCCGGCCTCGGCGTCGGCGATGATGGGGGCGAACCAGTAGCGGTCGCTCTTGCCCTCGGCGTGGTCGATCTGGTCCGCGCGGCGCAGGGCGTTGTTGATCTTCTTCACCACGGTGGGGACGCTGTCCACCGGGTAGAGGCTCTGGTCCGGGTACATCTGTCCGGCGGAGTTGGCGTCGGCGGCGACCTGCCAGCCGGAGAGGTAGATGGCCTTCAGGCCCGCGCGGACCATCTGCACGGCCTGGTTGCCGGTGAGCGAGCCGAGCGCGTTGATGTAGTCCTCGGTGTGGAGCAGCTCCCACAGCCGCTTCGCGCCGACTTCCGCCAGCGTGTAGCTGATGGGCAGGGTGCCACGCAGCTTCAGCACGTCCTTGTCGGTGTAGTTGCGGGTGATGCCCTCGAAGCGTCGAGCGTGGAGCTTGGCGTGGGGAGTGGCATCCGGGGTCGTCGTGGTGGCGTCGTACATCGCAGGCTCCTCGGTGCGGCGGTGAAGGGTTGAAGAAGAACGAAAGGTTTCAGCGGGTGGCATCCAGCGCCGCGTAGGCGGGCAGGGTGAGGAAGTCCTCGAAGGTGGAGGCGGTGGACAGGCGCTCGAAGAGTTCGCGGGCGCGCGTCACGTGGTCGGCGCCGTAGCGCTGCTGGACGCCTTCGCGCTCCAGCTCGGCCATCTCCTCGGCGAGCAGCGTCTGGAACAGCGCGGTGGTCACCTTGCGGCCGTCGTCGAGCGGGGCGCCGTGGTGAATCCACTGCCAGACCTGGGCGCGGGAGATTTCGGCGGTGGCCGCGTCCTCCATCAGGTTGTAGAGCGGCACGCAGCCCAGTCCGCCCAGCCAGGCGGCGGTGTATTGGATGCCGACGCGGAGGTTGTGGCGCAGGCCCTCTTCGGTGCGCGTGCCGGAGGGGACCTTGAGCAGGTCGGCCTCGGTGATGCGGACGTCCTCGCGCTTGTTGGAGAGCTGGTTTTCGCCCTTCATGTTCGCGTCGAAGATGTCGCGAGCGAGGGCGACGAGGCCGGGGTGGGCGACCCACGTCCCGTCGTGGCCGTTCTTCACCTCGCGCAGCTTGTCGGCGCGGACCTTCTCGAGGACGGCCTCGTTGGCGGCGGCGTCACCCTTGATGGGGATGAACGCGGCCATGCCGCCCATGGCGTGGACATTGCGGCGGTGGCAGGTCTGGATGAGCAGTTGGGAGTAGGCGTTGAGGAACGCCTTGTCCATGGTGACCTGGCCGCGGTCCGGGAGGACGACGCTGGTGTCGGACTGGAGCGTCTTGATGAAGCTGAAGATGTAGTCCCAGCGGCCGCAGTTGAGGCCGGCGGAGTGCTCGCGCAGCTCGTGGAGGATTTCGTCCATCTCGAAGGCGGCGGGGAGCGTTTCGATGAGGACGGTGGCCTTGATGGTGCCGCGGGGGATTCCGAGGGTGTCCTGGGCGAGCAGGAACACGTCGTTCCAGAGGCGGGCCTCCAGGTGGCTCTGCATCTTCGGCAGGTAGAAGTAGGGGCCGGTGTTCCGCGCGAGCTGCTCGCGGACGTTGTGGAAGAAGAAGAGGCCGAAGTCGAAGAGGGAGCCGGAGATGGGCTTGCCGTCGATTTCGACGTGGCGCTCGGGCAGGTGCCAGCCGCGAGGACGCACGAAGAGGACGGCGGGCTTCTCGTTGAGGGCGTAGTGCTTGCCGCCGTCGGCGGTGAAGGAGATGCGGCGGCGGACGGCGTCGCGGAGGTTGAGCTGGCCGCGGACGACGTTGTCCCAGGTGGGGCTGTTGGCGTCCTCGAAGTCCGCCATGAAGACGTTCGCGCCGGAGTTGAGCGCGTTGATGATCATCTTCCGGTCCACGGGGCCGGTGATTTCGACGCGGCGGTCCTGGAGGTCCGGAGGCAGGGGAGCCACCGTCCAGTGGCTGTCCCGGATGGCCTTCGTTTCCGGCAGGAAGTGGGGACGCTCGCCCTTGCGCCAGGACGCCTGGACCGTCTTGCGGCGCTCCAGGAGGGCTTCACGGCGTTCGCCGAAGGCGCGGGCGAGGCGGGCGACGAAATCGAGGGCGGCCGGGGTGAGGACCTCGGCGTAATCGGGGTGCCACGGCCCCTTGACGGCCACGCCAGCGCTGAAGGCCGGGGTCTTCGAGGAGGGGGCATCCGCGGTCATCTCGACTCCTTGGCTTGCTGCGTTGTAAATCAGCTTCGACGGGTCGGAAAATGGATCTTCCGAGGGAGGAAAGGAAGTGTCGGTCAATTTGTGCCTGCTTGGCTGTAATGCTGTCAACACCCGCCGGATTAAATCTGTAAATCAACAGACTTGGCGCGGGTTTGGCGGGGAGGGGGCGGC
>NZ_VIFM01000218.1 GCF_006636215.1 Myxococcus llanfairpwllgwyngyllgogerychwyrndrobwllllantysiliogogogochensis | reverse complement strand
CCCCTCCGCCCCCCGGACCTGGGTGGGTCGGGCGGTGGACACCGTCACCTCCCCCTCCCGGTCCTCGTCGGTGGGCTTCTCCCGTGAGGCGGGGGCGCTGCTCTGCTGGGGCCGCTTCTTCACCGAGGCGAAGATGGGCTTGCAGGCGTCCACGAAGCGGCGGACCTCGTCCAGGGGGAGCGCCGGGCAGTGGTTCCCGTTGGCCCCCGTCATGGAGGTGGCCATGCAGATGGCGTTGAGGATGGCCTCCTCGGTGGCCTCCATCACCGCCTCGTAGAGCGGATCCAGCCGCTGATCCAACAGGAGCTTGAGCTTGTAGACCATCTTCTGCGTGCGCCGCGGGATGATGTTCGCGGTGGAGAAGCCGACGACGATCTCCCCCGAGCCGTGCGCCGCGTAGCTGCCCACCCGGCCGATGCCCAGGCCCACCCGCTTGCACAGGCGGTTGATCTGATGGCTCAAGAGCGGCGCGTCCGTGGCCACCACCGCGATGATGGAGCCGTAGGTCTTGCCCCGGGTGGGGGCGCCCTTGAACTTCTCCGCCAGCACCTCCCCCACGGGCAGGCCGCCCACGCGCAGGTTGTGCATCTTCCCGAAGTTGGACATCACCAGCACGCCCAGCGTGTAGCCGCCGAGCACCTCCGGAAGCTTGCGGGAGGACGTGCCGATGCCGCCCTTGAAGTCGCACGTCACCATGCCGGTGCCGCCGCCCACGTTGCCCTCGGCCACCGGGCCGGAGGCGGCGTTGCGGATGGCCTCGAAGACGTGCTCCTCGCGCACGTGCCGGCCGGAGATGTCGTTGAGCCAGGAGTCGTCGCACTCACCGACGACGGGGATGATGACGTCGTGCTCGTCACCGATGCCGGGATAGCGCTCCACCAGGTGGCGCGCCACGCCGTCCGACACCGCGCCCACCGCCATGGTGTTGGTGAGAAGAATCGGCGTCTCGATGAGGCCCCACTCCATGAGCTGCGTCATGCCGGAGACCTCGCCCGCGCCATTGAGCACGAAGCCTCCGCCCGTCATCCGCTCCATGAAGATGTTGCCCATGTTGGGCATGATGGCCGTCACGCCCGTGCGCACCGGACCGTGGCCCGGTCTCAGCGGGCCCTCGCCCTTGATGAGCGTGCAATGGCCTACGAGCACGCCCTCCACGTCGGTGATGGCGTTGTATTTCCCGGGCTTGAAGCGGCCCAGCGGAAGACCCAGCTCGCGAGCGCGAACCCGCGGTCCCTTGTACTCGGGGATGTGCACCATGCCGGGCACACTAGCGGACCATCACCCACCGTCAACCACTCCGAACGCGTAATAACTTCAGGCGCACGAATGAAAACGCGGCCTCGCTCCGCGTGAAAACGGGAGCGGGCCGCGTGCAGGTCCGCGCGGCCCCGAACATCCGGGGCTTCACGCGCTGTCGTCAGGCCTTGGCTTCGATGCGCGGGGGCGCGTCACCGTGCTGCGAAGTCGTACCGTTGCCGTTCCCCCCGTTGCCGTTGCCACCGTTGCCGTTCGGCGTGGTGACGACAGGAGCCGCGACAGGCGCCGGGACGAGCGCGCCGGGCTCGTCCAGCGGGTGGGCCTTGTGGTGGTGGTGCGGCACGGTGGAGGCGTGCTCGGTCGCGGCGCGGCGGGCCTCGCGCTCCTTGTAGCGGCGGATGGCGGGGGCCATGATTTCGCCGATGAGCGCGCGGTAGTCCATGCCCGCGCCCTGCGCGATGAGCACCAGGTCGCTCCAGCCCGGCGTGAGGCCCGGCAGCGGGTTGCACTCGATGAAGTAGATGCGGCCCTTGTCGTCCATGCGGAAGTCGATGCGCGCGACGTCGCGGCACCCCAGCGCCATGAACGAGCTTCGCGCCGCCGTGCGCAGCTTCTCCAGCAGCGAGGGCTCCAGCTTGGCGGGCGCGTCGTAGCGGATGCGGTCCGTCCAATCCAGCTTGTGCTGGAAGCTGTAGACGGGGTTCTTCTCGCCCTTGTCCAGGAAGACGATCTCCATGGGAGGCAGCACGCGCGGACGGCGCTCGCCGAGCAGGCCCACGGTGAACTCGCGCCCGCCGATGTACTCCTCGATGAGCGCGGGCTGCTGGTACTTGCCGGCGATTTCGCGCACGACTTCGCGCAGCTCCGCCTCGCTGTGGCAGACGCTCTTGGTGACGACGCCCTTGGAGCTGCCCTCCGCCACCGGCTTCACGATGAGCGGGAAGGAGGTGAACTCCTTGTTGAGCCGCTCCTTGCCCGTGGCCATCAGCTGGAAGTTGGGCGTGAGGATGCCCGCCTGACGGACGATCTTCTTCGCGAGCGCCTTGTCCAAGGCAATCGAGAGCGTGGCCGGATCGCTTCCCGTGTACGGGATGTCCAGCAGCTCCAGCATCGCGGGCACCTGGCTCTCGCGGTTGCGGCCCTTGAAGCCCTCGGCGATGTTGAAGACGATGTCCAACGGCGTGCTGGAGAGTACCGTGGGCAGCTCCGCGGTGGCCTCCAGGTCGATGACCTCGTGGCCCCAGGACGCAATCGCCTCGCGGATGGCCTGCAGCGTGTTGGGCGAGTCGTACTCCGCCTCGCTGTCCTCCACCGCCTCCGCGTTGGCCATGGGCTTCACGCGCTTGACGTTGTAGGTGAAGCCCACGCGCAAGGGCCCTGTCTTGCGAGCGGGCTTGCCCTGCCGCCGCGCGGAGTCCTTGATTTTGTACCGCTTCGCCGCGCTCTGGATGATGGAGTTGATGACGCCATCCAGGTGCAGACCGTCCAGCTCCGCCGACGCGTAGATGCCCGCGCCCGGCTCCAGGCTGGGCAGCGCGTTGATCTCCAGGAAGTACGGCACGCCCGCGTCGCTGAGCCGGAAGTCGATGCGGCCCAGATCGCGGCAGTCGAGCGCCTGGTAGATCTTCTGCGCCATCTTCCGGATGTCTTCCGCCGTGCGGAGCGGAATCTGCGCCGGAGCGCGCACGGTGACGGCGTTGTCCTTCTTCGTCTTCAGCTCATAGTCGTAGATGGCGTACCGGCGGCCCGCGGTGACGGCCGGGTCCACCACGTACTCCACGGGCGTGAGGACGCCGTCGTAGTCGTTGTCCACCGCCGCCAGGAAGGGCACCGCCAGGTCGCGGCCGGGGATGTACTCCTCCACCAGCACGCCCGCCGGGTACTTCTCCAGCGCGTTGGCCACCTTGGCGCGCACCTCGTCCAGCGTCTCCGCGATGGAGTCCTGGGTGATGCCCTTGGAGGAGCCCTCGAAGTTGGGCTTCACGATGACGGGGAAGCGCAGGTTCTCCGCGGTCAGCTCGCTGAGCTTCTCCACGTACTGCCAGCCCGGAGTGCGGATGCCCTGCTTGGCCAGGACGAGCTTGGTGAGCTGCTTGTCCAGCGTCACCGCCAGCGCGTACGCGTCCGAGCCCGTGTACGGGAAGCCCAGCTCATCGAAGAGCGCGGGATAGAATGCCTCACGGAAGCGCCCCCGGCGTCCCTCGGCGGTGTTGAAGATGAGGTCGGGGCTGTAGGCCTCCAGCCGCGCCACGGTGCGCGAGGCGGGACCACTCACCTCGAAGCGCTCCAGCCGATGCCCCAGCCGCTCGATGGCCGCCGCCAACGCGTTGACCGTTTCCTGGGTATCGAACTCCGCTTCCTCTTCCGAATCAGACAGCCGCAGGTTGTGGGTCAGCGCGATGCGCACGGGAGCCCCCTTCTCTTCTTGAGCGAGCGACCGCGGCGCATCTTCGCCGCGGACATGAGTCTGCCCGGTGCACGCTGGTGCGCCACGGGGTCGCGGGCTGCAACGGTTGCGCCCGCCACAACCTTCCCATCCACCACCTGCGTCTGCGCCCAGGTGTCACCGAGCCGCCAGCCGAGCGGATCTCTCACCACGCGCCACGCCTCGATGCCGCCAATGACGACGAGCCCCGCCACCGCCGCCACCGCGCCCAGCGGCGCCGGCATCATCCCCAGGAGGACGATGAGCGACAGCGGTGCGTTGCGAAGCGTGCTGTCCCGGTGGCGCGCCGCCGAGCGCGTGGGCAGGTGCATCACCTTCACGCCGAAGATGCGCTTGCCCACGCTCTGGCCCTGAATCATCCCGTCCGCGAGCAGGAGGAACAGCAGCGCCACCACGGCACCCGCCGCGCCACACACCACGTACAGGCCCCAGGCCACGCCCACGTCCACCACGCGCGCGCCCAGCCGCAGCCACAGCGACGCCTTGGGATACGGCGAGCCCGGCGCGGCGTCCTCCACCACCAACCGCAGCGCACGCCCTCCTCCCCGGCTGGAGGCCATGAAGATCCGCTCGCGTTGCGCGCTCACTCCTCGGGCTCCAAGGTGAGACCCTCCTCGTGAGGCTCCGGCTCGTCCAACCCCGCCAGCCGCGCGAGCCGCTCATGCGCGCTCAACGGATGGAAGGGAGCATGGGAACCCGAGGCGGGCGCCCAGGCATTTCCCGCCGCCGTCGGTCCCGACTCGGATAGCCGCAAGAGCTTCGAGCGCGCGGCGTCCACGTCCGGCTCCGCCGCCACACCCTCACGCGTGAAGAAGAGGAACGCCATGGCTGGCCGCTTGGAGGACTCGCGCATCGCGAACTGCACGCCGTCCAGGTTCCAGCCCTTCGCCGTCCACTCATTCAGGGTGCGCTCCAGCGCTCCCTCGTCCACCGTGGACAGCTCCACCACTTTGTACTGCAACGAAACAGAAGTACGAACCACGGGGGAACGCCCGGTACCGGGGCGCCGAGCCGAGCCGCGCCTGCGTTGGGGCGGGGGCTTCTCCGACTTGCGTCTGGGACGCTTCTTCTTGGTGGGCATCGTGCGCGAGCTATTTGGACGCAACACCCGCGGCGGATCAAGCGGCAACCCGCGCGCGGGGGCGGCGGCTGTTGCCTACAGGAGCTTCGCGGCTTCCAGCGCGTGGTAGGTGATGATGAGGTCCGCGCCGGCACGCTTGATGCCGGTGAGCGTCTCCAGCATGACACGCTCGTAGTCGATCCAACCGTTCTGCCCGGCGGCCTTGAGCATGGCGTACTCGCCGGAGACGTTGTAGGCGGCCAGCGGCAAGTCGAAGCGCTCGCGCACGGCGCGGATGACGTCCAGGTAGGCCAGCGCGGGCTTCACCATCAGCATGTCGGCGCCCTCCTCCACGTCCAGCGCCACTTCGCGCAGGGCCTCGCGCACGTTGCCCGGGTCCATCTGGTAGCCCCGGCGGTCGCCGGACTTGGGAGCGCTCTGGGCGGCCTCACGGAAGGGGCCGTAGTAGCCGGAGGCGTACTTGGCCGCGTAGGAGAGGATGGGGATGTCGGTCAGGCGCACCTCGTCCAGCGCGCGGCGGATGACGCCCACCCGGCCGTCCATCATGTCCGAGGGCGCGATGATGTCCGCGCCCGCCTGGGCGCAGGTGACGGCCATCTGCGCGAGCAGGGGCAGCGTGGCGTCGTTGACGACGTGGCCCCCCTCCAGCACGCCGCAGTGGCCGTGGTCGGTGAACTCGCACAGGCACACATCGGCGATGACCTGGAGGTCGGGCTCGGCGGCTTTGATTTCGCGGATGGCGCGCTGGACGATTCCGTCGCGCGCGTACGCCTGGGAGCCGAGGGCATCCTTGTGGTCGGGGATGCCGAAGAGGATGACGGAGGGCACGCCCAGCGACTTCGCCTGGCGGGCCTCGGCGACGGCGTGCTCCACGGACAGGTTGAAGATGCCCGGCATGGAGGTGATGGGACGGCGCACGTCCCGGCCTTCCACGACGAAGAGGGGGTAGATGAAGTCCCCCGGGTCCAGGCGCGTCTCGCGGACCATCTCACGCAGGACGGGCGAACGGCGCAGGCGGCGGGGGCGATGGACGGGATGGGCCATGGTGGACGCCGATATAAACCGACGACGCCCGACCTTCATCGTTTCCGTGGGGCCGCCCGGCCGCTCACCCTGCGGCGGGCCGCCAGCTGTACTGATGGCGCAGCCGCTCCCGGGCGTGGCGCTGGGCCCGCACCTCCGCGATGTCCGCCTCGTGCAGCGCCCTCGCGTAGCGCACCCGCGCCGCCTCGGTGCCCGCCGACAGGCCGCGCTCGGCGGCCACCAGCTCCCGACGGGCTTCGTCCCGTTGCTGCTCCACGCGTTCTTCGTACGTCATCATTCCTCCTGCCTGGGGTGTGCCGTGGGGGATTGCACGGGACGGACCACCCGCAACCCCACCGCAAGCTGGCGAAACGACGAGGTGTCGCGGCGCGGCAGGGACGGCAGGCGTGCGAAACCCATTTCCCAGGGCCGCGAAAACGCCGTCGCGGAAGACAGCGGCGTGCGCCCGCCCGGCCGCCCTTTCCGACCGTCCGCTCGGAAGCAATCGCCGCCCGCCCCGCTCGTCTACATTCGTGACCGTGACAGACAGCACACCCGCCATCGAAGTGACGAACCTGAGCAAGACGTATCGCCGCGCGTTCCGGAAGACAGGGACCGTCGCCCTCAGGGGCATGGACTTGTCGGTTCCCCAAGGAAGTGCCTTCGGGTTGATTGGCCCCAACGGCGCCGGCAAGACGACCTTCATCAAGAGCATCCTCGGCATCGTCCAGCCGACAGAGGGCGCCGTGCGCGTGCTGGGGGGCTCCCCCGAGGACGCCCGCATCCGAGCGCGCATCGGCTACCTGCCCGAGCGCCTGCACCTGCCCCACGCATGGACGCCCACGGCGTTCCTCGCCACGGTGGGCCGGCTCAAGGGGCTGGCACCGGATCCGGCGGGGAACCTGCGCCTGCTGGAGCGGGTGGGCCTGTCGGACGCCGTGGGCCGGAAGATTGGGGGGTACTCCAAGGGCATGCGTCAGCGGCTGGGTCTGGCGGCGGCGCTCATCGGGAAGCCTGACTTGCTGGTGCTGGACGAGCCCACGGACGGCATCGACCCCATGGGGCGCATGGAGGTGCGGCGCATCCTCCAGGAGGAGGTCCAGCGGGGCACGACGCTCTTCCTGAACTCGCACCTGCTGGCGGAGACGGAGCGCGTCTGTGATCGGGTGGCCATCCTCGCGGACGGGCGCGTGCTGCGTGAGGGGCGGCTGGACGAGCTGGTGAGGGGCGCGTCGCGGTGGTTGGCGCGCTTCGCGCCCGGGGTGAGCGTGGAGGCGCTGACTCAGGCGGGCTTCGTGCAGGGCCGGGCCGACGGCGTGTACCACGTGGACGCGGGGGACCCCGCGGTGCTCAATGTCGCGCTGGACCGGGCGCGCGCGGCGGGGGCACTGCTGGTGGAGCTGCGGCGAGACGGCATGGATTTGGAGTCTGTGTTGCTGGGCACCGTGGGCGCCGGGGCGTCGCGGGTGGAGGTGGCGGCATGAGGCCGGTGCTGGGAATCGCCGGGTACGTGTTGCGCGAGGCGGCGTCGCGCAAGTTCATCCTCGCGTTCATGGTGGGAATCACCCTGGTGCTGGCGGTGGTGGCCGTGAGCCTGCGCCTGGAGGTCATCGACGGGGCCCTGGCGGCCTCGCGCCTGTTCGGCAAGGAGCTTCGCGGGAACATCCAGTCCATCGACGTGGCGCTGCGCCCGGTGTACCAGGCGGCGGCGTTCATCGTGTTCTATGGCGGCATCCTGTTCGGCATCGTCGCGTGCTCGGACTTCGCGCCGGGGTTGATGTCGCCGGGGCGCATCGAGCACCTGCTCGCGCTGCCCATCCAGCGCTGGCACCTGCTGGCGGGGACCTTCCTCGGGGTGATGACGCTCGCGCTGGGCGGAACGCTGTATGGCACCACGGGGCTGGTGCTCATCTTCGGTGTGAAGGCGGGGTACTGGACGGTGGGGCCGCTGGTGGCGGGGCTGATGGCGTGCGTGGGCTTCGCGGCGGTCTACGCGGTGATGTTGACCACCGCGACGCTGGTGCGCAGCGCGGCGCTGTGCGCGGCCTCGGGCTTCGCCTTCATGGTGGGAGGCATCATCGCCGGACACCGGCAGGACATCTCGACCTTCTTCGAGGAGGGCTTGAGCCGGAGCGCCTTCCTGGCGGTGACGCTGGTGCTGCCCCGACTGTCCGCGCTGGCGGAGGCGGCGGGAGACATCGCGTCGTCCACGCCCCTGGAAGTGCGCTCGCTGGGGACGCTGCTCCTGGGCGTGTTCGTGTTCGGGCTGGGGGCGCTCGCGGTGGGCTTCTGGCGGTTCGAAGGAAAGGATTACTGACATGGAGAAGCGCCAGAAGCGGCGGGTGTGGTTGGTGATGGCGGCGCTGCTGTTCGTCGTGGCCGCGCTGCTGATGTTCCTGGGTCAGGGCGAGGAGAAAGGGCCCGCGGCCCTCGAGGTGGACTTTCCCCGACGGATGCGCGCGCCGGACCGCGAGCGCGCGGAGCGCCGGAGGACCCAGGTGCTTCCGACGGTGGCACCGACGGACTCGGGGACGGCGGCCGAGCCCTCGCGTCCCAGGGACCCGCTCCTCGCGGCGCTGCCTCGTGGACCGGGCAAGACGGCGGTCATCATCGAGGCGAACGCGCTGAGGCACTCGCCCATCGGCGGGCTGCTGCTGGACTGCCTGATGCGGGACGGCGGCAAGCAGTTGGAGGAGTTCCGGCAGAAGAGCGGCGTGGACCCGCTCCAGGACCTGGACCGGCTGGTCGTCACGGATGAGGGGATGATGCTGTCGGGCAACTTCGAGAACGCGCGGTTCAAGGACTTGCTGGGCGAGCGCGTGTCCGCCAACTACGGCGAGGGCGCGAGGGTGTACGAGGCGGGCGAGTCCAGCGTCACGAACCCGGACGGCACCACCGTGAAGCGGCGGGACACGTCCGCCATCGCGACGTGGAACAACCAACTGCTCGTGGTGGGCAAGTCGCCGGACGAGGTGAAGGCGGCCATCGACCGCGTGGAGGGGCGCGGGCCGGACGAGCCCCCCGCCATCTCCGAGAGCAGCACGTATGGCGAGATGTACGGCGTGCTCTCCGTGGAGATGATCGCCCGGCTGTTTCCTCCGGAGCAGGCCGCGCTGGCCCAGCGGCTGCGCGACGTGGCGCAGAACGTGGAGTTGCACCTGGACGCCAGCTCGGACGTGGCGCTGGTGGCGGAGGTGAAGGGCCCGAGCGCCGACGACGTGACGGACCTGGGCAAGTCCCTGGGCGCCGCGCTCTCGCTCGCGCGCATCAAGGCCCAGGCGGGTGAGGACAAGGACCTGGCCCAACTGCTCGACTTCGCCAAGGTGAAGCCCGACGGAGACTCCTTCACGCTGGAGATGGCCGTCCCCCTGGCCGTCATCCAGGAGCGCCTGGCCTTCTGTCGCGAGGAGCGTCGGGCCGCCGAAGGGGGCCGCGCCCCCGAAACGGGAACCCAGGCGGGGGTCGAGCAGGCCCCGGCGCCCGCGAGGTAGTCAGGCCGCTCACGTCGGGCCTCCTCCCCTCCTCGGAGCCACCGAGCGGATGCTCCCCGAGCGGACGAGGGGTCGGGCATTGTGGCCAAGCCGCTGTGATCTCTGCGACACTTCGCCGCGCCCGGCCTGCCTCACTTCTCGAGGCAGCCCAGTCCGACGAGAGAACCGCTTGATGATTTCGCGTGTGTCGAGGGTGGCCCCGCTGCTGTTTGGCTCGGGCCTGTGCGCCCTTGTCTACCAGACGGTCTGGCTGCGGGAGTTTCGTCTCATCTTCGGCGCCAGTACGGCGGCGTCGGCGGCCGTCCTGGCCATCTTCATGGCGGGCCTGGGCCTGGGAGGGGTCCTCCTCGGCGCTCGCGCGGACCGGCAGCCGCGTCCCCTGAACTTCTACGCCAACCTGGAGCTGCTCATCGCCGGCACCGCGGCCCTGAGCCCCTTCCTCGTCGAGCTGGCGCGCGCGGTGTACATCGGCGTCGGCGGCACCACCATCCTCGGCATCGCGGGGGGCACGGTGGTCCGACTGGTGCTGTCCGCGCTCGTGCTGGCCGTGCCCACGGTGCTGATGGGCGGAACGCTTCCGGCCGCGGCTCGCGCGGTCCAGTCGGATGAGGACCCGGCCCGTCGCCACCTCGCCGTCCTCTACGGCGTGAACACGCTCGGCGCCGTCACCGGCGCGACGCTCTCCACCTTCTTCCTGCTGGAGGTCTACGGCAACCGCACCACCCTGTGGATCGCCTGCCTCCTCAACGCCGCCGTCGCCATCACCGCGCGCAGCGTGAGCCGGTCGATGGAGCCCGCCGAGGGCACCGCGCCCCCGAAGTCGGAGGCCCCGTCGACCGAGGTCGTCGCCCCCGTGGCCGCGAGCCCTGCCGCACCGCTCACGGTTCCCCTCTCCGCCACGCGCTACGCGCCCCAGTTCGCGCTCGTGTCCGCGATGCTGGTCGGCTTCGCGTTCCTGCTGATGGAGCTGGTGTGGTACCGGATGCTCGGCCCGATTCTCGGCGGGACGACCTTCACCTTCGGCCTCATCCTCGCGATGGCGCTCCTGGGCATCGGCCTGGGTGGCGCGACCTACTCCATCGTCTTCCGTCACCGCCCCGCCACGCTGTCCGGGTTCGCCCTCACCTGCGCGGCGGAGGCGCTGTTCATCGCCCTGCCCTTCGCGATGGGAGATCGCCTGGCCGTCGTCGCCGCGCTGCTGCGCCCGCTGGGAGGCATCGGCTTCGGTGGGATGATGATGGGCTGGGCGCTGGTGGGCGCGGTGGTCATCCTTCCCGCCGCGTTCGTCTCCGGCATCCAGTTCCCTTTGCTCCTCGCACTCGTGGGCAAGGGAAGTCACGACGTGGGCAAGCAGGTGGGTCAGGTCTACGCGTGGAACACGGTGGGCTCCATCGTGGGCTCGCTCGCGGGTGGCTTCGGCGTGATTCCCCTCCTGACGGCGCCAGTGACGTGGCAGCTCGTCGCGGGCATCCTCGCCGTGCTCGGGCTCGCCTCGGCCACGCTCTCGCTGCGCGTCGAGCGACTGCGAGCGGGCCTGTGGGTACCCACCTCCGTGGCCGCGCTCGCGCTCGTGCTGCTGACCGCCCACGGCCCCACAGCGGCGTGGCGGCATGGCAGCGTCGGCGCGGGTCGCTCCGGGCTCAGGGACCCGACCATCAACCACATCGATGCCTGGGTGCGCGAAAAGGCCCGCGGCATCGTCTGGGAGAAGGACGGGGTCGAAAGCAGCGTCGCGCTCAGCTCCGCGAATGGCCTCTCCTTCATCGTCAACGGCAAGGTGGACGGCAACGCCATTGGAGACGCCCCCACGCAGGTGATGAGCGGGTTGCTCGGCGCCCTGCTTCACGTGGACGCGAAGAACTCGCTCGTCATTGGCCTGGGCACGGGCAGCACGGCGGGCTGGCTGGGCGCCATTCCCAACATGGAGCGGGTGGACGTGGTGGAAATCGAGCCCGCCATCCTCGAGGTCGCCCGGCGATGCCACTCGGTCAACGCGAACGTAATGGACAACCCGAAGGTCCACACGGTCATCGCCGATGCGCGAGAGGTGCTGCTGACCACCCGGCAGCGCTACGACATCATCTTCTCGGAGCCCTCCAATCCCTATCGCGCGGGCATCTCCAGCCTCTTCACGCGTGATTTCTATCAAGCCGTGAAGGAGCGCATGGCGGAGGGCGGTATCTTCGTCCAATGGCTCCAAGCGTATGAAGTGGACGCCCTCACGGTGCAGAGCGCCTATGCGACGCTGGCCTCGGAGTTCGAGGCCGTGGAGACCTGGCAGGTTCACTCTGGTGACCTGCTTCTCGTGGCGACCCGCAAGCCGATGGTGCACGACATCGCGCGGCTGCGCGCCCGCATCGCCGAGGAGCCCTATCGCACCGCGCTGCGCGCCACCTGGCGCACGGACGAGGTCGAAGGCGTGCTCGCGCGCTACGTGGCCACTCCCGCATTCACCACGCGCGTGGCGGAGGCGAGCCAGGCCCTCATCAACACGGATGACGTGTCCTTCATGGAGTTCGCCTTCGCGCGCAGCCTCGGGCGCGATGCGGGCTTCTCGATGCTCTCCTTCTGGAAGACGACGCACAACCTGGGGACCGGCCGCCCACAGGTTGTCGGCGAAGTGAACTGGGAGCGCGTGGGGCTGCACCGCGCCTGGACCAGCACCCCTCTCTCTCGCGCCGAGTCCAGCAGTGCCTCCGTGAAGGCGCGCGCGCCATTCATCGACGCGTACACCCGGAACCAGCTCCCCATCGCTCGCGCGCGTTGGCAGCAGGCGCGCTGGGATCCCATCGGCCCTCGCGAGCAGTTGGCCCTCGCCAGGGTCCTCGCCACCGCGGGTGACGAAGAGGCGATGAAGTACACCGGCCCCCTGCGAGCCACGTTGCCCGTGGAGGCAGACATGCTGGAGGGAATGGTGCGCCTGCGCCAGAAACGGTTGGAAGAGGCCACCATCCTGTTCGAGCGCGGCTTCGTCGCCATGCGAGACAACCCGTGGGCGGCGCCGGAAGTCGTGGCCGCCATCTTCCCCCAGCTCGTCGGCATCGCTCGCGCCGACAAGGCCCTGGGCAAGCGGCTCTTCGACGTCCTCGCCAAGCCCTTCGCTGCGGAGGCCCTGACGGTGGCGCGAGAGGAGACCCGTGTGGAGCTGGCGCAGGTCCTGGACTGGATGGGGCTGTGCGTCGAGGTGCTCGCGCCCATCGAACCGCTGACCATCTGGGACAGCAAGCAACTGGATGATCGGCGCCGCTGCTACGAGCACCACGGGCACCCCCTGGCGGCGGTGGCCGCGGCCGACCTGGAGCGACTGCTCTCCCAGTCTCCCGCGGTCTTCATGCTCGAGGCCTTCCAGCTTCCGGAACCCCAGACGCCCACCGAGCCCGCGCCGCCCACTCCGCCCCATGCGGGCGAGTCCGCGCCGTAAGGCAGGTGACCTGAAGCACCAAGCACCCAGCCGCGCGTCCAGGGATGCCTCACCCGGCCTTCCCTGGCGCGCCGGCGCGTCAGCGCTTCACACCACCATCGACAGCACTTCGGACGTGAAGGCGTGCGCGCCTCCTGGCGTCAGCCCCCTCACGCGAAGCTAGGCGTCGGTGTCGAGGAACAGCAGGCCCGCGGGTGGGAGCGGGTCCACCCGCAGGGTCCGCGACGGCAGCGTGGCCTGCGCCTCCATCACCGCGCGCACCTCCCAGATGGGCGGCGGATTGAGCGCGAAGCCCGCCTGGAACGTCCCCGACTCCACCCCCTTCACCAGGGACTCCAATCCCTGCACCGGGAAGACGTGGGGATGTCCCGCCGCCTCGGGGTCCTGGATGCCCAGCACCGTCCGCAGCACCAGCGCGTTGAGCAGCGCCAGGTCCAGGCTGCGCAGCGTCGGGTTGCGAGGCGCGCCCTTCAAATGGGCCAGGTCCAGCCCCTGTCGGAAGCGGAGGATGCGCCCCCGCCCCCCGGGCAGCACCAGCAACACCGCGTGGTGGCCGGAGATCAGCGTCGCGAGCCGCTCGCGCGCGGCCACCAGGCCCCGAGGCGTGTCGAGCGGCTCGTCCAGTTCGTACACGCGCGCGTACGCCGTCACCAGCGTGAGAAAGGTCTCTTCCTTGAAGGTCGCCACGCCCTTGAGTGCGCGGTGGATGGGCAGCAGCTCCAGTCCCGGGTCCGACAGGGGGACCACCGCGGCCAGCGTCGGCCCGTTCTCGGCCAGCGCGGTGAGCGGGCGCATGGGCGCCTCGTCCAACACGGCCTGGATGCGCTTGGACACGGGGGAAGGCTCGATTCGGCGCAGCGCGAGGGTGCGGCCGTCAAACTCGCCTTCCCACACGAGGACGGAGCGCTCGCTTGCCTCGGCGAGCAGTCCTCGGAACACGCCATGGTCATCCGCGGTGAGCGTGACGGCCGGCTCGGCCTCCCAGGAGCGGGGGCGATACGGGTCGAACTCCAGCGGCGTCCCCGCGTCCGGGCGCAGCGCGCACAGGAGGTAGCGCACCAGAGGGCCTCCCAGCTTGCCCGCCTGGCTGTGGACCTCCACCAGGTAAAGGGCGGGCCGGGCGTCGCGCAACAGGACGCCGGACTCGCGCTGTCGGCGCAGCTCCGCCGAGGGATTGGCGGCCTCCAGGAGGGGCCGGACGTGGGAGGGCTGGGGCACCGCGTTGCTGCGCGGCACGTAGCCGCTGGGCTCGAGGGTCCGAGCCAGCGGGGTCAGCAGGGCCGTGAAGGGATGGACGCGCGCCATGTCGACGGAAGGTGGTGTCTGCCACCTCGCGTTGCCACGGCGCCCGCTCGCTCGCCTGGGAGCCCGTCTACCACCAGACGTTGCGGTACGGCCGGTCCTTCGCCGACGACTTCAGCGACGAGCGGTCCACGCTCTCCTCCCACAGCAGGCTCACCGTGGTGATGGCGCCCGCCGAGCCGAGGAAGGACAGCACGTACGGCGTGGACTGGTCGAACCCGCCCAGCACCAGGCCGGAGATGAGCAGCACCGCCGCGCCCACGCCCGCGCCGAAGAGGTCCGCTCGGAGAATCTGCGACGGCGTCGGGTCATACCGCATGGTGGCCAGCGCCAGCGCGCCCGCGCCGATACCGGGCGCCAAGAGCAGCGTGTCCCGCCACGTCTTCGAGGAGATGTCCGTCCCCGAGAAGTGGATGACAGCCAGCAGCAGCGCCGCATAGGCCGCGCCCCAGCCCGCGCCGGAGGCCATCAGCAGGCCGTCGTTGAGCGGAAGCTGTCCGCCCCCGAGCCCCGCGGTGAGCCACGCGCCCAGCTCCGCGCCGAGGAACGCCGACCAGGTCAGCACCCCCGGGTCCTGGGTGAAGAGGTCCATGAAGCCGGCCATGAACATGCCGCCCACCACGGAGTTGCCCATGCCGAAGGTCGACATCGGCCGGTCCACCCAATTGTTGAATTGCCACCACGCGGAGGCACCGAAACCCAGACCCGCGCCAATCAGCGTGCCGGCCAGCATCGCCTCGCGCGAGCTCTGGTCGAAGCTGAAGTCATTGGCGAACGCCTGCGTGAAGAAGCCACCCAGCGCGCCCAGCGTGGTGTGGTGGGCGATGAACTTGAAGCTGCCCGGCCCGGACAGGAAGGGCCCCAGGCGCTGGCGGCCGTCCAGCACGGCACCACTGTCCACGTAGTCGGCCTGAACGGGCGTCGACGCCGGGGACAGGGTGGGACGCAGGCCATCCTGCGTCACCGGCGCCAGGGGCGAGGTGCGCGACGAGTCCGGCTCCTGGGCCAGCGGCGCATCCCGCGTGGGGACATTGCCTTCGTCCGGTGGGGAGGCCTGCTCCTGCTGCGCGGAGATGGGCTGCCCGTACCCGGGCTGGCCGGCCGCGGAGTCCCCGGGCTGTTGCTCCGTGGACGGCGGGGAAGACGGCTCCGAGGGCGCGGCTTGCTGTGAGGGGTACGAGGGCTGCGCCTGGGACGGCTCCGTGTACGGATACGAGGAGCCCGTCTGTGCACGCGCGGCCTCGGGCGAAGCGAGCACGAGCGCGAGGACGGCGGGAAGGCAGATCCAGTTTCTCAGAAGTGACACGCAAGCAACTCCTTGGGTCCGTCCGCCACAAGACCACAACCCACGCCCCCGTGGTGTTTTTTGCATCCACCTGGGCCCACTCGCCACGACGGAAGCGCCCCAGGTGGGTGGAACCGTCATGAGCACGGCATTCCTCCGCGCGTGCTTCAATTCTTTCGCGACGCGGATGGCGGTCGGGCATCCCTGCGCATCATGCCCATCGGGTTTTCGTGGTCCGAGCTCGACGTCGACTCCGCGCGCATTCTCGTCGTCAAGGACGTGCCTCTGCCCGACGCCAGTCGAGACTTCGTCTTGTACTGGTGCATGGTGAACCATCGCGCCGAGGAGAACCACGCGCTCGACACGGCCATCGCACTGGGCAACCACCTGCACCTGCCCGTCGTCGTGTATCACGCGCTGCGCCCGGACTATCCCCACGCCTCGGACCGGCTCCACGCCTGGGCACTGGAAGGCATGGCGGACCTGACCTCGGCCTTCGCGTCGCGCGGGCTGCCGTACTGGGTGGAGCTGCCACGCCATGCACGCGAGCACCACCCGCGCCTGGCGGAATTGGGCAAGCGCGCCGCCGCCGTGGTGACGGACTACTTCCCCACGTACATCATCCCCGGGCACCTGCGCGGCGCGGCCAAGGCGCTCCACGTGCCGCTGTTCGCGGTGGATGCCTCCTGCGTGGTGCCCATGCAGCGCATCCCCACGCTCCAGGCCGGCGCGTACACCCTGCGGCCGAAGCTGCAGAAGCTGTGGCCGGAGTACCTGGGCCGCACGCTGCGCTCGCGCCACCTCGAGGCCGCGGCCGCGGGGCGCAAGCTGTCACCGGACTTCGACGTGGCGGACGCGCGCGAGGCCCGTCAGTCCCTGGCGAGCTTCCACATCGACCACGCCGTGACACCGCTCGCGGAGCGCGGAGGGCGCAAGGCGGGCCTCAAGGCGCTCGACGCCTTTCTGCACGAGAACCTGGAGGGCTACGACGCCGGACGCAATGACCCGGGCCTCTCGCGCCAGTCCGGCCTGTCCCCTTTCTTCCACTGGGGCAACCTCTTCCCAGGCGAGGCGGCCCGCGCCGCCATCCGCGCGCGCGGCACCGACGACCCGAACGTGCGCGGCTTCCTGGAGGAGCTGCTGGTGCGGCGCGAGCTGGGCTTCAACTTCTGCTTTCACACGCCGGAAGCGAAGCAACTCTCCGTGGAGTCCTTGCCCGGCTGGGCGCGAGAGACGCTGTCCACACACCAGAAGGACGCGCGGGAGCACCTGTACTCGCTGGAGCAGTTGGAGCACGCGAGCACGGCGGATGGCCTGTGGAACGCGGCGCAGCGCGAGCTGGTGGAGCGGGGCCGCATCCACAACTACCTGCGCATGTTGTGGGGCAAGAAAATCCTGGAGTGGAGCCGCACACCGGACGAGGGCCTTCAGCGCATCGCCCACCTGAACGACAAATACGCGGTGGACGGCAGAGACCCGGCGAGCGTGGCCAACTTCATGTGGGTCCTGGGGCTGCATGACAGGCCCTTCCAGGAGCGCAAGGTGCTGGGAAAGGTGCGGCCCATGAGTTCGCCACGCACCGCGGAAAAGTATGACCTGGCGCCCTATATGGCGCGCTGGGGACGGCCCGGGGACCCGCCGGTGAAGCTCAAGCGCGCCCGGCGCGTGGCGGACCGGTGAGCAAGGCTGTTGACATCCGCGCGTCCAAAAGTGACACGGCGGTTCCCTTCCCGTCTCACCGCCACTAAACGCAAAGGTGGGACAACGACGCCAGGAGCCGCGCCATGGGCATGATGAAGTTCGATATTCCCCACTCCCTTCCGAAGGACGAAGTGAAGAAGCGCGTGGAGCAGCTCCTTCAGTACTGGGGTGGCAAGTACGGGGTGAAGGCGGACTGGCAGGGCGAGGGCGCCAAGATTGTCGGCAAGGTGATGGGCATCCAGTTGGACGCGTCCTTCAAGATCACCGACAAGGCCGTCGAGGGCGAGGGCACGGACCCCGGCATGCTGCTGCGCGGTCAGGCCAAGTCCTACCTCCAGAAGAAGTTCGGGTCCGTGCTGGACCCGAGCAAGTCGCTGGAGCAGGTGAAGAGCACCCTGGACTAAGGGCGCCGGGCTTCAGTGCGGAGGCTGTTCCTCCAGCGCGGCGAGGGCATAGCGCGCCGCGCGGGAGATGGCCTCCGCCGAGTCGGGCATCTCCGGGTAGTGCCCCGCCAGCGTGCGCTGCGGGAAGCGCAGCTGGGCAATCGCGTTGCGGTAGCTGCGACGCGCCGCCTCCGACTCGTGGCTGCGCTCCTGCACCTGGGCCAGCAGGTAGTGGCCGATGGCCAGCGTGGGCTCCAGGAACAGCGCCTTGGCCAGCTCCGAGCGCGCCTCCTTCAGCTCCCCGGCCTGCAGCGCCGCCACCCCGCCAAACACGCGAGCCTCCACGCACAGCGGCTCGCGCAGGATGGCCTGGGCAAAGGCCTCGCGCGCCTCGGGAATGCGCCCGGTGAGCGAGAAGAGGTTGCCCAGCGTCAACAGCGCGTCCAGGTCGCTGGGCTCATCCACCAGCAGCCGCTGAACGCCGGAGATGGCGGCCGGGAAATCCCCCAGCGTCATCTTCCGCACGGCCATGGCCAGCCGCTCCGCGGGAGGCAGCAGCTTGGGCCACGCGGAGGGCACCGGCAGCTCTCCGGTGACGGTGCGCGCGGGCGCGGACACCGCGGGCAGCTCCACGGTGGGGCGCGTGCGAGCGGCGTCCGAGGTCCCCACAGCGGGCAGCTCCACGGTGATGCGCGGACGGCCCAGGTCATTGACCCGCGACGTCGTCGACGACGACTGGGTCGATGCGGAGGAAATCCCCGGCACGGGCGAGGCGGCGGGCAGCGGCCCCACGGCGGGAAAGGACCCTGAGAGTGCGCCGGCCCCTCGGACCGAAGAGGCCTCCGCCGCGTTGCGAGGACGGGCGCCGAAGGCCCCTTCCACGGGCGGCCGCGCGTACACGGCCGGGGAAAACGGCTCCGGCTCCGGGGCGCGCTGGGACTGCTCCGCGGTGCCGGGATACGGATGGATGCGCAGGGGCGGCGGGCGGTAGCCCTTGTCGCTCGGCGGGCGCCGGTACACGAAGGCGCCGTCCACTTCGATCATCTCGAAGCGGTCATAGACCTTGAAGAGGCTCTCCGAGTACCCGAGGAAGAGCAGCCCACCGGGCCGCAGCGCGCTGAGGAACCGGTCCATCAACCCACGGACGGTGGGCAGGTCGAAGTAGATGATGACGTTGCGGCAGAGGATGAGGTCCAGCGAGTTCAGCGCGACCTTGTCGAAGACGGGCACGGCCAGGTTCTGCCCGTCGAAGCGGATGTACTCGCGCAGCGCGGGCAGCGCCTCGTGGCCATCCTCGACGGGACGGAAGAACCGGCCCAGGCGCTCCGGCTGGATGCTGATGCTCCGTCGCAGGGAGAAGCGCCCCTGCCGCGCGGCCTCCACCGCGGCCAGGTTCAAGTCCGTGGCCCACAGGTCCACCTCGGCGGACAGCGCCCCCAGCTCCGCCAGCACCATGGCCACGCTGTAGGGCTCCTCGCCCGTCGCGCAGCCCGCGGACCAGACGGACACCTTGCGCATCTCCCGCCGCGCGCGCGCCAGCAGGTCCGGCAGCACGCTCTTCTCCAGCGCGCGGAACTGCTTGCCGTCGCGGAAGAACTCCGTGTGCCCCACCGTCACCAGCGGCAAGAGCGAGCGCAACTCCTCCTCGCCCCCGGCTCCCGTCAGTCGCTGGAGGTAGCGCTCCGGCTCCTCCACGCCCAGCGCGGGCATGCGGGTGGACAGCGCCAACCTCAAGCTGTGGAACCCATCCGGGGTAATCTTCAGCCCCGCGCGCTCCAAGAGGAGCGCCGCGAGCTGCTGAAGCACTTTGTTGCTCACGTTCAGCACGCATCCACCCACTGCACCAACGTGGGGCCAATTCGCTCCAGCGGCAGCACTTCCTGCGCCGCCCCGAGCAGCACCGCCTCGCGAGGCATGCCCCATACCGCGGACGTCCCTTCATCCTGAGCGATGGTCCGCCCTCCCCGCTCCCGGATCTCCTTCATCCCGTT
>NZ_VIFM01000217.1 GCF_006636215.1 Myxococcus llanfairpwllgwyngyllgogerychwyrndrobwllllantysiliogogogochensis | reverse complement strand
TCGGTCTCGTGGGCTCGGATCTGTGTCTCAGAGACAGGGGATGGGGGAGTTGCCCAGCTCGCGCATCACCGCGGACAGGGGCACTTCTCCGGGGCCGACGATGTTGTAGACGCCCTTGGGCTCCGGGCGCAGGGCCGCCACCATGGCGCGCGCGACGTCCTCCACGTGGATGAGCTGCACCATGGGGTCGAAGCCGGCCAGCATCCACGGGTGGCGCAGGCGCAGGTAGTTGGAGGGCGCGTTCTTGATGGTGGGCCCGACGATGTGGACGGGCCGCAGAATCACCGTCTCGATGTGCGGGTGCTTCCAGAAGAAGCCATGCGCGAGCATGTCCACTTCAATCAAGTCCCGCACGCCGGAGAAGCGGCTGGCCGCCATGAGCGGCGCGTCCTCGGTGAGGAAGTTGGAGTTGTCCGGGCTGGGTCCGTAGACGTTGGCCGAGGACAGCACGACGACCTTCTTCACGCCGTACTTCGCGCAGTACTCCAACAGGCGCGTGGTGCCCACGACGTTGAAGGAGTGGTGCTCCTCCTCGCTCATGCGCGGGTCATGCATGATGCCCATGTGGATGACGGCGCGGACCTCGTTCTTGCGGAAGACGTCCTCCGCCTTCTTCTTGCGCAGGTCCAGCTCGTACATCTCCACGTCTTTCGGCCGGCCCACGAAGGGACGCCGGTCGATGCCGATGATGCGCTCGTGCTTGTGGAGGAGCTTGGCGAGGGTGCGGCCGAGGTTGCCGCTGATGCCCGTGACGACGACGGCCGGTCTCATGGTGCGAGCCTCATAACACCGTCAGCTGGGGCGCGGGCGCTCACCAGAACACCCCGCGCCGCTCCTTGAGTCCCTGGTGGAGCATGGACTGGATGGCCGCCTTCACGGTGCGGACCTTCTTGTCCAGCTCGCTGTCCTCGTCGTCCGGGCGTCCCGTGAAGTGCATCGGGTCGCCGTAGTACAGGCGGTACTTGGTGGGCAGCGGGAAGGGCAGGCCCGTGGGGGTGACGGGGAAGGACGGGAAGCCGAGCAGCTTCGCCACGGGCTTGAGGTCCATGAGCGCGGGGGCCTGTTCCTCGGCGCCGACGACGGCCACGGGGACAATGGGCGTGCGCGTCTCCAGCGCCAGGCGCATGAAGCCCAGGCCGAACTCCTGGAGCTGGTAGCGCTGGGGCCACAGCTTGTTGATGCCGCGCAGCCCTTCCGGGAACACGAGGATGGCCTCGTCGGACTCCAAGAGCCGCCGGCAGTTCTCCGGCGTGCCGACAATCTGGCCCATGCGCGCCATGAAGGTGGAGACGTACGGCAGGGACGGCACCCACTTCTCCACCATGCTGCGCATGGCGCGGGGCGGACTGGCCTCCAGCATCAGGGAGACGCCAATCATGGCGCCGTCCAGGGGGAGCTGGCCGGAGTGGTTGGACACCAGCAGCACGCGGCCGGCGGGGACCTTTTCGATGCCGTAGGTCTCCACGCGGAAGTAGTTGCGGTAGAGCCACAGGAAGGGCGCCACCGCCGACAGGCTGAAGTCGAGGTTGTAGCCGAACGGGTCGACCCCGTACTCGTTCTCAGGCCGAACCAGGGCCTGCATCCGCTCTTTCTGCTCGTCGTTGGCCAGGCGGTCGGTCCATTCGCGCAGGCCCTTCTTCACTCGGTCGCCGAGTCGCTCCAGCATATCCCTGGTTCTTTACACCACCGGCCCCCGTACCGGGAGTGGGGAAACCTTGCCGTGCCCATCCGGGATAACGTGAGGAGCCCACGCTCATGCGAATTCCTCCCCGCCCCGCGGCTTCCACCCCGAAGGCCGCAGCTCCCGTCTCGGCGCCCGCCAGCAGCGCCAGGGCCTCCGCGTCCACCCTGCGACGCGCGCCCGGGCAGGCGGTGACGTTCAGCCAGGACTTCCATGCACGGCTGGACCTGCCCCCCGCGCGTCTCGAGGAGAAGCTGGCGTTGATGCGCGAGCGTCCGTCGTCCTTCTTCCGGATGATGCCCACCCTCTTCCACGCGGACCTGCGAGGCCCCTACTCCGCCGAGTCCCGGCTGGTGGACCGCCCCGCGCCCCGAATCCCGGTGGTGGGTGACGCGCACGTGGGAAACCTCGGCACCTTCCGCGGGCCAGAGGGCAAGCCGGTGTGGGGGCTCAACGACTTCGACCAGGCCGGGCGCGGCTCGCCGGAGGTGGATCTGACGCGCACGGCGACCAGCGCCGTGCTCACCGCGCGCGAGTCGGGGCTGTCCTCCAAGGAACAAGAGGTCATCCTCCGGGCCTTCGCGGACGCATACTTCTCGACACTCGAGTCGCTCGCCGGAGGCGCGGAGAACCCCGGGGCATTCCTCACCAAGAAGGAGGCCACAGGCGCGGTGGATGACCTCCTCGGGGACGCGAACGACACCTCGCGAGAGGCCCTGGTGAAGAAACATGCCCGGCTGGAGGGCCCTGACGCCGCGAGCTTCCGGACCTCGGACACGTTGAAGTCGGTCTCCCCCGCGAAGCAGCGGGAGGTGCGGGCCGCCCTGGCGGACTCCCTGGCCACGCTGACGGGACGGCAGGACATCGCCCTGCCGCCGCGTGTGCTGGACGTGGCCCGGCGGCTGGACGCGGGCGGCAGCAGCTATGGGCTGGAGCGGTACTGGGTGCTGGCGCGCGCGGCGGACCCGAAGGCGCCTCCCGTGCTGCTGGAACTGAAGGAGCTGCTCGCCCCGAGCGTGGAGTCGCCTCCGCTTCCAGCGGACGGAAGCGCGGTGGTGGACGCGCAGCGCCGGCTCTCCGGCCACGCCAACCCGCTCACCGGTGCCACTCGCATGGGAGGGCGGGCCTTCCTGGTGCGCGAGCTGGAGCCGGAGAAGGCGAAGCTGGGAGACGGGGCGCTGACGGGAAAGAAGGACCTGGTCTCGGTCTTCACCCAGGTCGGTCAGGTCCTGGCTCGGGCCCACGGCGCCACGCCCGAGCAGGCGCGCGAGCTGCGGTTCTGGGTGGGCGACGACGCGGCCCAGGCCACGGGCCGGCTGTCGGCCTTCGCGCGGGCCTATGCCGACCAGGTGCGGGCGGATTGGAGTGCACTGCGTGACGGCACCTGAGCCCCGGGCCGCCACGAGTGGACGAATGCCCCCGTGGCCCCATGCCAGCCAGGGGTGACGTCGCCATGTCTCGCCCCGCATGCGCACGATGCTCGTCCTGCTGGGCCTGGCCTGGCTCTTCTCGGGGTGCGCCGTGACGGCCGCCGCGCTCGCCGCGTCGTCTCCACGGCTTGCGCCCGTGGAGCAGCGCGTGCCCGTGCTGCTCGTCCATGGCATTGGCGACGACGCCAGCGCCTTCGACCTGCTGCGCCGCCGGCTGGAGCGCGAGGGCTGGCCCCATGTCCACGCCGTCTCCATGGTCCCCAACAACGGCAGTGAGGGGATTCCCGTGCTGGCCCGGCAGGTGGCCCGCGAGGCCGAGGCCCTGCGCGCACGCACCGGCGCCCGCCGCGTGGATGTGGTGGGCTTCAGCATGGGGGCGCTCGTCACGCGCTACTGGGTGCAGTTGCTCGGAGGGCGTCTGGTGGTGAGGCGCTTCGTCTCCATCTCCGGCCCGCATTCGGGCACGGGTCTGGCGTTCCTGGGACGAGGCAAGGGCGTGGCGCAGATGCGGCCCGGCAGCAGGCTCCTGCGGGCACTCCAGCAGGACCCTCGTCCCTGGGGCAGCACGGAGGTGCACAGCTTCTGGACGCCGTTGGATTTGACCATCCTCCCCGCCTCCAGCTCACGGCTACCGGGGGCCAGCGAGCGCACCTTTCCCGTGCTGCTCCACCCGTGGATGCTCACCGACCCGCGCGTGCTGGACTCGGTGGTGGACGTGCTCGGCTCGCCCGCCGTGGCCAGGTGACGCTCACAGCGTGGCGGACAGCCGCCCGGCCGCGTCGCGCAGCGTGACGACGTCGCATTCGGACTTCAGCCAGCCGAAGATTTCACGCAGTCGCTCGAGCTTCCGCGTCGCGCTGACGCGCAGGTCCCGCTGCTGTCGGACCAGCTCGCCGGGAATCCCGTCCGTTGCGTCCAGCACGTCCACGCCGTGGAGTTCGAAGTTGAAGAACGCGTCGCGGCGGCAGGAGCGCCACGCACCTCGCAGGGTCCGCAGCGGCAGCGTGGTGGCGAAGGTGCCGATGAACGGGAAGCGCAGGGCGGGCGTCACCGCCATGGGCAGCTCCAGCACCGAGCCTGTGCCCCGTCGATAGGGCCGGGCCGGGTCCGGGCGGTACGGCACGCGGGGCGCGAGCAGCACGCGAGGCGTGTCGAGCACCGAGCGGGACGGGCGCCCCATCAGCGACAGCGCGCCCATCACCGCCGCCTTGGCCGCGTAGTACGGCGTGGCGGGAAACGCGGACGAGCCATACCGGTAGCCCAGCTCGACGGTGGCCGCGTAGAGGTCCGCGTTCAGTGTGTAGCCCGGCGCGCGGAAGCCCTCGGGCCGTGCGCCCGTGGCCGCGAGGATGGCCGCATCGGCGCGCCGCAGGTCCTCCAGAATGGCGGCGGGGCCCCGGCGCGTGAGGGCGTAGTCATGCGCGTGGCTGTGGCTGGCCACCTCGATGCCCGCTTCATGGGCCGCGCGCATACCCGAGGAGGCAAGGGTGTCCGCCTCCAGGTCCTCGCCGATGGCGAAGAAGGTGCCCGGCGCGCCGAGCGTGTCGAGCAGCTCGCGGAAACGAGGCACCGCCACGGCATGGACGAGGGAGCGGGCACGCGCATCCAGCAGCGACTCCGGCAGGCCGTGGATGCGGCAGTAGTGCGGCAGGGAGTCGAGGTCGACGGAGATGGACGCCAGCCTCACGGTGCGCGCCCTCCCCCGCTCACGTGCCGCGAATGCGGATGACGTAGAACAACTTGCCCACGTTCTTGAGCACGTTGGGGACGCGCTTGAAGAGGTGGATGGACGGCTGGCGCTTCTCGTGGAGCTGGATGGGAATCTCCATCACCCTCAGCCCCTCGCGCCAGGCGCGGATGACGAACTCGCTGGCGAACACGTCCATGTCCACCACGCACTTCTGGATGACGGGGAGGAGCGCCTCGCGGCGGAATGCCTTGAGCCCGTGCGTGTCCGTGCCCTGGAAGCCCAGCGTCACCTTCAGGAGCTTGTTGTGCACCCGGGTGGCCGCGCGGCGGATGAGGGGGCGCTGGTCGCTGGCGCCCTTGGCCGCCTTGGAACCCACGACCATGTCCGCCTCGCCCCGCTCCAGGCGCGGCAGCGCCGCGTCGTAGAAGGTGACGTCGCAGAGGTCGATTTCGTCACAGATGACGTAGGTGCCCCGGGCCATGCTGATGCCGGCCTTGAGGGCGACGCCGTAGTTGGGGCGCTCCGAGTGGAACCAGCGCAGGCGCGGGTGCTTCGCGCACAGCTCGTCGAGGATGCGCGGCGTGGCGTCCCGGGAGCCGTTCTCCGCGAAGATGATTTCGTAGTCGAGTCCACGCGCATCCAACCCCTGGCGGAGCTCGTCCGCCGCCGAGGTGATGATGGACTCCTCGTTGTAGACAGGGATGACGACGGACAGGTGCGGTGCCATGGAATCAGGTCCGGACAGGCTGCGGTCCGGTCCGCCTAGCATGCCCCGCGCCACCCGTCGACAAGATGCGGCGCGGCGCGTCTCGACTTCGTCAGCCGTTCAGCGTCCGGGCACACGCCCGCCCGCCGAGGATGGCGTCCTCCATGGACGAGTACTCCCACTGTCCATAGCGGCCCGCCGTGAGGATGCCCGCGTGCTCCAGGAAACGGAGGATTTCCGCCTTCGCGGGCCCGTAAGCGTCGTCATAGAGGACGTAGGCGTGGGGAATCTCCCGGGCCTGGGCGAAGAGGACGTCGTCCGCGGAGTGGATCATCTGCGAGCGCAGCAGGTCCTCCACGGCGTACTTCTCCGCGGCGGCCGGGGACAGCTCGCCGTGGTGGCTGTACTCCACGTAGAACGTCGCGGTGTCCTTGGGGGCCAGCGCGTCGTACACCGCCGAGGGTGAGCCGATGCGGTACGTGTGGAACTCCGGCTCCGGCAGGTAGATCCAATGCCAGGGCTGCCGATTGGCGCCCTTGGCGGCCACGGCGACGTAGGTGACGGTGGTGGCACGCAGACGCTTCGCGGCGGCGACGACCTCGTCGGGCACTCCCGAAGCGCCCTGGGCCAGGAGCCGCACCAGTCCGGGCAGCGACACGGTGGACACCAGCCCCGAGTAGGACAGCGTCCTGCCGTCGGACAACACGACCTTGCGCGCCTTCCAGTCGATGGAGGTGGGCTCGGTGCGGACGCTCAGCTCGCCGCCCTTCAAGTCTCGCAGCATGGCGCGGGCAAGGCTCTCGATGCCACCCTCGCGCGGGTAGACGAAGGACGCGTTGTAGCCCACCGCGTCGCTGCCCGCGCCGAGCGCTCCGTCCACCACTTCCTTGAGGGAGGGCCGGGGCACGAAGCGACCCACCCAGGCGGCGGACAGCTCACGGGGGTGCACCGTCCAGAGCTTCTGGTTGTAGGGCACCATGAAGTTCTTCGCGAAGCCCTCGCCCATGTAGCGGAGGATGAACTCCTCGAAGTCGCGAGGCTCCCGCTCACGCAGCGCACGGCCCTTCTCGCCGTAGATGGCCTCCACGTACCCGACGAGGTTCTCCGCGACGACGTCCGGCGGCAGCCCGTGGGTGTTCACCTGGTACGGGAAGCGCGTGAAGACGCCGCGCGTGAAGATGCCCGCCTTGCGCTGGATGCGGACCATCTGCCCCGGCAGCCAGCGCGTGTTCACCAGTTCCTGGATTTCGGCGTCCCGCAGGTGGAGCCAGTGCCCGGTGGGGTCGAAATAACACCCATCGATGACCTCGGTCTTGATGAGGCCGCCGACCCGGTCTGACTTCTCGATGAGGAGCCAGGGCTTCTGGAGGAAATGGGCGGTGGAGAGACCCGCGAGCCCCGCTCCCAGGATGACGATGGGTTCCATACCGGGTCGGTCCTACCACCTCCTCCGGGTGAGGGGGAGCCGAACGCGCGGTGCCAGGGGCGCGAAATCTCAAGCCCCCTCGGCCGCCCGCCTGGGAGTAAAGGGGGGGACCGCTTCCACTGCGGGCTGGCGCGTTCTTTCCGGGCTGGAAACGCCTCTGGTAGCCTGCGCGCGCCGGTCCCGTCGAAGGAACCCCATGAAAGTCTCCTGCCCGTCTTGCCAGACGAATTACAACATCGATGACAAGCGGATCCCCCCGGGTGGCGCGAAGCTCAAGTGCGCCCGGTGCCAGACCACCTTCCCCATCAGACCCGAGGGAGTGAGCGCAGCGGCCCCTGCCGCGCCTGCTCCGTCGGCCGCAGCCATTCCGCTGCCCGGTGCGTCCGCGCCGAGCGCCGCCGCGATTCCCCTCCCCGGGGCCGCGCCGTCGGGCGCCATCGCGATTCCCCTCCCGGGCGCCGCGCCCTCCGGGGCCATCGCCCTGGGGCACGAGGCCATTCCCCTCCCGGGCGCCGCCCCACAGTCCGATGGCTTCGGCTACGACTCGGGTGCCATTCCGCTGCCCGGCGCCTCCGCTCCGCAAGACGACTTCGGCTACGACGCGGGCGCCATTCCGCTGCCCGGTGCCTCCGCTCCGCACGACGACTTCGCCTTCGACGCGGGCGCCATTCCGCTGCCCGGCGCCTCCGCGCCGCAGGATGATTTCGGCTACGACGCGGGCGCCATTCCGCTGCCCGGCGCCTCCGCGCCGCAGGATGACTTCGGCTACGACGCGGGCGCCATTCCACTGCCTGGTGCCTCCGCGCCTTTCGACTCCGGTGCCATCCCGCTGCCGGGTGTCGCGTCTTCGTCTGGCGCCATTCCCCTGCCGGGCGCGGTGGACGCGTTCAGCGAGGGCTTCGACGACGTGGAGCCACCCGTCCGCCAGGACCGGGACGTGACGCGGGTCGTGGCCATTCCGATGCCCAACGCGGCGTTCCGCGAGCCGCCTCGGCCCGCGGCGCCCCCTCCGCCCAAGGCGGGGCGCGAGTTCGACTTCTCGGACGACTCGCTGGCGCCGCCGGTGGACCTGGCCCACGGCTCCGTCGAAATGCCCGACGTGACGGGCACCGCGCGCGACTTCGACTTCTCCGACGACGCGCTTCCCGTGCCCGCGCAGCCTGAAGCGGATCCTTTCGCCTTCGACGTCGAGACCCCGAGCGGCGAAGCCACCGCCTTCGCGCTGCCGCCCACGCCCAACCCCGCGCATGCCGGCTACCCGGTCGAGGCGAACCCGTTCGCGCTGCCTCCGCCTCCCGCGTACGCGGAGGCGCCCATGACGGAGGACCCGTTCGCGCTGCCTCCTCCGCCGTTGGAAGCAGACCCCTTCGCGCTGCCTCCGCCTCCCGCGTATGCGCAGGTGCCGATGACGGAGGACCCCTTCGCGCTGCCGCCTCCGCCCTCGGGGGGACCGTCGTTCGACTTCGCCGAGCTGCCCGTGCCCGCGGGGGAGGATCCGTTCTCCGCGTCGCCGCCCACCGCGGGAGCGATGGACTTCTCGGACCTGCCGTCGCCCGCCGCGCCCGGGATGGACTTCTCCGACCTGCCGTCGCCAGCCGCGCAGCCGCAGGACCTGTCGTTCGACTTCGCCTCGCCCCCCACGCCCGGGTTCAACGCGGATTTCGGTTCCGCGCCCGCGCCGGTGCCGGACTTCAGCCTCGACTTCGCCGAGCCCCCGCCTCCCACCGCGCCTCCCGCGTCGTTCAACCCCTCGGTGGACTTTGGCGACGTGGACTTCGGGATGCCGCCGACTCCCGCGGCGTCGCCCGGCATCCCGGACTCGCTCGAGTTCGACCCCACCGCGAGGCCCGGTGACGACCTGGAAGCGGACCTCTCCGACCCCCTGCCGCCCCCGCCCAACGCGGGTCCGGCGGACGGTCTGGAGATGCTGTCCTTCATCGACGACGCCGCGAGCCGCGAGACGGGCCAGGCCGGCGCCAAGGTGCGCCGCTTCCACGTCCGCCGCCGCTCCGGCAAGGTGTTCGGCCCGTTCGACGAGGGCGTCGTCGTCAAGATGCTCGAGGACGGGCAGCTGCTCGGCAACGAGGACGTCTCCCTGGACTCCGAGTCGTGGTCGGCCATCGGCACCATCCCCACCTTCGCCTCCGCCATCCAGAGGCTGATGGAGGGTCCGTCCAAGGTCGTGGCCGCCGCGCCCGTCGCCACCGCGTCGGACTCCGAAGCCCCTCGCGCCGACCCGGGTGGAACGCAGGCGAACATGCGTCGCCTGGAGCAGCTCTACGAAGGCCGCATGGCCGCGGTCTCCGTCGTGGACCGCAGTGGCGCCGATGCGAAGATCAAGAAGCGCATCCCCCTGTTCATCGCCGCCGGCGTGGCCGTGTTGATGCTGGGCATCGGCGTGGGCACGGAGTTCGGCACGCGCTACGGCGCCTTCGGTCGCCGGGCCATCTTCCCCGCGCGCGTCTCGGACGGCTCGCCCCAGGCGCAGCTCGTGAGCCAGGCGCGCCAGGCGCTCCTCCAGGACACCTTCGCCAGCTACAAGCAGGCGCACACCCTCTCCGCGCAGGCGCTCCAGGAGAAGGAGTATCCGGCGGTGCGCTCGCTGTGGTGCCAGTCCGTCTATTACCTGCAGCGCAAGTACGCCGCGGCCGACATGGCCGACATGAGCCGCTGCCGCGAGGCGATGGCGGACATCGCGCTGCTGGGCGAGAAGGACGTCGACGTCATCAAGGCGGCCGCGTCGCTCGCGCTCACCTCCCGACAGGCGGACGCGGCGCTGCCCCCGCTGCTGGACGCCTTCAGCCGCGAGGCGAACCAGGCGGACCTGGAGCTGGCCTTCCTCGTGGCCGAGGCCCAGGCGATGAAGCGCGACCAGAACAGCGCCATCGAGACGCTGAAGAAGGTGCTCGCCGCGGACCCCAAGTCCGCCAAGGCCCACCACGCGCTGGGCAACCTGCACCAGGCCGCGGGCCGTGCCGACGAGGCCGCCGCCTCGTACGCCGCCGCGCTCGAGGCCGACCGCAAGCACGCCGCCTCCGCCGTGGAACTCGCGGCCGTGCAGCTGCTGGTGCGCAAGGATGCCGAGAAGGGCACCCAGTCCGTGGAGGAGGCTCTCGCCGAGGACGTCCAGTCCGCGCTCGGCCCCGCGGAGCTCGCTCGCGCCCGGGGACTCAAGGGCGTGGCGCTCTTCCACCAGCACAAGCCCAAGGAGGCGGAGGCGGAGCTGAAGTCCGCCCTGGAGAAGGACCCTCAGTCCGACTTCCTCAAGGCGCAGCTGGCCCACGTGATGCGCGCCCAGCGCAACTACGAAGGCGCCCTGCCGCTGTACACGGCGCTGGCCTCGGAAGAGGGTGACAACCTGGAGTACGCCGACGGCCACATCACCTCGCTGGTGATGACCGGGAAGATGCAGGCCGCGCTGGAGGCGGTGCAGAAGGCCAGCGGGAGCTTCCCCAATGAGGCCCGCATCGCCTACCTCTACGGCCGCATCGAGGACGCCCTGGACAAGCTCTCCGAGGCGGAGGGCCACTACAAGCGCGCCATCGCCGCGGACGCCACCCTGGTGGAGGCCAACCTCTACCTGGGCCGCTTCTACCTGCGGCAGCGCCGCAACGCGGAGGCCCGCACCCAGTTGGAGCAGGCCGCCACCAAGGCCCCGGACCTCGCGGGCGTGCGCGCCGGTCTGGGTGAGCTGGCCCTGGCGGAGAACAACGCGCTGCTCGGCCAGCAGGAGTTCGAGCGCGCCGTGCAGCTCGACCCGAACCTCGCCGACGCCCACCTGGGCCTGTCGCGCGTGGCGCTGCTCAACAACGACCTGGAGAAGGCGCAGACGGAGGCCAACCGCGCCCTGGAGCTGGACCCCCACTTGCTGAAGGACGGCCGGCTGCAGCGCGGCATCGTGCTGTGGCGCCTGGGCAAGCTCGACGAGGCCGTGGCCGAACTGGAGAAGGCCAAGGCGGAGGACCCTCGCTCCACCACGATTCCCATCACCCTGGGCGCGGTGCTGCTGGAGCGTGGAGACCTGCCCGGCGCGGAGAGCAACCTGGGCCTCGCGCTGAGCAACGAGCCCTCCAACCACGAGGCGCTCTACTACCTGGCGCTCGTGAAGGCGAAGCGGATGGAGTTCACCCAGGCCATGGACGCCATGCGCAAGGCCGTGGAGCGCGCCCCCAAGCGCCCCGACTACCACTACGCCTACGGCGTCATCCTCCGCGACGCGAAGAACCTGCCGGACGCCATGCGCGAGTGGAACACCGCCGTGGACCTGGACCCGGCCAACGCCGACGCGCACGAGGCGCTCGGCCACGCCCACCTGGAGAACGGCGAGTTCGACGAGGCCATCTCCTCCTTCGAGGACAGCCTCAAGTCAGACCCGCGCCGGACCCGGGTGCTCGGCTCCATCGGCGACGCGTACTTCAACGCGGCCCGCTGGAACGACGCCATCAAGCGCTACCAGACGGCCCTCAAGGCGGACGCGAAGCTGACTCACGTCTACTACAAGGTCGCCCGCGCCTTCACCGAGCAGGCCCAGCACGCCAAGGCCATCGACTGGTACCGCAAGGCCTCCAGCGTCGAGCCGGAAAACCCGATGACCTACTACTACCTGGGCTTCGCCTATAAGGAGAAGAACAAGCGCCGGGAAGCCGTGCAGGCCTTCAAGGACTACCTCGTGAAGAAGCCGGACGCGACGGACAAGAAGGACATCGAGGAAGAGATCTACGACCTGCAGAACTAGCCGCCAGCCGACAGCCGGCCGTCCTTCCAGGGATGGCCGGCGTCAGGCCCCCGGCGGTCGGGGCGTCCGCCCTTGAGCACCCCGGGCGCGAGGAGTCTTGCTGACGCCCACCGAGGGTGACTACAAGGCGTCCCACATGCTGGACCTCCGGAACGTTGCGCAGAACTTCGATGCGGTCGTCGCTCGCCTGAAGACGCGGGGCGGCAACCTGGACCTCGGCCCCTTCCAGGCGCTGTTCTCCGAGCGCGGGAAGCTGTTCGCCTCCATGGAGGCGCTGGCCGCGCGCCGCAACGCCGCCAACGAGGAGATGAAGCAGAAGGCGAAGGAGGATCCCAAGGCGCTGGACGCGCTGCGCGGCGACCTTCGCGCCGTCTCCCAGGACATCAAGGACAAGCAGAACCGCCTCAAGGAGGTGGAGGAGGAAATCGACCGCATCCTCCTGCTCATCCCCAACTTGCCGCACGAGTCCGTGCCCGTGGGAGCCAGCGCGGACGAGAACGTCCAGGTGAAGAGCTGGGGTGAGAAGCCGAACCTGCCCTTCACGCCGAAGCAGCACTTCGAGCTGGGGGAGAAGCTGGGCATGCTCGACTTCGAGCGCGCCGCGAAGGTCTCCGGCAGCCGCTTCACCTTCTACAAGGGCGCCCTGGCGAGGCTTGAGCGTGCGCTCGTCACGTTCATGATCGATGTGCACACCCAGAAGGGCTACACGGAGCTGCTTCCGCCCTATCTGGTGCTGCGCGAGACGATGATGGGGACGGGCCAGTTGCCCAAGTTCGAGGATGACGCCTTCAAGACGCTGGGCGACCCCGAGCGCTTCCTCATCCCCACGGCAGAAGTGCCCGTCACCAACTACCACGCGGACGAAATCCTCGAGGGCGAGTCGATGCCCATCCGCTACTGCGCCTTCAGCCCGTGCTTCCGCGCGGAGGCGGGCGCCGCCGGCAAGGACACTCGCGGCCTCATCCGCCAGCACCAGTTCCACAAGGTGGAGATGGTGAAGTTCGCCCAGCCCGACAAGAGCCTGGAAGAGCTGGAGTCGATGACGGACGACGCGTGCGACATCCTGCGCCGCCTGGGCCTGCACCACCGGGTGATGCTGCTGTGCACCGGAGACATGGGCTTCTCCGCCCGCAAGACGTACGACATCGAGGTCTGGCTGCCGGGGCAGAACGCGTACCGGGAGATTTCGTCCTGCTCGGACTGCGGCGACTTCCAGTCCCGCCGGGCGAAGATTCGCTTCCGGGCCCAGAAGGGGGACAAGCCGCAGCTCGTCCATACCCTGAACGGCAGCGGGCTCGCGGTGGGCCGCACTTCCATCGCCATCCTGGAGAACTACCAGCGGGACGACGGCACCGTCGCCATCCCGGAAGTGCTCTGGCCCTACATGGGCGGCATCAAGGAACTGAAGCCGCTCTAGAACTGTGATCATCCGCTTGCAACGGGCGCGGAATGAGGTAGAAGGGCGGCCCCACGGTCGACGTCGGTCCGAGGGACACCGCCGGCTGAAGTTGTTGTATGGAGGCGTGGCCGAGCGGTTGAAGGCAGCGGTCTTGAAAACCGCAGAGGGTGCAAGCTCTCCGTAGGTTCGAATCCTACCGCCTCCGAATTTGTGCTTGAAATTTGCGGTTCTTTGACAGAGAAGAGTTGGAGAGATGGCCGAGAGGCTGAAGGCACAGGTTTGCTAAACCTGCATACTCGAAAGGGTATCGAGGGTTCGAATCCCTCTCTCTCCGCCACCTGTTGTTGTAGCAGTGCGTGAAGATTTTGCTCCCTTAGCTCAGCTGGATAGAGCGTCGGACTACGAATCCGAAGGCCGGAGGTTCGAATCCTCCAGGGAGCGCTCCCTTCTTTTCACGCCGTCTCCATGAGTGACGACGAAGCTTTCATGCAGCAGGCGCTCGCGCTCGCGCGGGAAGCCGCGACACTCGGAGAGGTCCCCGTCGGTGCGGTAGCGGTCCATGATGGAAACGTCATTGGAACGGGTTTCAACCGCCGCGAAGTGGACCGCAATCCCCTCGCCCATGCGGAAGTCCTCGCACTGGATGCCGCTCGCAGGCATCTGGGGGTCTGGCGGATGACGGGCGTCACGCTTTATGTGACGTTGGAACCGTGCGCGATGTGCGCCGGTGCGCTGGTGCAGTCCCGGGTGACGCGCCTCGTCTTTGGCGCCATGGACCCGAAGGCAGGTGCAGTCGGCTCTCTCTACAATCTGGCCGAAGAGCCTCGTCACAACCACCGGCTCCAGGTCACGAGTGGTATCCTGGCGGAAGACAGCCGGATTCTTCTAAAGTCGTTCTTCGAGCGCTTGCGCGCGAAGCGACGCGACAATTGAATACTTGGAGAGCTGGCCGAGTGGTCGAAGGCACCTGACTCGAAATCAGGCATACCGGGAACGGTATCGTAGGTTCGAATCCTACGCTCTCCGCTCCAGACTTCTTGGAGAGGTGGCCGAGCGGTTGAAGGCGCACGCCTGGAACGCGTGTATATCTGAAAGGGTATCGTGGGTTCGAATCCCACCCTCTCCGTAGTTGTTGTTTCAGCAGTCGATGTCTACATCCTTTGTGGTCGGGACAACGTGGGGGCGCGAACCCCGCCAGGTCCGGAAGGAAGCAACGGTAGCGATCTACCGCGTGTGTCCCGGCCGTTCTGAAGAGCCAGTCTCCCGTTTCGGGGGTCTGGCTCTTCGCCTTTGCGGGCAAGAACACGAGGGGATGCCAGGCGCCTTGCTCGCGCCCTCCCCTCCGGAGTTTCTGACTCGGGTTCAGTCGCGGACGAGCAGCGTCTCTCGGCCGATGCGCTTCGCGATTCGGAAGCCCGCCGCCTGGATTTCAGGCAGGGCCCGGTCCTCGAAGGTGACGACGCGGTTGAAGCGCCGCTCGCGCATGCCCTGCTGGAAGGCGCCGTCCCGGGGCCAGTCGCAGGTGAGCCAGGGAATCTCCTGGCCCAGGTAGAAGAAGCCGCCGGAACCCCACAGCCCTTCGTTGACGATGACTAGGCCTGTCGCGCCTCCCATGCGGGTCGCCGCGACGATGGCTCTGAACTGGTCCGCGCGGAGATCATTGGGCGGGAAGAAGAACGCGGAGGCGAGCCCCGAGGCCAGCGCCACCGTGGCCAGCCCCCAGCGCAGCGCCCCGTGGGCCCGCGAGGTGATGAAGGCGGCGATGACGGGGGCCGCGGCGAGGAGTCCCAACACCAGGGCTGGGTAGAGGAAGCGCTCCTCCTTGTGCGCGGTGGCCAGCAGCACCGCCAGGTAGATGCCCGCACACGTGAGCGGCAGGGACACGCCGGCCTTGCGCTTCAGGGCCCAGAGGCCCAGCGGCACGGCGGCCCAGCCCCAGAGGGGGACCGCCATCAGCAGGGGCATCGCGTAGAAGCCCGGGGTCGCCGAGCCGAAGCGGGCCGCCGCTTCTCCGGACAGGACGTTGAAGCGGACGTACTTGAAGAACGAATGGAAGGGGCTGCCCCAGGTGACGTGGTCCAGCAGGCCCAGCCCCGCGGCCACCACGAGTCCCCCCAGGCAGGTGAAGGCCAGGAGCTTCCAGCGTCGGGCGGCCATCAACCAGAGCAGCGCCGCGACGACACAGATGGCGGACGGGTAGCGCGTGACCACGGCGAACCCCAGGGCCGCGCCACCGACGAGGCCCGCCCTGCCCTCGCGCTCGCGCCGGTCCAACGCCTCCATCGCCACCACGAGGAAGGACGTGGAGAACGACTCCGCCAGCGTGCGTCCGGCGAAGACGAGCACCGGTCCATAGAGGCCCAGCAACAGGACGGCCAGCCAGCCTCCCGCGGGGCCAGCTCGACGGGCGGAGAAGCGGTATGCGGCCCACAGGCTCCACGCATGCAGCGCGAGTTGGGGGAGGGCCACCACGGCGCGATAGCCCTGGGGGTCGGTGATGCCGAGCATCCGCGCCAGCTTGAGGAAGGCCGCCAGCACCCCAGGCACAGCCCAGTTGCGGATGCCATCGCGCCACTCCCATGCCAGCACCCCGTAGCCGTGGACGCGCCAGTAGGCGGGTTCCAGGGCCTGATACACCTCGTCGGGATGGATGCGGCCCAGCTGCGTCACGGCGACGATGGCGGGCAGGAGCGCCACACCCGCGAGCGACAACCAGGTGAGGAGTGTGTGCTTCCGAGGCTCGGGACGATGAGCATCGGCCGGCGGGTTCTCGAGCGACACGGGGGCGGTGGGTGCGTCGGGCAGGGGTGCGGACACGGGCGGTGGGGACTCTCCCCGGCCCCGCGCCCGGGTGCAAGCCAGGTGACGTTTGTCCGGCAGGCCCTCGCTCGGGTAGGAACGCGGTTCCCTGAGGAGGAAGACACATGCCGGACGTCATCGTGGTGGGAGCGGGACATAATGGGCTCGTGACAGCGGCGATGCTCGCGCGCCGGGGCCTGTCGGTCACCGTCCTGGAGGACAAGGACGTCATTGGCGGAGCGTGCCGCACGGAGTACCCGTTCAAGAGCGCGCCGGGGCTTGGCGTGTCCACGGGCGCGTACCTCCTGGGCCTGATGCCGCCGGAGCTGTTGCGCGAACTGGAGCTGGACCTGCCCCTCAAGCGGAGGGACCCGCACTACTTCCTGCCCACCACGGGCAAGCGATATCTCTTGTTCGGCTCGGACGAGCGCGAGCTGAAGCGCCAGTTCCTGGAGTTCTTCTCCCAGGAGGACTGGGAGGCCAACCAGGCGATGAACACGGAGCTGGGCGCGCTGCGCGACGACCTGGCCCCCTCGTGGCTTCTGCCCCCGCTCTCCATCGAGGAGACCGCCGAGCGCTACATCCGTCCCGCGCTGCGGCAGAACTTCATCCAGCTGTGTCGAGGCTCGGCGCGCCAGTACCTGGAGCGCTTCCGCTTCAAGTCCGACTTCGTGAAGGCGATGTACGCGGTGACGGACGCGTTCTCCGGGCTGGATGGCGGCTATGACACGCCGGGGACGGGGATGAACCTGCTCGTCCACAACATGTGCCGACTGCCCGGCAGCGGCGGCACGTGGATGATTGTCGGCGGCGGTATGGGCACCGTCACCCAGTCCATCGCCAACGTCGCGCGCAAGTACGGCGCCACCATCCGCACGGGCGCGAAGGTGACCTCGGTCCGCGTGGACGCGGGCGTGGTGAAGGGCGTGGTGCTGGAGAATGGCGAGGAATTGAGCGCCAACGTCGTCATCTCCAACGGCGACCCGTTCCGCACGCTGAAGCTGGTGGACTCGGCGGCGCTGCCAGCGGACTACCGCGCGAAGGTGAACGCGATGGCGGTGCCGGGCACCACGCTCAAGGTGAACCTGTGCTTGAAGGACCTGCCCAAGTTCACCTGTCTGCCCGAGGACAAGGGCCAGTTCGGTCCCACCATCCACCTGCTGCCGCAGGAGGACGACGTGCTCGGCGCGCTGGAGCGCTCGTACCGCGAGACGCAGGCGGGCAAGCTGTCGGAGTTCCCCTCCATCGAGTGGTACATCCACACCACCGTGGACCCCACGCTGCGCGACGCCGAGGGGCACCACAACTCCGCCCTCTTCGTGGAGTGGGTGCCCTACAAGCTGGAGGGCACCACGTGGGAGAAGGAGGAGTCGCGCTACGTGCAACATCTGCTGTCCATCTGCGACCGCTTCGCCCCGGGGACCAGTGACAAGGTGCAGGAGTACTTCGCCCTCACGCCCCCGAAAATCGAGAGTCACTTCGGAATCACGGGGGGCCACATCCACCATGTGGACAACAAGCGGGGCTTCACCGACCGGCTGCCCTACGAGACGCCGGTCCAGGGGCTCTATTTCTGCAGCGCGGGCTGTCACCCCGCCGGCAGTGTCATCGGCGCGGCCGGCCACAACGCCGCGGGCGTGGTCCTCCAGGCCCTGGGACGCTGAGTCCCAGCGCCTGGAGATGGATCCTCCGCGCCATCGTGTTTAGATGAAGGCCCCCATGAGCTACCTCGTCCTCGCGCGTAAATGGCGCCCGCAGAAGTTCGATGACATGACCGGACAGGAGCACGTCGTCCGGACCATCGCGAACGCCATCAAGATGGACCGGGTCGCTCATGCGTACCTGTTCTGCGGCCCTCGTGGTGTCGGCAAGACGACGGCCGCTCGACTGCTCGCCAAGGCCCTCAACTGTGAGAAGGGCCCCACCGCGACGCCGTGCGGCGAGTGCCGGGCGTGCATCGAAATCGCCAACGGCACCAGCGTGGACGTGGCGGAGATCGACGGTGCGTCCAACAACGGCGTCGAGAACGTCCGCGAGATTCGCGAGAACGCGAAGTACCTGCCGCAGCGAGACCGGCACAAGATCTACATCATCGACGAGGTCCACATGCTGTCCGGAGCGGCGTTCAACGCGCTGCTCAAGACGCTGGAGGAGCCGCCCGGTCACGTGAAGTTCATCTTCGCGACGACGGAGGCGCACAAGCTCCCGGACACGATTCTCTCGCGCTGCCAGCGTCACAACTTCCGCCGCATCTCCGCGGCGCGGATGCTCCAGCGGCTCCAGGAGATCTGCAAGGCGGAAGGCGCGGGCATCTCCGACCGTTCGCTGTCGCTCGTCGTGCGCCAGTCCGAGGGCGGCATGCGCGACGCGCTGAGCCTCCTGGACCAGGTGCTCGCCTCGTGTGGCGCCAGTCCGACGGATGAAGAAGTCGCCGAGGCCCTGGGCGCCATCGACCGGACGATGGTGCAGGACTTCGCCGAGGCGCTGGTGCGCAAGGACGCCAAGCGCATACTCGAGCGCGTGGAGGAGGTCTTCAACCGCGGGCTCGACTTGAAGCGGCTCGCGGAGGAGCTGGCGCTCCAGTTGCGCCACCTCTTCGTCACGAAGACGCTGGGCGAGGCGCCCGCCGAACTGGCTGAGTCCGAGCAGAAGGCGCTCATCGCGCTGGCGAAGGAAGCGGAGAGCGCGCAGCTCACCCGCCTGTTCGACGTGGTGCACGGCAGCGTCTGGGATGTGTCCCGTGCGGCGCAGCCGAGGCTCGCGCTGGAGATGGCGCTCCTGAAGGCCATCCAGTTGTCGCCGGGTGGATCCATTCCGGAGCTGCTGGCGCGGGTGGACCGGCTCGCCGCCGGACTTCCCCAGGGTGAGGGTGCCAACAAGACCAATGCTGGAGCGCCAGGAGGTCGCTCCAGCTCCACGAACTTTCGCGCCTGAGCCCCGCCAGGCTCCTCGTCCGGAAGTCTCCGCCCCGCCTCCGCCCACCTGGGAGGCTCGCGGTACAGCCCCTGAGTCCATTGCTTCGACAGCGCGTGCCCCATCGGCACTGGCGCCCGCTGGAAGCGCGTCCGAACATCGACCCACCGACGACTCACGGATGGGGGAAGCACCGCGCTTCGGCGAGTCCGCGCGGGAAGCACCGCGCGACACGGGCGCGGCTCGAGTCAGCGAGCACACCCAGGTTCCTCAAGCACCGCTCGGTGCAGGGCCCGCTCGATTCACCGAGTCGACGCAAGGGGGCCAGACGCCGCACTTGGACGGGATTCCTCCCGACGCCAACACCGCTCGCTACGCCGAGTCCGCACAGAGCGCACAGGCGCCCTTCGCCCAGGACGCTTCGCGCGACGCAATCCCCACTCGCTACGACGAGTCCGCACAGGGCTCGCAGGCTCCGAACGTCCAGGCGGCGCCGCGTGACTTCGGAGCCTCGCGCTACGACGAGTCGGACTACGTGGCCGAGCCTCCGGATGACATCGAGCTACCCCAACACTCGGGCGGCGCATCGGACTCAGGACCCTCGGGTGCCTGGAGCCCACCTCCGCCCCCCACC
>NZ_VIFM01000216.1 GCF_006636215.1 Myxococcus llanfairpwllgwyngyllgogerychwyrndrobwllllantysiliogogogochensis | reverse complement strand
CGACGACTCGGTGGCGCGGAAGGCGGACGGCACGTTCTGGAAGTGGGGCTCGGGTCAGCGGACCCCCGTGAGGGCGGCGTCCCTGGATGGAATGACGACCGTGAGCCTTGGCACCCTGCATACGCTGGGGCTCAAGCCGGATGGGACGCTCTGGGCATGGGGTTCCAACAGCTCTGGCCAGCTCGGGCTCGGCATCGCGACCTACTTCGGTCCGACGACGACGCTGCCTCCCCATCTTCGGGAGGTCACCGTGGGAGATTTCTACTCGTTGGCCGTGAGGAGCGATGGGACGGTGCTGACCTGGGGCGCCAATAGCTCAGGACAGTTGGGTGATGGAACCACGGGGCTTCGAGCCTCGCCGGTGCAGGTGTCGGGGCTCGACGGCGTGGTGGCGGTGGCCGCGGGCAACTCGCACTCGCTGGCGCTGAGGACGGATGGGACGGTGTGGGGCTGGGGCGCCAATCACCTGGGCCAACTGGGGAATGGGACCACCACCTCGAGTCCGCTGCCGACGCCGGTGGTGGGGCTCGTGAGCGTGAAGGCCATCGCGGCGAACAGCACCCATTCCCTGGCGCTGAAGCAGGATGGGACGGTGTGGAGCTGGGGCTTCAATGGCGCGGGCCAGTTGGGGGATGGGACGCGAACCCAACGGCAACTGCCCGTGCAGGTGCTGGGGATGTCGAGCGTGGTGGCGGTGTCCGCGGGGAACGAGTTCTCCCTCGCGCTGAAGGCGGATGGCACCGTGTGGAGCTGGGGTTACAACCTCGATGGTCAGTTGGGAGATGGCAGCACCACGTTCAGCTCGAGTCCCGTCCAGGTGTCCGGCCTCTCCGGCGCACAGGCGATATCCGCGGGACGCAGCCATTCGCTGGCCAGGAAGGCCGACGGGACGGTGTGGGCCTGGGGCTCCAACCAGAACGGCACCCTGGGGGATGGCGGCACGACGCCGCGACTCGTCGCGGGCCCCGTCGTGGGCCTCACGGGTGTGGTGAGCGTGGCGGCGGGACCGATGTCCGTGGCCATCAAGGCGGATGGGACGCTCTGGGTCTGGGGCACACAGTCCACGGAGGACGGGACGATTTCCCGGCGCTTCGTTCCCGTCCCGATGCCAGGGCCCACGGGCATCGTCGCCGCGTCCGCGCGAAGCGGCCACACCCTGGCGCGAACCGCGGATGGGACGGTGTGGGGCTGGGGCCACAATGCCTATGGCGCCCTGGGCAACGGCATCACCGGAGAGCGGAGCGAGCCCTTCCAGCTCTGGTGAGCGCGGCGGTCCGCCACCCGCGCATGTCTGGAATCAAGTGGTGACTTGAACTCTCGGATGTTCGGCCGGGCCCGCACTCGAACAACGCACGTTCGAGGGCGGGCCCCTGGCGCTTCGCTGCGCGAGCCCCCACCCTCCGAGGCCTTGGACGCGCCGTGGGCTACTCGATGGGCGGCGGGCAGGAGTGGGGGCAGTCGTATCCGAAGGTGCAGCTATCGCACGAGAGCGGCGGCATGACGCTGATGGTCAGCGGGAGCGTGCTCTGCCCGAACGGTTGATTGCCCTGCATGAGTCTCCACTCGAACAGGTAGGTCCCCGTCAGCGGGGGGGCGACGGCGGTGAAGAGGAAGGTGGTGTCCTCGCCAGGGTCCACGACTTCGTAGGGCAGCAGCGGGACTCGGGCCACTCCCCAGACCAGGTTGTCCACCGGGTTCTGGGAGCCGAGCTCGACGGGCGTCTGGGCGCTCCAGCTCTTGGTGCCCCAGTTCTTCATCCGGACGGAGAACTGGAAGCTCTCCCCTGGGGCCATGGTGGCGGGAACCAGGGTCTGCTCCACGAGCTCCGAGGCGAACGCGGGGGACTTCACGTTGACGGTGAGGGTCAGCTCGGGGCCGAACGCCGCGCCGTTTCGCTGCATCCTCCACCGGTAGGTAAAGGCGCCTGGCGTCAGGGGCGCGGTGGGCGTGACGGTGAACGTCTTGTGCTGGCCCAGGAGGATGGCGTCACCCGGAGCGAGCACCAGGCTCTGCGCCCCGTCGAGCGAGACGCCGTGCGTGCCATTGGCCGCGCTCCAGAGCGTGGTGCCGGTGTTGGTGACGGAGACGGAGGCGTTGAAGGGCTGTCCGGCGACCACGGTGGGAATCCTTCCGTTGGAGTCGCGCTGGAGGGCGCCGAGGGCGGGGGTGTCCAGGAAGCCGCCCAGAATCTGTTGGCGGAAAGGGAGGAAGGTTCCCGTCAGCAGATTGGAGAGGAGGAAGCGCGGCTCGTCGGGTGGCGCGGTCGGGTCCGGAACTTCGTTGGTGTGGACGAAGGACGTTTGGATGGGAGGGAAGGTGCCTATGGCGCCTCCCAGGTCCGCGAAGCTGCTGCGGTTGTGGCAGCCGGCACAGGACAGAGCCTGGGCGCGCGAGACGACCTGCTCGGGACTCAGCGGGCTACCGATGCGCTGGAGCTCCGCGGCGATGGCGGTGGCGAAGCGGTTTTCGGGAGGAGCGAAGAGGAACTCGTTGAGGTAGTTGTCAGAGGCGTTGAACGACTCCGAGTCGCTCTCGGCGTCATTGTAGATGTCGGGAACCTCATAGTTGAAGCGGTTGATGTCATCGACCGCGAGGCTCGCCACCTGGGTGATGAAGTACTCGCGGAAGCTCACCGCGAGCGGCTCCGTGTTGAAGATGTTGAAGAAGTCGCCGCGCGGGTTGGCTTTCACGGTGACGGGCACGAAGCGCAGGGTGCAGCCGGTGGGGCCACACTGCCGCTTGAGCTTGAACTCGTGGAGCATCCACGGGGCCGGCGGCCCCTGCTGGATGAACTGGTTGGTGCGAACCTGTCCCTCGCCCAGGGGGTTGTTGCCGTAGTGATTGGCGTGGACGACGGGGACATGGCCGGGGCTGCTGGCCTCCAGGAAGAAGGACTTCACGCGGGCGCGGCGGGCGACGGGGTCCGTGAGGGTGGAGAAGCTCGCCCAGGTCTGGGCGATGGGACGGCAGCCCTCCAGACCCAGCTCGCGGCGGGGGTTGGGAAGGACGGCCTCGAAGATGACCAGGTTGCGGTCGGGGGGCGGGTGGGCGAAGACCATGCGGTATTCGCCGCAGTTGGCGCCGTCGGGAGGGGCCAGGTCGAAGCGGTTGAAGAGGCCAATGAGGTTGTAGCGGTCCAGGACGGACCCGTTGCCGAGGACCGCCTCCCTCCCCTCGGACTGACGGCAGTGATAGGGCGCCCCATTGAGCGTGAAGATGTTGTCGCTGCAGTGCGCTCCGCCTGGGAGGTCGGCTTCACCCGGCGCGGGATTCTGGGTGTCCCAGAGCTGGCGGTAGAGCTGCTCGGCGGTGAAGCCCGTGCTCCCGGCCTGTTGGACCAGTTGGTTCATCACCATCCGGAGGGTGATGGTGGAGACGGTCGCGAAGTCGGTGATGGCGAGCGAGCGGCGCGGGTCGAGCGATGCGGACGTCGTGGAGGGTTGGTCGGCCAGGGGCGTCGTGTGGAGCCCGCCGCGCTCGGAGTGGGGAGACGCCGCGGAGGCGGAGCCCAGGCTCGCGAGGAGCAGGCTGACGCCCGCGAGCCGCGAGGCGGTGAGCCACCGGAAGGTGTGGCGTGAGTGCGGGACGGTGGAACGGGATGGTGGGTGATGCATGGCTGTGGCCTCGGAGACACCGATGTCCACGCGGCATTACGCAAGCAGGCATCAACCTGGTTGATGTGAACCGGCCAGTTCGGCCCGGGTTCCGTGTCCGACGTCGTCCCAGGCTCCTTGCCACGCACCTGATCCGAGCTGCCTGGCGGGTGGCGGGTGAATGGCCGGTCCCCACTCGCTCACATCTCCTCCGGAGCGGACTCCCCTCATCGAGAGGCTCCAGAAGTTTCCAATGCCACTCAGGGGGAAAGCAATGTTTGGTGCGTTCAGACGTATTGGTGGACTCGTGGCCCTCACAGCGGGGCTCTGCGGGTATGGGGCCTTTGCCCAGGAGCAGCAGCCACAGGCGGAAGCGCCACCGCCCGTAGAGCAGGCGGCCCCGGTGCCCGAAGCACCCGTCGCCAGTGAGCCCCCGGTAGCGGAAGGCGGTGGTGCCGAGACAGTCCCGGCGGCTCCGCCCGAAGCCGAGTCGCTCCCGAGTCCCATCGATTCAGGGCAGGAAGCCGTGGGAGGCAGTGGCATGGACGCGCAGGCCGTGCCGCAGGAAACGCAGCCCGCCATTCCCGATGATCCGGGCGCGGTGATGGGAGGGCAGACCGCTCCCGTCGTCCCGCAGGAAGCACAGCCCACCATCCCGAACGATTCGGGCCCGGTGATGGGCGAGCAGACCGCTCCCGTAGTCCCCCAGGAGGCGCAGCCCGCCATTCCAGATGATTCGGGAGAGGCGATGGGTGGAAGTGGGTCGGAGCCAGTCGCCCCTGCGGCAGGAGAGGTCGTGGGGGAGATGGACGCTCCGGCGATTCCTCCCGAGGCCGCGCCAAATCAGGCGGTCCAGGTGCCGCCCGAGCCCGTGGCGCCAGAAGCGACGATGCCCGTCGAGTCTCCTCAGACCTTCGTGAAGGAAGGACCACCGACCCAGGTGCCTCAATCGCCTACCACCACCTCATCCCAGGCGCCGCGGCCGGCGACACCCATTCCCGCTCCAGCCCAGCCGACGGTGGCGGCGAGTGCGCCAACCGCCATGGCCTCGACGAGTTCGGCCATGACGGCCGCAGGGGGGCCACGGAAGGAATGGCACGTCAGCAAGGCCGGTAACGACAAACAGGCGGGCTCGAAGCAGGCGCCATTCCGCACCATCCGTCGCGCGCTGACCGCAGTCGGTCCCGGGGATGTCATCCGGGTGCAGGCAGGCGAGTACCCAGGGAACATCGTCATCGACGGCCCCGTGCGCGGAGGCCAGCCCGGCGCTCCCATCCGCCTGGTGGGAGAGGGCCGCGTGCGCATCGTCCCTGGCGGCGAGCGCGGCACACTCGTCCAGGTGCGGCGCCCCTACTGGCGCGTCGAAGGCTTCGACGTGGACGTGCGCAAGCAGAAGCGCTTCGCGGTCGCGTTCGAGCGGGACACTCAAGGCTCCGCGTTGCTTCGCTCGACACTGCACGGTGGCGCGCTGGGCGCCGCCGTCAGCACCGCCCTGGGGGCGCGGGGAGTGCTCATCGAGGGCAATCACATCCACGACTTCCGCAAGGCGGGCGGGGGTGACTCGCACGGAGTGGTGGTGCAGGCCACGTCGCGGAACATCACCATTCGCGGGAATGACATCCATGACACCTCGGCGGATGGAGTGCAGTGCCTCAAACCGGACAACCGCAATCAGGCGCCCGCCGACGGGGTGCGCATCGAGAACAACCACCTCCACCACACCCGCGAGAACGCGGTCGACATCAAGACGTGCCGCAACGTCACGGTGGTCGGCAACCGGATGCACGGCTTCCGCAAGTCCCGCTCCTCCGCGGGCGAGGCGGTCGTCGTCCACTACTCGGCCAGCAACGTGCGCGTCGAGAAGAACGGCATCTCCGACGCGGGCCGGGGCATCTCGGTCGGCGGCGTGAAGGAGGGGCCTGACCCGAAGAACATCGTGGTTCGAGGCAATCGCATCAACGGCATCTCCAAGGCCGGAGGCAGTGATGGCACGGGCATCCGCGTGGAGAACGCCCAGGGCGTCCAGATTGAAGGCAACACCGTCGAGGGCACGGCCGGGTACGGAATGATGCTCGGGCTGGGGTCCAACAACGGAGCCCCCAGCAAGGACGTGCTGGTGCAGGGAAATACCGTCCGCACGGCGAACCTCGTGCGCCTCGGCAACAAGCGCCCGGGGCTGCGGATGGACAACAACCGCTACGCGACCAACGGCAACTTCAAGTCCGAAGGGAAGGAGACGAAGAGCATCAACGACTGGAAGAGTTTGTCCGGCGTGGACAAGGCCTCCAGCCAGCAGTGAGGCATTTCAGCGTTCCTCTGTCGGAGCAACGAAGCCCCCGTGGCACACCGCCATGGGGGCTTTCCCTTGAGGACCGCCCAAGGTGCCATGTCGCAACAGGATTGCGCTTGGGCCTCGGATTCCCTCTTGCCATCCAGACACACTCCCAGAGAGACTGAGCCCACTCTCCGGGAGTTTCGCGCATGAAATCCATCTCCAGTCATCCCTGGCGGCACATCCTCACCACGTGTCTCGCGCTCACGCTGGGCGCGCTCACGGCTGCCTGCATGGGGCTGGAGGCGGAAAGCTCGGAGTCCTGGACGCAGCAGGACGAGTTCTTCGAGGGCTCCGCCATGGGCGAAGCGAGCTACAGCGTCCACAACTGTCCGGCCGGCCAGGAGTGGGACGCCACCTGGGGCTGTCAGCCTGCATGGGGCGTGTCCTGCTACTACACGCGCGGCTCGGGCTATGTCGGCTTCGAGCCATTCTGCAGCAAGCTCCCGACGACGTCGCCCATCCCCCACAACACCAAGGTGTGCTCGACCACGCGCGGCGGTGGCTGGTGCGGGACCGAGCCCAACTGCTACTCGTGCCCGGTCCACTGCTCCGTCAACCGAGGCCCTGAGTGGTGCGGCGGCGAGCCCAACTGCTACCTCTGCCCCCTGTCCTGTGAATCCACGCGGGGCCAGAACTGGTGCGGCACGGAGCCGAGCTGCTACGCGTGCGGCCCCTCATGCTCCAGCACGCGCGGCACGGGCTGGTGTGGCATCGAACCGAGTTGCTACACCTGCACCAACGGCGGCGGAACCTCCGAGGGGGGCTGAGCGCTTCGGAGGCCCAGCGAGGGGCCACGGACCATCGTCCCGTGGCCCTCGGCGAGACCAGACACATCCATACAATCAACAGCGGTCGCCGCGCGCCTCCGGCGTGTCCCGCACCTCGCCACCGAGCAACCTCACGATGAGCGCCACCCGTGAATTGACCTCGAAGCGCCGGTAGATGGATTTCGTGTACTGATTCACGGTGAAGCGGCTGATACCGAGCTGGGCCGCGATTTGCTTGTCACCAAGCCCGGCCAGGAGCAGCTCCAGCGTCTGGCGTTCTCGCCGAGAGAGCCTGATGCCGTAGGCTCCATCCCCCGTGATTCCTGGTGCGCCGAGGAGGGTCCCCCACTCCGTGTGGAACAGGTGGAGCAGCTCGCGGTCCGCGGCATCGAAGGGGTGCCTGCCTCGCCCACGGTAGACCCCGATGCACTGCACCACGCCGGGGAGCCTGGACCACCGACTCGAGTACACCGAGTCATCGAGGCCTGACGGGTAGAGGAAGTGCTCGACGTAGGGCGCGTCGTACCAGGTCCTGTCCCCGACGAGTTCCTGCCTCATCGCGGTGATGACGGCGCCCGGATTCGAAGGACGCTCCATCAATGAGCGGATGGCCGGATTGCTGTCGCTCCCCATCCGCTGGAGCGCCTCGAGCGCGGGCAGCGCGCTGCCTTCCCACCCTTCCAGGACGATGGCCGTGAATTGTCCGTGCCCTCCCGGCCTGAAGTCGCGCTCCAGGACGAAGGCCCCCGCCTCCGCCCCCAGGATGCGGAACACGCCAGAGAGCAGATGCCGCACACGTGTCTGCCGCCCCTCTGTCAGCTCACGCGCCTCATTGACCAGACGAACCAGTGCACGAACCTGAGAACTTCGAAGGTTGCCATCGACCATCGGACCTCCCGAATCGCGCCCCATGGGGGCATCCCTCATTTTAGCGAATTACGAGATTTTCCACTTTAAATCAGGATGGGCCCGCTGAACCTCACAACCCCACTGCAGGAGGAAGGCGCATGAAAAGTCAGCTCAAGCGAATGGCTGCACGAGCCGAAAGGGCTACAACATTCCCCTGCCATTGAGCAGCGCCGGCAACAAGACGGTGCACGTCTCCGCCCATGGCGCCACGTCCTCGAACAACGTGGGCTGCCCCCACCGCTCCGGTTCGAGAGTCCGAAGCCGCCAGTCCATCCGAGACAGACACACACTCGGAGAGCGCGGCAGTCCGTCCCCAGGAGATGACTCCAGCAGAGGCGGTCTCACGACTGGATTCCCGATTCTTCAACGAGAGGGTGGACCTGGCCTGGAGTCAGGAGGCCACGCGGCGCGCGGAGCGGCTTCCCCACGGGGCGCGATTCGTGTCCATGGAGTGCCGCGGTTCCATGTGCCGGCTCGAGATGTCCCATCCCAGCCTGGACACCTTTCAGCACTTCATTCGCGAGGGGCTCATCCCTGACACGAACGCGTGGGAAGGCCCCCTTCATGGCCGCGCTCAAGAGCCCTCCAGGCCAGCTTGGAGCAGTGGAGGAGGTAGCCTATCTCGCACGCCCGGGAACCGACCTGGCGCCCTGAGCAACACAAGCACATGGATTCGCAACACGCGCAGGGCAGCAGGCTGACTTCGATTGCAACACAACCCATTGGGAGTCAATCGCATGTACAGACCCATCACCCCCGTTGCGCTCACCCTGACGCTGCTTCTCCTCCCCAACATGACAAGTGGAGAGGCACGGGCAGAGGAGTCTCAGCCCCTCATCACCACTGTATCCGACTACCTCAACGACAAACGCCAGTGGGTTGACATGTCCCCGATCCCCGTTGATTTGCTCCACTGCGTGAGACTGACCTTGACCGCCCTCAATGGCGTCGGCAACTCCCAGGGGAATGGCGTCGTGGGCTATCTTGGCGCCGGACCAGGCTCACAGGGAGGTACGACCCCCGTCCTGGCCCCTCAAGCCACATACAGCCGCGAGAACATCGCACAAGGAGTACCCGCCACGTTTTCGGTCCGCGCCAACCAACGCTTCAATGACCGAAGCATCCCTGGCGGATACTTCTCTCCCACGGACTCGGACGACACGACAGTCCGAGTCATCTTGCCTCTGGGCACCCAGGCGCCGAGGATCGAAATCGTCCTGCACCGATGGGGAAACGCTCTCCTGTCCTTCCCCATCCTGGGTGCCAACGACGGCGCCATCTACGGAATGCCTGACAACAGGACCCTGGTCGCGATTGGCTTGACGAAGACGACCTGCCCGATTCCTCTGAATTGAGGCGAGGCCCGCTGGAGTCTCCGCCGAGCTCGCCCCAACGCCCCGCCAGAGGCTCGGCGCGCCGGACCGTCACCAGAAGAGCGCGGCACGCCGCTCCTCCCTCGGCCTCCGGGCCACCAGGCCCACGTGAGGCGAAGGCCGTGCACATGGTTTCAGGGGGCCTTCGCGCCGAAGACTCGTGCGCGCACGGTGCGGATGTCCATCCTCGCCTCCGCGCGCACGGGAGCAGCACCCGTCATGGAAACCATGGGCACAACCCGAGCCCTTCTGCCCGGTCAGGTCATCGTCTCGCTGAACTTCGATGACTGCCTGGCAACCCAGACCACGGGGGCCGCCATCATGGAGGCCCGTGGAATGCGTGGCACCTTCTACGTCCACAGCACCCGGATGGGACTGTCCGGCCGCCTCACGCTCGCCCAGGTGCAGGCACTCCGGGACACCGGGCACGAGATTGGCGGGCACACGCTGACACACCCGCACCTCACCGAGCTTTCGGCCGATGAACAGCGCCGGGAAATCTGCAACGACCGGGTGGCCCTGTTGAACGCCGGCTTCCGCGTCACTTCGTTCGCCTACCCCTTCGGCGACAAGGACTCGACCACGCGACAGATTGTCATGGATTGTAATTACAACTCCGCACGGGAAAGCGGCGGGCTGCGTACCTCCTCGAGCGGCAGCAGTCCGGCCGCCGAGCCCATGCCACCCGCGGACCCCTACGCCATCCGGACCCACGCCTCCGTGCAAGCCACCACCACGCTCACGGACCTGAAGAACTACGTCCTGCGCGCGGAGGAGTCGGGGGGCGGCTGGGTGCCCATCGTCTTCCACCACATCTGCGGGCCGTGCAATCCACCGCAGACCTACTCCATCTCGCCCACCCTCCTGACGTCATTCCTGGACTGGCTGGCCCCTCGCGTCTCGCGGGGCACCACCGTGGCCACCATGGACGCGGTCATCGGCGGCGTGCTGAAGCCGCCCGTGAGCTGGCCGCCCACGCAGCTCTTGCGGAACCCATCGCTCGAAACGGACCTCAACGGGGACGGGACACCGGACTGCTGGCAGCGCGGCGGCTTCGGCTCCAACACATTCACATGGACGCGGACCTCGGACGCGCATGGGGGGAGCTGGGCCCAGCAGGTGCGCATCACCGCCATCTCCAGCGGCGACCGCAAGCTCATCACCCTGCAGGACGACAACACGTGCACGCCCACTCCGACGACGGGGCATCACTACCGCATCTCCGCCTGGTACAAGGCCACGACGTCGGTCAGGTTCAAGGCGTACTACCGGACCAACGCGGGCGCGTGGGAATACTGGGCCCAGGGTCCCCTGCTGCCCGCGCGCACCAGCTACACCTTCGCCGAGTGGATGACACCGCCCGCCCCTTCCGAGGCCCGGGCCCTCAGCGTCGGGTTGTCCATCGACCGGGTCGGCACGCTCACCATGGATGACTTCGCGCTCTCGGACGTGGAGGCGAGCGCGTCCCCATGAGCCCCCACGGACAGGGAGCGGCATCGCGTCAGACAGCGCCGGGCGTGTGGACGAGGGGCAGCGTTTACTGGAGCAAGGCCCGGAAGGCGTAGACGAACCCGGCAAGCCCCCCGCCCAGAAACAGGATCATCCCCCCAACGAGAGCCACCAACTCCAGGCGCTCCGTCCAGCTCATGGGAGGCACGGCCGGCTCCCGCGCGTCCTCCTCGGTGAAGGGATATCGCGGCGCATCCGTCACGGCATCGAGCAGATAGGATTGACTGAAAGCCACCGCGTAACCGCCCTCCCACCTGTTGAGATACACCTCGATGGCGGTCGCCTCCGCCAGGGTATCGGCATGCTTCCAGTCGATCCCGCTCGGCGGCACCAGGTCCCCGTCCCTGAGGCAACTCACCTCGAAGCTGATGCGCGAGGAGAGCAAGGCGGGGTCGCCACGGAACACCCGCGCGACCCGCCCTTCCACCACCGCCTCGCCCGGCGTGGGAGACGGCAGCACGACACGGTCGACCTCGACTTGAACATGCAGGTCCGCTTCCAACGCAGCACGGGCGTGATAGTGGGCGGGAACGGCCATCGCCCCAGCCTATCCCAATCATTTCCGCCATGTCTGGCCCAGGCCGCTCGCGTGCGCGCGGGAGCAGCCGGCGGATGGCCAGCACGAGCCTCAGGCCCATCACCGTCGGGGCACATCCGGACACACCCCAGTTCACCCGTCGGACGATGGGCTTCAGGCCATGCATCTCCACGAAGCCCAGGGTGGCCATCACCATGCTGCCCGCGCCGTAGCGGAAGCCACTGGCCGCTCCCGCGTACACCACACCGTCCTTCTTGAAGACCTTGGGCAACTCGCGCAGCCCCTCCACCAGGGTGTCCGGCCATCCCTGGCGAAAACGAGCCCACCCTGGAGGGTGACAGGAACACTCCCCTCCAGGAAGCGGCCTGCCTCCTGCGCGGCGGGGAAGCGCCGCTGCGAGAGCACCACGTACTCGTCCACCCCTTCTCCGAGCCTCCCCCCCGCGGTGCAGGAGTTGAAGCGCATCGGAGGGAACCCGCTCACGCGACATCCCCCTTGGCGATCACCGCGACTACCAGGGACTCGGGCCCACCCGTCCGCCGTTAGCGGAGGCCTTGGTGGGGTCGTCCCAGTCGATGACTCCATTGCCGTTGACGTCACGCGGGTCGTTCAAGCCCGCTGCGGTAGGAGGATTCGTCACGGCCGAGCCGATGGCGTTGATGTCGCTCCAGTCGCTGTCCTACCTGGGCGTCGTCTCCGGGGACACCGGCAACCTCTACATCAAGGCCTTGCTCCGGGCGCGCAAGGTCTCCCCCAGCTCGCTCATGGACAGGGTGGTCGTCTCGGAGGGTGAGGCGTCGCGCCTGCTCTCCACCCTCCACCCCGAGAAAAGCCGGGTGATGGGCTCCCAGATGCCGTCCCTGTCCACGCTCGTCCAGCGCCGGACGTGGAGCGCGGCGTCGATGAGCCGCTGTCCTTCCTGGACGGCCGCGAAGTGCTGAGGGGACGGCTCCGTGGGAGGCGCGCCGAGTGCATGATCCGAGGGCGCCTTGGATGGGGGCCCCACATCGCAGTGCGCGTCCGGCGGAGCGGAGGTCCGCGCCAGTAGCATGGTGTCCGCGCTGTTTCGAGCGTCGCCCAGGGAGCCTGATGCTCTCCTCGCGCCCGTGTTGACGAGGACGGTATTTGAGCGGGGCCCCATCAACCCACGGCTGCCATTGATGGGGCAATCACATCCACACGCAAGCCCGCTCATCCTCCCGATGCAAGGAAATTCACCCTGCACCCCCGCGCGCGAGATGACGCGGCGCGAGTCCAGGTCCCGAGGCCCGGAGGCCTGGGAGAGCGCGGTGCGGCAGCGCGACCGGCGAGCCCCTTTTCCACGCCGCACCGGGCAGGGAGCGTCCCCCGACGTCACTCCGGCTCGTCCGAGTCGGGGAGGGCGAGCCCATGGCGCTCGAGCAACCTCCGGAGCTGCGTGCGGTGTATGTCGAGCGCTCGCGCCGCGGCGGTCACGTTGCCGCCGTTCTGGCGCAGGGCCTGTTCGATGCGGGTGCGCTCGTCGGCGGGCAGGGGCTTCGCCTTCGAGGGCGCTTTCCGGGGCGGCGCTCGCGGAGCTTCGGCGGGCTGCGACAAGGCCGGCCCGAAGCCCGCTCCGGCGCCCGGGCTGAGATGACAGACCTCTACCCGAGATGAGCCATGCACCTGCGAGGCCTGTACGGCGACGCACAGCTCGTTCATCAGCTCTCGGACGTTGCCGGGCCAGGGCCTGCGCAGGCACTCCTCGACCAGCGAGACGTGCAGGCCCCGCCCGGGCGACTTGTGCTGGAGTTCCCGCTCGAGCAGCAGGGGAATCTCCTCGGGGCGCTGGCGCAGCGGCGGCAAGGTGAGGTCCGGTCGTCCGATGCGGAAATACAGGTCCTCGCGCAATCGTCCGCTCGCCACCTGTGCGCGCAGGTCCTTGTTGCTGGCGCAGCAGATGTGCAGGTCTATCCGCTGCGCCTTGGATGCGCCCAGCGCGAGCACCTCCCGGTTCTCGAGCACGCGGAGGAGCTTGGCCTGGACCGCCAGGTCCAACTCCACGACCTCGTCGAGAAAAAGGGTGCCGCCATCCGCGGACTGGAGATAACCCTGGGCGTCCACGTCAGCCCCCGAGTACGCCCCCCGCCGAGCACCGAACAGCAGTCGCTCCGCGAGGCTCTCGGGAATGGCCGCGCAGTTGACGGCGATGAAGGGGCCACCTTGCCGGGGAGAGAGGGAGTGGAAGGCGCGCGCCACGCCTTCCTTGCCGGTGCCGCTCTCTCCATGGATGTGCAGGGAATGGCCGAAACTGGCCGCATGGGAAACTCTCGTGAGCAGGCCGCGCATCGCGGGCCCTCGCACGAAGTCCTCCACGATTTCGACACCGTGGGCCTCGAGCGGTCGCAGGTCCATGCTGGGAACGAAAAGCGAGTCTCCCATGCGCACCACGCGCCGTGCTTCCTGGGCAGTCTCTTTGGGAATGGCCGCTCCATCCACGAACGTGCCGTTCTGGCTCCCCAGGTCCGTCACCCAGAAGCGCTGCCCATCGAAACGGACGTGGGCATGGCGCCGCGACATCTTCGCGTCCTGGACCTCTCCCAACGCGGCGGCGCCTCGCCCCAACTCCAGTGCGCCCTCTTTCAAGCGCACCGCCACGGCCATGGCCTTTCCCCCACCAAAGAGTCGCATCAGTCCCGGGACGCGGGCCCCATCGTCCGCGCCCGCGCCAGCGGCCCCCCTGCTCGCGCGCAGCGTCGACCGCTCCTGTTCCGTTTCCATGACGGTCATCCTATGCCCGTGCCACGGGCACACATCAGGTGGTGCCACCGCTTGTGTCACCCGGTCCCCCTCCGCGAGCCACTGATGCCTCGCAAGCCCCTGAACTTCCAGGTCGAACAGGGAGGTCTCAGGAATTCGAAGTCCGCGCCGTCGCCCGGCATGGCCTTCGCTGAACACAAGACATACGCTTGAATTGAATGAACATGCCCCTGAAGCAAGGACCCCGCCCCCCCGCGTTCCACTCGCGGGCAAGGTCGAGGCTGCTGTATCTGTTGATACTATTCCTGGCCCCCGGGGTCAGCGGTTGCTGTACATTGTTCCCCGGGGGCAAGTCCTGCGTGAGACCCACGCCACCGCCTGGAGAGCCCGACCTCAACGAAGGATTGCCGGTCAAGGACTGCGGCGTGGAGACCTGTGTCCTCGAAGAGGGGGCACGGCGCTCCGGACCTTTCGAATGTCCCACCGGGCAGCCCAACTGCACGCCGGATACAAATGGACTGGGCATCTTCGTCATCGAGGGCGGCGCCTACTGCTTCGCGGCGGATGCGCGGTCGCGTTTCTGCCCTGAAGCCTTCGAGAACGTCCCTGCCTCGGACACATCGCCTCGCCCCACGGTCCGGCTGACGGGCCGAGACCCCGTCGCGCACCAGAACCGGGTCGTCGGCTACACCCTGCTCGGAGCGCTTCAACACCCCCAGAGTCCTGGCCCCGACGAGGTCGTGCGGATTCACAGCATCGAAGCGAAGGGCACGGAGCTCACCGTCAACTATTGTCCCTGGTCCAGCGACTGCATCGACACCGCCACCCAGGTGTTTCACCTCCAGGGTGAGGACCTCCAACGGCTCAAGCTCCGGGCCACACTCCCGGGAATCGACGGCGGCCAGAGAAGAGCGGTCGTCTTCGAGATATCCGTGAGGCTCCGCCCCGAGGGGTCCGGCCGGGTCCGCAAGTATGACGTCCTCTACCGGGAACCCGGGCGTCCTTGGGTCAATCACTGCGACTCGAGAGGCAGCGACGCAGCCGGCAGGAACGCCACGGCCTTCCTGCCGGGGCTCCGCGTCGACAGCGTGAATGCAGCCGTCGACTTCATCCCGGCGTGGACCACCATCGGCTGTGAGTCCGGGTCCATCGTCACCTGCCTCGATTGGGGATACACCCCCTGGGACCCCGACACGGGCGGCGACGACAGGATTCGCAGCCATGTCTTCGGCTCGTGCCTGCAGGCGAAGCGCGCCGCGTACTTCGTCGGTCAAGGCGACTTCAAGAGCTACACCGAGAACGGCACGCGCTTCGTCAAGCGCGACGCGTACGGCCTGGGGAGGGACGCGAACAACCAGGTCTCCGAGCTTCGAACGCTGGAGGCGCTCTGGAGCCCCCTGGGCGCGGTCTGCCTCAACGTGGAGAATCGCCGGGTCCCCGGCATCCCCCTGCCCGAAGGACTGTACGGTGTGCCGTCTTGTGCCAGGCCGCCCACGTGGACACCGACGGGAAAGCTCGCCACGGGGACGGTCAATCCCGCGCCGCACTGAAGCCCGCTTCGCGGAGCGCGTCCGCGTATTCCCGCCGGAGCAGTGGCTGGAGCTCGATGGCCCTCGACAATGACTCGCGGGCCTGACGCAGGTGCTCGGCGCGAGCATCCGCCCCGCGCGCCAGCCGCGCCTGGAGCAACCGCAACCCTCCACGGACGGCGTGAGCCGAAGCCAGCTTCGGGTCCAGCGCGAGCGCCAGGTCCGCCTGCGCGAGGCCCTCGGAGATGAAGCCGGGGGCCTCGCTCGATGACACGACTTGAGACAGACGCCAGCAGGCCCGCGCCAGCACCTGGTGGGACTCGTTGTAGGGCTGTATCTCCACCGCCCTTCGGGCTTCGACTCGCGCATGCTGGAGGTGTCGAAGTCCGGGTCGGCCGCTCAGTCGTGCCCAGTCTGCTTCCACGAGCGACAGTCGCGCGCTCAGGACCTGGCAGTCGGCGCAGCTCGCATCCCCGCGCGAAGCGGCCACCAGGGCGCGCCGGCCCGCCTGGAGCGAGGCACCGGGGTCGATGTCCGTTCCCACGGCCTGGGTCGCCGCGAACAGGTGTCCCATCGCGAGGAGGAAGTGGGTCCGACCGGAGGTCGGGTTGATGCCGAGGGAGCGCTCGAACCAGCGGGAACCCCGCTCCAAACAAGCGCGCGCATCCGCCCCCGAGGCGACGAGGTACTCCGCGCGAAGCAGCTCCGAGAGCCCCAGCGTGTTCAGCGCGGAGTGGAAGTTGCCGTTGATGGCGAGCGCGGCCTCGCCCGCCGCGATGGCCTTGCGCACCTCGGGCTCCGGGTCGAGCCCCCGCGCGAGGCCATGCGCCGCCATCGCGTTGTACAGCTCAGCGAGGTTCGAGTACGCAAACACGTATTTCGGGTCGTACCTCACGGCCAGACGCAGGAGGCGCTCCGCCTCGGCGTAGGAAGCGGACGGGTCCTCTCCGCGCTCGCGCCGGCGATTGCCCCGCCAACGATGCACCAGCGCCAGGTCGTTGAGTCCCCACGGGTATTGGGGTTGGAGCGCGAGGGCCCTACCCAACCAGGAGATGGCCGCACCCCAGGCAGGCTCGGGGTCTCTTCCCTCCCACGACGCCTGGAGGCCTTGGAAGAAATGGCCGACTCCGAGGATGTCATGCGACTGGATGTCCTGGGGAGACAGCTCCACCGCGCGCGACGCGGTGGCGAGGCAGTCGGTGAGGATTCGTTTCGGGTCCAGCCCCTGGCCTCCCGGGTTCGCGGCGCGGTAACGATTGATGAGGATGAAGGCCTTGCGGGTGTAGCCGGCCCCGCGAGACGGCGCGGCCTGGATGCCCTGCTCCGCCGCGGCCAGCGCCTTCTCCAGCGAGGCTCGGGGAGACTGCCCCTGGCGCCGGTCGAGCTCCGCCTCCTGCAACCCCACCTCCGCCAGCGCCTCGTAGCTCCGGGCATCGCTGCGTCCCAGCTCCACGGCGCGCTCGTGAAGGCCGCGGGCCTCTCGGAGGCCCGAGCGCGCCGCGTCGTATTCGCCCCGCTCCAGTTGCTCCATCGCTCGCGCATGCGCCACGTCTCCCGCCAGCTTCCGGGCCTCGTACAGCCACGGCGCCTGGGCCTCGGCGAGGGATGCGGCCCGCGCCGCCGCGTCATAGTCATGGCGGTAGAAGGCAATCAGTCCCTCCAGGTAGCGGGGGGACTCCAGCTCCAGCACGCGGCTGCGCTCGAGGGACTGGAGCGCGGGTTGGAGGTACTGCTCTTCGATGGCGCGCTGCCGCTCCGCGACCCACGCCGCGTCTCCGCCGCGCCGCGCGGCTTCCATCGCCTGGTGGTAGCGCTCGCCGAGGACCCTGCCCAGCGCATAATGGAGCTCCGGCGAGTCCAGCCCCATCCGCCTCGCGCGCACCAGCGCTTCGTGGGCCTGCTCCAGCTCGTGCATCGCCAGATGGCCCCGCCCCAGCGCGTACTGGACGAGCGCGTCCCCTGGTTCCCCCAGCGTGTGCCGCCATGCCGCGATGCGCGCCATGCGCTCGCGCACGAGCTGCTGCTCTCGACGGGTGTCATGCAGGGAAAGCGTGTATGCCATTCGCAGGAACCACTCGATATCCTTCACCTGCTGGCCCAACTGCTCGGCCATCCGCGCACGCCCCTCCGATTGCAGTCGGGCATGCCGCGCCTCCAGGCTGGAGGTAACGCCCAGGACCGAGAGGAGGAGGATGCTCGAGAGCGACACGGCCGAGACGGTCACGAGGGTCCGGTGCTTGCGCGCGCGGCGCCACAGTCGAGAGAGCAGCCCCGGACGCTGCCCGAGGATGGGTTCTCCGTCGATGTACCGCCCCAGGTCCTCGGCCAGGGCGCGGGCTGACGGGTAGCGCTGCTCGGGGTCCTTGCTCAGGCACTTGAGGACGATGACCTCCAGGTCGCCGGGCAGGTGCGGCACGAGCGCGCGCAGGGGCGGCGCATCCTCGTGGAGCACCTTGTTGAGGGTGCCAAGGAGCGTCTTGTCCGAGAACGGGGGCGCGCCGGTCAGCAGCTCGTGGAGGGTGGCACCCAGGCCATAGACGTCCGAGCGCCGGTCGACGGCCCGCGTCTCCCCTCGGGCCTGCTCCGGAGACATGTACGCGGGGGTTCCCATCACCGCGCCTGACCGCGTGAGGCCCTGCTCGAGGCCGGACTCGTGCGCCAGGCCAAAGTCCATCACCACCGGGAAGCAGCGCCCGTCCTCCTGACGCCGCAGCAGAATGTTCCCTGGCTTGAGGTCGCGGTGGATGACGCCGAGCCTGTGCGCCTCGTGCATCGCGGAGGCGACCTCTCGCATCACCTGGATCTTCTCCGGGAGCGACAGCCCTCCCGCGGCCTGGTCGAGCCGCTGGCCCTCGATGAGCTGCATGGCGATGTAGTCGCGGCCCTCCGCGTGGCCCACCTCGTACACCGCGCACACGTTCGGATGGTCGATTCGCGCCTGCGCCCGGGCCTCTTGCAGAAAGCGCATCACCCGGTCGGGGTCATCGCCCCGCACGAACTTCAGCGCGACGGTGCGGCTCAGCCGCCGGTCCCATGCCCTGTGGACCTCCCCCATGCCGCCGCGGCCGAGCAACTCCAACAACGTGTAATGCCCCACGGAGGAGTCCCCGTGGAGACCGGCGGTCCCCGCCCCGGGCGCGATGCTGAGCTCCACGGTGGGCCGTGCCGCATCCGGAGCGGCCTCCCGGTCATCGTCCATGCGTTCCCCCATGCCGTCACGATAGTCCATGGCGGTCGACCCAGACACACGGACCCAGTCAATCCGGCACGGCGAAGAGGTGTGCCCGGCACCGCCCGGTGCTGTGCCTGCATCGTGCCCGCCAGGCCCATCGTCACGTGAGTTCAGAGGGAGACGCCTCTGATGAGCGCGTCCTCAGGCTCGGCACGCGGGCTGCAATCACATGCAGTCGACGCGGATGCATGGAGAGGCCATCCCGGCCGCGATTCCCACTCCACACATCCACGTTCATGCCGCCGAGCCGAGGGGCCGGCCGCGGCAAACACACTCACGCGCCTCGAAGTATCCCCACTCCCAGAAACCGAACCCATGACCCATCACATGAAAACCCTCATTGTTTCAGCGCTGATGCTCACCAGCGTCGCTGGTACCGCCAACGCCCGCACCGTGGCCGGGTGGCACGGCAAGCCGCAGCTCCACGCGGACGGCGCTTGCATGGGCGAGTCGTGGACCTCTCAGACCAACAACTGCTCCAGGAACGTCACCCTGTTCTACCCGCTCATGGTCGACGCCTCCGGTAACTACCGGGTCCTCGTGAACGCCTACGGCGCGACCACCGCCAACAACGTCGGCTGCCGGTTCTTCGGGCTCAGCAGCGATGCGACGAGCATCTGGTCGGTGCCCGTCAGCTATCTCCCGGGCTTCGGTACCAACCGGGAAATCTTTCTCGGCCCGGTGTTCGTGCCCGCCTACGGCACGGGCACGCTGAACCTCGCGTGCGATGTCAGCCCGGGCGGACGCGTGAACAGCGTGAACTGGTACCAATAGTTCCATCGAGCCGCCGCTCCCCGGCTTCCGGGGAGCGGCGGCTCCACCCACCGAGGTCATGACCATGAAGCCCCGGCAACTCTTGACGGGAGGCGCCCTCGCCTGCGCGTGCGCCACCGTGCTGTTCGTCCAGCAACGACACGACAGGGACGAGTTCCTTCGGCTCGCCTCCACGACGGAGCCTCTCACCGCCGAGAGGCACGAGCCGGCCCACGCTT
>NZ_VIFM01000215.1 GCF_006636215.1 Myxococcus llanfairpwllgwyngyllgogerychwyrndrobwllllantysiliogogogochensis | reverse complement strand
GGGTGGTGGGACAGGTGGGCGGGGGTGCCATGCCGCTGGCCCGGTTGCCTTCCTTCGCGTGCAGCCTCACCGTAGGTGCACCGGAATCATTCCTCGAACGCCTGCGCGGCGGCGAAGTGCCGGTTATTGGCAGGATCGCGGATGGCGAGGTGGTCCTCGACGTCCGCTGTCTCGCGAAGGAGGAACTCGCGTCGGTCGCTGAAAGCGTGGCGACCGCAAGTCCCGGGAAACCACCATGATCAACAGCGCCGTCCTCGTACTCAACCGGTACTACCAACCGGTGCACGTCACGTCGGTGAAGCGGGCGTTCTCGCTGCTGTATCAGGGCGTCGCCAAGGCGATTGACCAGCAGTACCGACTCTACGAGTTCGCCGATTGGGCGGCACTGAGCGCCACCAACGACTGCATCACCACCATCAACCGGACCATCCGCGTTCCCCGGGTGCTGGTGCTCAGCGCGTATGACCATCTCCCGCGTGGGAGGGTGCGTTTCTCCCGGCTCAACATCTACGCGCGCGACGCGGACACCTGTCAGTACTGTGGCAAGAACCTCCCCCGCAGCGATTTGAACCTGGACCACGTCATGCCTCGGACCCAGGGCGGCAAGACGACGTGGGAGAATGTCGTGTGCTCGTGCGTGCCGTGCAACCTGAAGAAGGGGGGCCGCACGCCGGAGCAGGCCGACATGAGACTGCTCAAGAAGCCGGTGCGCCCGCGCTGGACTCCGCTGTTCCGAGGCGCTTCGCGCAAGGTGACGTATCAGGAGTGGCTGCCTTTCCTGCACCTCGCGGACGCGTCGTACTGGAACGTGGAGCTGCTGGACGAGTAGGGCGGAGCGCTCGGTCGCCTGTTCACTGGTCAGCCATGCGAGCCCTGTAAATCTGGGTGTCATCCCTCTCGGTGGTGGGGGGATTGATCGACGAAATGGCCGGGGATTGGCGGGGAGTCGACTCGGGCGGTAGGACGGGCTTTGATGCGACCGCCCATGTCCAAACCTTCGCGAGCGCCCCTGGCCGATGCCCGTGCCCTGGGGACCCCGACCTCCGAGCCGGTGCAGTCGGGGCCGCCGGGATTGGGACGACGTGCGCGGCCCCGTCGCATCATCGCCGTGGGCGGCGGCAAGGGTGGCATTGGCAAGTCGATGGTGTCCGCCAACCTGGGCGTGGCGCTGGCGCAGTCCGGGCTGAACGTGTTGCTGGTGGACGCGGACCTGGGCGGGGCCAACCTTCACACGTGTCTGGGTGTGGGGCAGCCGGAGGCGACGCTGTCCGACTTCTTGCGGCGCAACAAGGCGCGGCTGGAGGACGTCATCGTCCCGACAGGGGTGCCTCGGCTGTCGCTCATCGCGGGCGCGCAGGACGCGCTGGACGCGGCCAACCTCAAGTACGCGCAGAAGCAGAAGCTCTTGAAGACGCTGCTGGGGGCGCAGGCGGACTACCTCATCCTGGACCTGGGCGCGGGCACGAGCTTCAACACCATCGACTTCTTCATCATGGCGGACCATGGGCTGCTGGTGGTGTTGCCCGAGCCCACGTCGGTGGAGAACGCGTACCGCTTCGCGAAGGCGGCCTTCTTCCGGCGGTTGCAGCAGATGGAGGCCGAGTACGGCATCGGGGACCTGGTGGACAGCGCCCTGACGACCCGGGAGGGCTCGCTGCGCACGCTGCATGACGTGCTCGAGCAGGTGAGGCGCAAGGACCCCGTGGGTGCGGAGCGACTGGAGCGAGAGCTGGCGGCCTTCCGCATCCGGCTGGTGGTGAACCAGGCCCGGACGGACGCGGACCTGAACGTGGGAACAGCCGTGGCCTCCGCGTGGAAGAAGTTCTTTGGGATCGACATGGATGACCTGGGTGCCATCCGGTATGACGATGAGGCGTGGCGCGCGGTGCGAAAGCGGCGCCCCGTATTGATTGAGCGGCCGGATTCCCCGGCGGCTCTGGCCATTCAACGCATCGCCTCGCGCTTGCTCGCAATCGACGGAACGCCCATTCCCGCCACGCCATGAAGCCCTTCGCGCAGCAGACCTATTACGAGCTCCTGGAGGTCCCTGTCACCGCGCAGATGGAGGAGATCCACGCCGCCTATTCGCGGTTGATGGAACTCTATGCGCCGGACTCCATCGCGGTGTACGCGCTCGTGGATGCGGATCAGGTGGACGCCCTCCGCGCCCGGATGACGGAGGCGATGGAGATCCTCACGGACGCCGACCTGCGCGTCGAGTACGACAAGGACCTGGGCCTGCCCGCGCGCAAGGTGGCCGAGGCCGTGACGGCACCCGCGAAGGACTCCGGCCCCGTGCAGCGCGCGGCCGAGGCGCTCGCGAGCGCGGTGGAGTCGTCGGCTTCGTCCTCTGCCTCCGAGGCAGGGAAGGGGACGGAGGAGCCGGAGCCCGAGCTGAGTGGGCCGGCGGCGTTCCGGGCCAGCTTCGTCAGTGGCTATTCGCTGTCGTACGTGACCAGCTCCTTGCAGTCCGCGCCATTCGGCGGTGGGTTCGTGGGCATGCCTGCGGCAGGCAGGGTGGACGTCGGGTCTTCGCCCGCGCGCGGTGAGTCTGCCCCGGCGAATGTCGCGGAAGCGCGGACGGCGGAGAGCGTCGTGGCGCAGTCGAGCGCGGCGGGTTCCGCTTCGGTGGAAACAAGCGCGGATTCGTCCTCCGCCACGTCGTCGGCCGTCGTTCCGGCCAGTGCCGCCGCCGAGGCGTCGAACTCCGAGGCTCCCGACACCGCGAGCGCGACGAGCGCCCAGTCCGTGCCGGGCGTCGAGGCGCCCACCAGCGCGAGTGCGGTCACTGCCCAGGCGGCGTCGAGCACCGAGGCTCCCGACAGCGCGAGTGTCGTAACTGCCCAGGCGGCGTCGAGCACCGAGGCTCCCGACAGCGCGAGTTCGGTGGCAGCTCAGGCGGCGTCGAGCACCGAGGCTCCCGACACCGCGAGCGCGACGAGCGCTCAGCCCGTGCCGAGCGTCGAGGCGGCCATCAGCGCGAGTGCGGTAGCTGCCCAGGCGGCGTCGAGCACCGAGGGCGCCAGCACGAGCACTGCGGAGTCGGCCGGTGCGAGCGCGGAGGCTCAAGGCACCGAGGTTCCCGCGAGTCCCATCGCATCGACGCCAGCAGCCGCAGAGGAGCCCCCGGTCGACGAGGCTTCCGTTGCGTCGAACGCGCAGGACGCTTCCTCTCAGCCGGTTGCACCCGTGTCGGCGGAGCCCCCCGCGCCCGAGCCGGCCACGTCCATCGTCGTGACGCCAACGACAGGTCGGTCGACGGGCACATCCCGTTCCATGCCTTCGACCGCGTCTGGCACGGGGGCGTCCGCGCAGACCCGGGGCGGCTCGGGTCGTCAGTTGGGAGAGGCACAGGTGCTCTCCCAGGACTCGGCCATCGCCACGGCCGAAGCCGCCCTGGCCCAGGTCTCCGCCCGCGTGCGCGATGTCCGTCCGCGCCTCCCGGACATCCCCGCCGACGCCGAGTTCAACGGCGAGCTGCTGCGCAGGGTCCGGGAGACTCGGGGCTTCACGCTCCATCAGGTGGCGGATCGCACCCGTATCTCCTTGCGTCATCTGGAGAACGTGGAGGCGGACCGTTACACGCTGCTGCCTCCGCCCGTGTACCTGCGAGGAATCCTCATGAACCTGGCCCGCGAGCTGGGGTTGGATCCGCTCCAGGTGTCCAGGAGCTATCTGGGCTTGGCTTCTGAGAAGTCGGGCAAGAAGTGATGCTGACCCGGGGAGCTGCCAACCTGCGCTCGTACCACAAGGAAAGTTGACTCCCCTCCGAGCGGTGCCTATGTAGGGAGGACGATGACGGACGAGGAAAAGATCAAGGCGATGCGGCTCGCCCGTGCGATTGCCTCGGATATCTCGCTCTACAACGAGCAGAAGATCATCAAGGGTATCGAGCAGGACAACCTCTTCGAGGTCCTCAAGGAGGAGCTGGAAGAGGGACGTGAGCTCTACAAGAGCCGCGTCAGCCAGGATGTCTACACGAACGCGAACTTCTTCGAGCGCGCCATCAACGACATCGTGTTGCGCTCCAAGGCGCACGTGAAGTCGAAGATCTGGTAGTCCGCTCCACGTGGCAGCGCCCGACACCCGAGATCATCGCGCCCCGCCGGCCTCACGCGGAGAGCGCATCGACCAGTACCTCGCCACCGTCTTCACCGACCTGACGCGTTCGCGCATCCGGGGCCTCATCGACGATGGGCACGTGCTCGTCGACGGCAGGCCCGTGAAGGCGGCGATGCGCCTTCGCGGTGGCGAGCTCCTCACCCTCCACGTTCCGGCCCCCGTGGCCGCCGCTCCTCAGGCCGAGGAGCTGCCCCTGTCCGTGTTGCATGAGGACAAGGACCTCGTCGTCGTCGACAAGGCGGCGGGCATGGTGGTGCACCCGGGCGCGGGACACGCGACGGGAACCCTGGTCAACGCGCTCTTGCATCGCGTGAAGGACCTGGCCGGCGTCGGCGGCGAGCTGCGCCCCGGCATCGTCCACCGCCTGGACAAGGACACCACGGGCTGCCTCGTCGTCGCCAAGAGCGAGCGGGCCCTCGTCGCGCTCCAGAAGTCCTTCAAGGGGCGCGAAGTCACCAAGACGTATCTGGCGCTGGTTCACGGCGTGCCCCCCGCGCAAGGGCGCATCGAGACGCTCTATGGCCGCCACCCGGTGAACCGTCAGCGCTTCACCGGGAAGGTGCGAGAGGGCAAGCCGGCCATCACCGTCTTCCGCGTGCTCGAGGCCTTTGACGGCGCCGCGCTGGTGGAGGTGGATCTGCTCACCGGCCGGACGCATCAGATTCGCGTCCACCTCACGGAGGCGGGCCACCCGTTGCTCGGGGACACGCTGTACGGCGCCGGGCGCAAGCCGAAGGGTGAGTCCGCGGCCGCGCAGGAGCGGTTGGGACGCCAGGCCCTGCACGCGTGGAAGCTGGCCTTCGCGCACCCGCGCACGGGCAAGGCGCTCTCGCTGGAGGCGCCCCTTCCCGAGGACTTCACCGCCGCGCTCGAGCTGCTGCGGGGCCCCCAGGCGCCACCGGAGCCCGAGCCGAAGGCGAAGCCGAAGAAGGCTCCCGCCCGGAAGACGACGACGAAGAAGCGCGCGGCGGCTACAAGCCGGAAACGCTGAGTGACTGCTGTCGCTTGGACAGCACCTTCACGGGCTGGATGGCCATGACGCGCATGAAGACCTCGAGCAGCTCGGGGTCGAACTTGTTGCGCATCTCCGTCCACATCAGCATCAGCGCGACTTCCGGGCCGTAGGCATCGCGGTACGGGCGCTTGGAGGTGAGCGCGTCGTACGCGTCGCAGATGGCGATGATCTTCGCGTAGGCCCCGAGGTTCGTCTTCGGGATGATCATCTGGATGTTGCCGCGCGAGTCGCGCACCGCGGTACCGAAGTCCGTCTTGTGCTCGAAGGTCGTCACGACGCGCAGAAGGGTGGAGCGGCTGAAGCCCTTCTCCATGAGGATGTTGCGCACGGAGATGAGCGGCGCGCGCTGCACCGCCACGCGCTCCTCCGGAGTCAGCGCCCCGCGCTTGGTGGCCAGCTCCTCCGGCAGCGTCGTCATGCCCGCGTCGTGGAAGAGGGCGATGTAGCCCAGGTCTCGCAGCTGCGGCTTCGTGAGCCCCAGCTCCGCGCCGAAGACGATGCACATCAGGCACACGTTGACCTGGTGGTACACGAGGTAGTCGTCCTCGCGCCGCATCGTCGTCATGCCCAGGAAGTGGGTCTTCTGCTCGTAGCTGATGTCCACGAAGTCCTGCACCAGCCGCAGGGCCTTGGACGCGTTGATGGGTTTGCCCGCGCGCACCGACTCCAGGTACTTGCTGAGGAAGAACACCGAGCGGGCATAGACGGTCATCGCGTACTTCTTGCGATCGACCTTCTGGTCGCCCACGTTGTTCATGTCCTTGTCGAGCTTCTCCTTGAGCTTGGAGAACTTGGCCACCCGCATGTTGAGCAGCTTGCGGCCCGCGAGTCCGTCCTCCTCGGAGGTGCTCGACTGCTCCTTGCTGAAGATCCAGATGAAGTTCTTCAGGTCCGGCACCGTCACCGGCTTGGTGAGCGTGAAGCCGCCGACGTCCTTGGCGCGCATCTCCGTCAGGAGATATCGCTGGTTCTCGATGGAGTTCAGGTCAACCTTCACCAGCATGCTGTTCAGGTAGAAGGAGTCCTTGACGCCCGCCAGCTCCAGTCGGCCTTCCTTGCCGATGATCTGGTTGATGATGTCCTGGAGCTGGTGCAGTGGCTTCTGGAAGACGCCGTTCTCCGGGTCATACATCTTCACGGAGCGCACCAGCATGTAGAGGCCGGCGACCATGGAGCGCGAGAGGGCCTGGAGCTTCTCGTTGTGCTCGCGGCCGAACTCGTTGGTGCTCTCGTCCTGGCTCTGGGTGATTTTGAGGTTCTCAGCCATGGGCTTATGCCTCCTCTGGGAGCGCCGAGTCACCGAACAGCGTCTTGCGCGTCTGGTACATCGCCTTGCGCGCCGCCGTGAGCAGTTCCACCGGCTGGGTGCGGTCCTCGACGATGGCCTGCATCATTTTGTAGCTCTGGATGGAGCAGGCGCCCTGGAGCCCGGCGACGGCCAGCATCTTGTCTTCCAGCACGCGCTTCTTGTTGAGCAACGAGGGCTTCACCGCCAGCAGTTGCTGCATGTGCGAGAGCGCGCCCGGCGTGCCCGTCGCACCGACGGCCGCGTAGAAGGCGGTGCGCTCGTCGGGCGTCTTCTTGTCGAACGCGGGCTCTCGAATCAGGCGCATCAAGTCGGAGAACGCCTTGTCGCGATCAAACTCCGGCAGCATCCGGGCCGCCACCATGCGCACCTGGGAGACGGGGTCCGCGAGCGCCTCGAAGATGAGGCGGCGCGCCTCGCCCGTGCGCCCGCGCCCGATGATGTTGAGCACCTCCAGCTTCACCACCAGGTTGGGGCTCTTGAGCACCTGACCGAACATCTTGATGCGCTCGGGGTGGTTGCTCTTCTCCAGCACGTACACCATGTCGCGCACCGTCTGCGGACGGTCTGAGATCAGCCGCGCCACGAAGGGCTCCGGCAGCTCTCTCGCGACGACGGCCAGCGCGTCACACAGGAGCGCGCGGTTCTCCGGAATCTCCAACGTCTCCAACACCGTGAGCAGGGGGATGACGGAGTCGCGGCCCAGCGCCTGGAGGTAGCGCGTCACGTCCGCGGGGTGCTTGGGACGAGAGCCCTTGAGCGACTCGCCCAGGCGCATCAACCGCTGCTCCTCGCCCATCTTGTGCAGGAAGGACTCGAGCAGCTTCTCCAGCGGCGCGCCGCCTTCCTTCTGCGACAGCGCGCGCAGCTTGAGGACGATTTGATTGATGGTGCCGAAGTCGTCCTGGAGCAGCAGCATGTCCAGCAACTGCACGAAGATTTCCTCGAGCAGCGCGCCGTCCTCGACGCCACCTTCCACCACCTGGAACACGGCGCTCACCAGCTTGGGGAACAGCCGCGCGCCTTCTTCCTCCGACACCTCGCGCTGGAGCTTCGCCTTCAGGTCATCCGACGCATGCCGCCCGCCGACGACGAGGCCGCGAATCTGCTCCACGCCGTCCAGCTTCGCGTCCAGGTCCTCCGCGGACACGCGAGCGAAGCGCAGGTAGTCGTCCGAGTTCGTCTGCAGGCGCGCGTAGAGGTAGCCCACCACCTTGTCCACCTCGACCTGCACCTCGTCTTCGCTGGCGTTCTCCATGGAGAAGCCTTCCACCACGACGTACTCGACGTGCTCCATGCCCGCGCGCCACAGCTGGGCCAGCACGTCCTCGGCGCCGCGCTCCGGCTCCGACAGGGAAATCATCGTGAAGGTGACCAGCTCCTCCACGACGAGGCCGGGACGGAAGATGAGCTGACGGATGCCGTCGCGGAAGAACTTGTACGGGAGCGGCGTGTCCTCGGTGAAGAGCGAGTCGTTGTGCAGCGTCAGGTTCTGCTGCTCGACCTTGAGCGACAGGGGCCCGTACTTCTCGGTGTACTGGGTGATGGACTCCAGCGCCTTGGCGAGGAACTCCGGGAAGCGCGCATCGTTGTGGCGGTACATGCCAATCTGCTTGATGCCCTTGAGCAGGTGGAACGCGAACGTGCGCGCCAGCTCCACCTTCTCGCGGACCTCCGGCGTCTGCTCCGGCTCCGTGCTCGCTTCCTGGGTCTTTTGGGGATGGGCCATGCGCGTGCAACTCTCCGCTCGGGCGGTATCACCAGCCTACCGCGAAATCCTCCGGGGCCCCAGCCGGCGGAGGTTGGAAGTTCGCGGACTTGGATGACATGGGTCTACCTCGACGCCGTCGCCCTGGAATTACCGGGTATCTTGCGTGGGCCGGCGTACCGGGAGGAGTGTCGAGCGCATGCTGCGAGTCATGGCCTGTGGGGTATTGCTGCTGGGGCTGACGGGGTGCTTCCGGATGAGCGTGCGGACGGGCGCCCCGCGAGACGGGCTCCCGGAGGCGCGCACGGGCGTGAGCCTGGTGTACGGGCTGTCGACGGCCAACGTGTCGGCGGCGGAGTGTCGCCACGGGGTGTCGCGTGTGGACGTGTATTGGCCCTGGTGGGGCGCGCTCGTCTACGTGGGCACGGTGGGCTTCGTCACGCCGCTGCGCACGGAGTACGTATGCGCGGAGGGCACCACGTCCACGCAGGCGGCGCCCGAGCGGGAGCAGGTGCCGGACTCCATCGCGCCGCTCTGAAGTGGTGTGTCAGAGGCTCTTCGTAGAGTTCTTTTCAAGGGGCCAGAAACACCTGGCCTCCCTTGAGCAAGGAATTCACATGCATGATGTCTTGAAGCACGGAGCCTCGGCTTTCTGTGTCGCGACGCTGTTGGCCGCTCCCGCTGCCTTCGCTGGTTTCGAGACCGAGTCCGCGAACTGCTACAAGAACGCGGATGGCTCCGGTCGGTGCCACGGCAGTCTCCTTGGCTTTCGCAACCACGTCGGCGCCAGCACCCAGGCGTCCTTCACCCGGGTGAGCAACGCCGCGCCGTACTTCTCCGCGGCCCTCACCTCGGGCGCGACGACGACGTACTTCAACTGCACGGCCAATACGGCGACGGCGGCGCAGTGGAGCAAGGCCATGAACCACGGGGGCTTCTTCTCCATCTACTGGTCGGCCGCGGGTGAGTGCTATTCGCTGTTCCTGATCAACGGCAGCCAGTACTCGCATTTCTGATCCACTCCATGACAACCCAGGTGTTGCGTGGCTGGCTTCCAAGCCTGACCACAGCCGTGGGGTGCGCCGTGGGGTGCTGGCTCGCGGTGAGCCAGGCGCAGCAATCCCAGGCGCAGCGAATGGAGCAGCTCACCGACGAAGTGGGTTCGCTGCGCCGGGCGCTGGAGTCCAGCTCCCACGCGACTGGAGCGAGCCCGGTGGGCACCGCCACCATCCTCGCTCCGCGGGAGAGTCGTCTCTCCGTCGAGGACCAGGAGGCCATGGCCTTGCGGGTGGCCACCTTGCTGAAGGAGTCGGGAGGGCCCGTCGCGGGCTCTTCCGAGCCGGAGGCTCCCGTTCCCACCGCGCCAGAGCCGTCTTCGGAGCAGCGCGAGGCCGTGGCGCGTGCGGGCATGATGGTGGACCGGGTGGTCTCCAGCGGGCGCATGACAGCCGAGGACGTTCTCGAGATTCGACGTGAACTCGTCCACCTTCGAGGTCGCCCCGAGGCGGACGCGCTCCGCAAGCAACTCGTCGTCGCCATCAACCAGGACCGGCTCGTCCCCGCGCCGGGTTTCGATGGCCTGCCGTAAGCCTCACTTCCCTTTGAGCAGTCGAACGACGCAAGGCTCAGGAGTCACAACATGAAGCAGCTCTCTTTTTCGAAGCCCCTTCTCCGCGGAGTTCTGTTCCCTGGGGTGGCGCTCGCTGTCCTGGGGCTCGCTCCCGTCGCGTGGGGAGGACTCCAATCACAGACAGTCTTCTGCCAGAAGAACGCGGATGGCTCGGGACTCTGCTACGGCAATTTCGTCGGCTTCCGTGAGGACGCGACGTCGACCTCGTCCGCGTCCTTCCGTGAAGACCTGATGACCGGCACGCGCAGCTTCGACTCGTGGTCCACCCCGCCAGGTGGCACCAGCCCGGTTGTCTACACCTGCATCCCCAACGCCGCCGTCTCCGCGCTCTGGGAGCAGGCCCTGAGCAACCGGGGCTTCTTCCGGGTGAGCTGGGACGCGAGCGGCACCTGCGACTATCTCAGGCTCGTCAACAGCTCGCAGAACACGAACTTCTAAGGCCGCCAGCCGTTTCGGATTTCAACGGTGTCTGGAGGAACGGCGCTCCCAGCCAGGGGAGCGCCGTCACCTCACAGGCCTACTTACCGGGCGGCGGTGACACCGCGGCGCTGGTGCCCTTGAGGGCGGAGCGCAGCAGGAACAGCGTCAGGCCGGCGAAGAAGAGCAGGCCCCACAGGTTGGACCAGAGGGGACTCGCCAGCTCGCTCTCGCCCACCGCGTTGAGGAAGCCACCGAAGGCGCCCTCGTGGCCGAACACGGCCGGCAGGTTGATGGCGCGTGAGCCCGCGCCGTCCGTGGCGATTTCGAGGAAGGCGATGAGCACGCCGGCAATCGAGCCACCGGCGATGTAGCCGGAGGAGAGCAGGGTGCCCGGCGAGAAGTCGGACTCGCTGCCACCGCGCAGGCGGTCCACGAGGTAGCGCACCATGCCGCCGACGAAGAGCGGCGCGCTGCTGCTGATGGGCAGGTACACGCCCACCGCGAAGGGCAGCGAGGACACGCCGCACAGCTCCAGCATCAGCGCGATGAACACGCCCAGCAGCACCAGGTCCCACGGCAGCCGCTGCGTGAGGATGCCGTCGATGATGAGCGAGAACAGCTGAGCCTTGGGCGCGGCGTAGCGGGTGAGGGCCTGCCCCTCGTAGGAGCTGATACGGCCGCCGATGCCCGGGTCCACCACGTACTGGATGCTGCCGCCGTCATCCACCAGGTACTTGCCCGCGGGCACCGGAGTGTCCGCGCCGCGCACGTAGCCTTCCTTGAAGGTGCGCTGGGGGCCCTCGGTGATGGCGCCGAGCTCCGACACCTTCACCTGCGAGCCGCCCGTGGGGCTCAGCGTCACGCCGCTGACGTCCTGCGCGCTCACCTGCCGCCAGCTGCGCAGCTCCAGCGCTCCGCCCTGCGAGGCCAGGTCATAGCCCTGCGCCCAGGCCGCCTTGCGCAGCGCGGCCTCGTCCAGCCCGCGCGACGTCAGGGACTGCGCGGACACGGCCCACGGGAAGGTGTACTGCGTGCGCGTCTCCTGGGTCATCTCCGTGACCTGCACGCCGGGGTGCGGCTCCGGAATCGTCACGGTGGCGCCCTTGTTCAGCGTCACCAGCACCAGGCCGATGAACATGGCGCTGGTCAGCACGCCCACGAAGAGGGCGATCTGCTGCTTCTTGGGGGTGCCGCCCACCAGGTAGGCCGTCTTCAAGTCCTGCGCGGTGGTGCCGCCGTTGGAGGCGGCGATGCCGACGATGGCCGCCGTGGTGAGGGCCATGAAGCGGTCCTCGGAGCTGGTCCACCCGAGCAGCAGGTACACGAGGCAGGTGACGAGCAGCGTGGCCACCACCATGCCGGAGATGGGGTTGGAGGAGCTGCCAATCTCACCGGTGATTCGTGCGCTCACCGTCACGAAGAAGAAGCCGAAGACGATGATGAGGATGGCGGAGATGAAGTTCACCTCCAGCGGCGGCGCCAGCCAGATGAGGAGCACCAGGGCCACGCTGCCCACCAGCACCACGGTGATGGGGAGGTCCTGCTCGGTGCGAAGCAGCTGCGGTCCGCCGCCTTGCCCGCGCGAAGCCTTGAGTGACTCCACGCCGCGCTTGAACGCGCCGATGATGGTCGGCAGCGAGCGGATGAGGCTGATGAGGCCGCCCGTCGCCACGGCGCCCGCGCCGATGTAGAGCACGTAGGCGTTGCGAATCTGGTCCGGGGACATGTCCCGGATGAGCGCGCCGTTGTGCACCAGCAGCGGCTGGTCCAGCCCCGCGCCGAAGAAGGAGATGGCGGGGATGAGGATGAGGTAGCTCAGCACGCCACCGGCGAAGGTGATGGCCGCCACGCGCGGGCCGATGATGTAGCCCACGCCGAGCAGCTCCGGGCTCACCTCGGTCGACAGCGTCGCGCTCTTGAGTCCCTTGAGCGGCGTGCTCAGCACCTCGCGGAACAGCTTCATGCCGGAGTATGCGAACTTGTAGATGCCGCCCACCAGGAAGCCGATGATGACCGTGCGCGCGTTGGTGCCGCCCTGCTCACCGACGATGAGCACGTCCGCGCTGGCTGTCCCTTCAGGGTAGGGCAGCTTGCCGTGCTCCTGGACGATGAGGCCCTGGCGCAGCGGAATCATCATCAGCACGCCGAGCACACCGCCCAGCGCCGCCACGAGGAAGGCGTGCGTCAGGCTGATGTCGTAGCCCAGGAGCAGCAGGGCGGGCAGCGCCGCGGCGACGCCGAAGGCCAGCGACTCACCCGCCGAGCCCGTCGTCTGGACGATGGTGTTCTCCAGGATGTTCGACTTGCCCAGCGCCCGGAAGATGGCGATGGAGAGCACCGCCACCGGAATCGACGCCGACACCGTGAGGCCGACCTTGATGGCCAGGTACACGGACGAGGCGGCGAACACGATGCCCAGGACCGAGCCGAGCACCAGGGCTCGAATCGTCATCTCCGTGGGCGACTGTTCAGGTGGGACGTACGGGATGTGCAGGTGCGGCGCGTGCGATTGCGAGATCGGGACGCGCTCGTCGACGACCGGCGGGGTACCGTGGGCCAAGCGAAGGGCTCCTTACGAGGGAATCCGGCCCCTTCTAGCAGGGCCCCGCCCGCCAGCGAAGTGATGGCCCACAAATGACAAGCGCCCCCACCCCGAGTGGGGAGGAGGCGCCTGGCGTCCCGCACTCAGCGGGACCGACCTGCCGCGTCAGACACGGCTCACTGCTGCATCGCCGCGGCGTCCGGATCCACCTCCGCCATCAGCGCCGCCAGCTCCGCCTTCAGCTTGTCCTTGGCGCGAATCTCCAGCTGACGGGCACGCTCCCGGGAGAACCCGAAATGCTCGCCCAGCTCCTTGAGCGTCATGGGGCGCTCGTTCATCACCCGCTGCTCGATGATGAAGCGCTCGCGGGGGTCCAACCGCATCAGCGCGGTGCGGACGCGGGCGTTGATGAGGCCCGCCTCTTCCTTGTCCGCGAACTCGTCATCCTGCGGCGCGGCGGCGCTCACCACGAAGTCCACGTGGCTGTTGCCACCGTCCTCGCCCATGGGCGCGTCCAGGGACAAGTCCCGGCCGCCCATGCGCTGCTCCATCTCCCGCACCTCGCCCGGCTTCACGTGCAGGCGGCGGGCAATCTCCTCCACGTTCACCACGGCCTCGCCGTTGCCAAACTTCTCCAGCTCGCGGCGCGTGCGCGCCAGACTGAAGAACAGCTTCCGCTGAGCCTGCGTGGTGCCGAGCTTCACCAGCGACCAGCTCTTGAGGATGTAGTTCTGGATGTACGCGCGAATCCACCACACCGCGTAGGAGATGAGACGGATGCCCTTGTCCGGGTCGAACTTCTGCACGGCCTTCATCAGGCCGATGTTCCCCTCCTGGATGAGGTCCGACATCTTGATGCCGTAGGAGCGGTACTCGTAGGCGACCTTCACCACGAAGCGCAGGTTGGAGGTGACCAACCGGTGGCCGGCGGCCAGCTCGCCGCGGATGAAGCTGCGCGCAAGTGCCTGCTCCTCCTCCACGGTGAGGAGGTTGTAGTGGTTGATCTCCGAGAGGTACATCGCCAGGGAGCCGGAGTTGGACGACTGCTCGGTGGACGCCTGCATGGATGGTTTCTCCCGACGTGGGGCCCCGCTGACGAGGCCGCTAGGTTTTCGGACCGCTTGACGACTGAACGAAGGCTGTCAGGAGCAACCGCGGTGCCAGCGCGAAGTCCCACACCTTCCCCAATGTCTGCGGGGGGTTGGCGGATGCTGCGCTCATGTACAAAGAAGGAGGGCTGTAACGGTTACGGCCGCTCTGGGAACTCGCCGCGACTTCTCGGCTGTAGAATGTGCCCGTCTGTGCACGACACGCCTCCTCAAGAGGAGCGCCAGGGCCCTTCGGCCGTTGACGCGAAGCGAGCGAGGGGGCCCAGCAGCCAGGCAAGGGAACCCCTGGCGACAGGGCCGCCTGGGCCGCTGTCGTCTTCCCGTGAAGAACGGCTAACGACGGCGCCGGATGCTGGCCGGGAGCATTTTCCGCGCGCGAAGGGACGCCCGAGGGGCATCCGGACTCGCGAGCGTCAGGACGCGCGAGCCCGGGGCTCCGACGCGCGGGCCCGCTGGGCCTCCAGCTTCACGTGGGCCGCGACGGATTGCTGGAGGGCGCGCAGCAACTGGTCCGCTTCGCCCTGGCGCAGGGGGCGTCCACCGAAGCGTGCTTCCAGGTAGCGCCGGGTGACGGGTGCCAGCGCGAGCGCCAGCGGATGTCTCTCGCGAGCCAGCCGCGCATCCAGGTCCTCGAGCGTCTCGCCTTCGCCACGCACCAGTCGCGCCGGGACGAGCATCGCCTCCACCGCGTCGACGAAGCGCGTGGCCGCGTGCGGGCGAGGCCGCCCCGCCAGCCGCGTCACCAGTCGCCACGCCGCATAGACGACCATGCCCGCCACCAGGGCGGCGCCCCAGGCCCGGGCAGGAGGCAGGCGGCTCCTCGCGGTGTTCTCGGCGCCCTTCGGCGGGCGCACCAGCGCGCGCGCCACGTCCACCTGGTCCCGGAAGGAGTAGTCGACGACGGAGTTGCGCCACCGCGACTCCAGCGCTTCATACAGCCCGAGCAGCCGCTGGAGCAGCCGTGAGCCCTGGCTGGGGCGGTGGGCGGGCGGCGTCGCGTCCACGGTCACGAAGCCCCGCTCGGGCACCAGCACGTGGGTCCATGCGTGCGCGTCGCCGGCCCGCAGGACGTAGCCGTCATTGACGCGCTCTCCGCCGAAGAAGCCCGTGGCCAGCCGCGCGCGGATGCCCTGGGTGCGCAGCATCAGCGTGAGCGCGGTGGCGAAGTGCTCGCAGTGTCCGGCCTTTCGGTCGAAGAGGAAGTCCGCCAGCGGATCCTCCCGCTCGCCATTCTGCTCCAGCGTGTACGCGTGCTCGCGCTGGAGCCACGTGGCCAGCTTCTGCGCCGCGGCCAGGGGCTCTCGCTCGCCATTGAGCACGCGCGCCGCCGTCTGCGCGACGCGAGGATCCAACGCCTCCGGCAGCGCCAGCAGCGCGTCCTGCTCCTCGGAGGGCAGCTTCCGGAAGGAGTCGCCGCTGCCGCCCGGAGGCAGGCTGTAGGCTTCGTATGCGTAGGAGACGCCCGCCTCCAGGAAACGCGCTTCGCCACCCGCCAGCTCCTGGAGCGAGGTGCGCCGGCTGCCGGTGCTGCCATTGGCCACCGCGTTGCCCAGCCGCGACGGCGTCTCCAGGGCGATGAGCGTGCGGGCGCCGTACGCGGGCAGCAGTTCCACGCGCTGGTGGATGAGGTTGTCCCCGCCGGGGCGCAGCGTGAGGAGCGGCTCGCGCTCGCGACGCACGCCTCCCGCGTTCGTCCACTCCATCCCGTCGAAGATGTCGTAGGTGCGGCCCACCCAGTAAGAACCGAGCGCGTCCACTCCGGGGTCCGGGCTCAGCGTCGCGCGCAGGACGATGCGCGGGTTGTCCTTGATGGTGCCCGCGCCGCCCAGCCGCACGGTGTTGGAGAAGCCCGCGGTCGCGGGGCCCAATCCCGGCGCGGCGCGCGGGCCCGTCATGTTCCAGTTCAGGCGGGGGAAGAGGATGAAGAAGGCCATCGCCCCCGCCACCGCGAAGGTGACGCCCGTGCCCAGGGGGCGGAGCACGGCGCGCACCGGGATGGGCTCGCCCTCCGGCACGGCGGCTTCCACCACGCCCAGCGCCATCGACACGCTGGACAGCACGCTGAAGGCCACCAGGAACAGGCCGTAGACCAGCTCGCCCGACAGCGCCGCGCCACCGGCCACCATCAACAGCCCGGACAGGTGCACCTGTCCATCCGTGGCCGGGTCCGGCGCGGACAGCAGCCGATGCGCGGAGATGAGGCCGGCGAAGGCACAGGCCGCGACCACCAGGTTCAGGGCCCCGGACGTGACATTCACCGCCAGCACGGCCGCCACGCCCAGCAGCAGCAGCGCCGTGAGCTTCGCGCGCCGGGCGAACAGGCGCTTGCCGAACAGGGCCGCCACCAGCGCGAAGGCGAAGAGGCCCAGCGTCCACAGCGGGAGCTGGCCCGATACGGCCATCGAAGCGAAGGCGCACCCGGAGGCCACGTCCCGCAGCACCAGTCGCAGCCGGGTGCCCCGCGTCATGCCGCCTCCTCTTCTTCTTCGCGAAGCCCCTCGAAGCCCAGCCACGCCAGGGCCCGGAGGATGCGTTTCTCCTGAGCGGAGCCCGCACCGGAGCGCAGCCGCTGGTCGGTGGTGTTGAGCCCCACCTCATGGCCCTCCTCGAGCAGCCGGTGGGCCAGCGCGGCCACTTCCTCGCAGCGGCGCTCCAGCGCCGCGCCCTCGAGTCCCGGCTCCACGGCGAGCACCCAGGTGCGGCGCTCCTCGCGCTCGCGCTCCACGCGCAGCAGCTTCCCCGCAGACGCGCTCTTGAGCCAGTGGATGCGGCGCGCGTCCTCACCCTCGGCCAGCTCCCGCAGGCCCGTCACGTCTCCGCTGCCGTCGTTGCGGCGGGGGTTGCCCGCGTCGCCCGCGGGCCCGCGCTCCGCGTCCCCCGGCTCCTGGCACGCATAGGCGCGCCGGGGGTAGACGAGCAGCAGTCCTTCGAGCGGGAGCACGCGCGTCTTGGCGAACAGGCCCAGGGGCCACGTCGTCGTGACGCGCACCCCCGTCAGCCGCACCGGCCCCCGGCGAGGCGCGGTGAGGTCGGCCCGCACCACGTGCTCCACGTTCGCCGGCAGGTAGCCCACGCCGCCCCCGCCCACCAGCGGGGAGTCCGCTTCCGAGAAGGTGAGGGCGAAGGCATGGCCCTGCTTGCGGGACACGGCCCAGCGGAAGGCGAAGGGCTCGGCGGCGAAGGCCGCGTCCGTGCCCACGCGCCGCACGGAGATGTCCCGGATGCACCGCTCCGACAGCACGCCGGACACCACCACCATGCTCAAGAGCAGGCCCAGCAGCAGGTACAGCAGGTTGTTGCCGGTGTTGAGCGCGCCCAGGCCCACGCCGAACGTCACCACCAGGTAGGTGCGACCGATGCGCGTCACCTTGAGGGTGCGCGGGGGCCGCAGCCAGACGCGAAGGCGCGCCCAGCGTTGCTTCAGGCGGAGCTTCACCGCGGCGCCGGCACCTTTCGGGTGAGCTCCTCCAGCAGGTGCGCCGCCTCGTCCCGCGCCGCCACGCCCTGCACGGCGCTGCGCAAGAGCACGCGGTGCGCCCAGCACGGCACCAGCACCGCCCGCACGTCCCCCGGCGTCACGAAGTCACGCGCCTCCCACAGCGCCTGCGTCCGAGCCGCCGCGCCCAACGCCAGTACCGCCCGGGTGGAGGCGCCTCGCTCGATGTCGCCGTGCTCACGCGTGGCCCGCGCCAGTCGCACCACGTAGTCGGCCACCGTGCCATCCAGCCGCAGCTCCGCGGAGAGCTCTCGCAGCTGGGCCACTTCCTCGGGGCTGGACACCGTCTGCACGGCATCCAGGGGCGGCGCGCGCCCTCGGGTGGCCAGAAGCTTCGCCTCCACGTCCGGTGCGGGGTGCCCCAGCGACAGGCGCAGCATGAAGCGGTCCAGTTGGGAGTCCGGCAGGGGATAGGTGCCGGAGAAGTCCACCGGGTTCTGCGTGGCCACCACGGTGAAGGGCGAGGGCAGCGCGTGGGTGCTCCCATCCAGCGACACCTGGCCCTGCGCCATGGCCTCCAGCAGCGCGGACTGCGTGCGGGGCGGGGCGCGGTTCAGCTCATCCGCGAGCACCAACTGGCGGAAGAGGGGACCGGGGCGGAACTGGAAGGTGGCCGTCTGCGCGTGGAAGATCTGCGCGCCCAGGATGTCGGCCGGCATCAGGTCCGCGGTGAACTGGACCCGCGCGAAGCTCAGCCCGCACGCGCGAGCCAGGGCCTCCGCCAACGTGGTCTTCCCGACACCCGGCACGTCCTCCAGCAACAGGTGCCCACCAGAGACCAGGCACGTCGCCACCAGCCGGGCCTGGGCTTCCTTGCCCTGGACGGCCCGGCCAAGCTCGGCGGCGATGCGTTCCATCGCCGTGCGCGCGGTTGCGGGGGAGGGGGCGGCGGCGGCGAGAACGCGGGCGGGCTGGTTCATCTGCCGCCACTCTAGCCGACTCCTCCGGGTGCCAACACGCCAGACTCCGGGGCGCCCTCCAGGGACGCCCGCTCCCTTGTCGGCTCAGAGGGAGAGCACGTCCTCGGGGGTGTAGTATGGCCGCCGTGGCGCGACGCTGGCGCCCACCCCGAAGTAGCGGAACATCCGCTCGTGATGCGTGGCCAGCCCGCGCAGCTTCACCGAGTTCGCCATGTTCCGCGTCAACACCCCCACCGCGCTGTCCTTGAACTCGCGCAGATGGGTGAAGTCCAGCACCACCTCACACCCCTTCAGCCCCTCCAGAGACGTCTGGACCTCCTGGGCCGTCTTCCCGTCCAGTATCCCTTCCAAACGAAGGGTGACGTGACCTGCGACGTCCTCGCGGTGGATCTGCAAACCCGCCATTGCTGTGCTCTCCCTTGGATGCCATGTGCGCGCTGTGCCAACGAATTGGGCACGGCGGCAGGAGCACATTCCGGGCCAGTCCAGCGACCGGAAAACCCATGGAAAATCCATGGGGTGCACCGCCGGGCGCGAACACTGCACTGGAACGGGAAGGAATTTCAGCTCTGGGTTGGCAACTTCTACGCGACTGTCAGGTGACGGGCGCCCGGGGTGTTGCCTGGCGATCAACCCTGGCGGTCAATCGTCTTCTGCTGATCGGCCAGGGTGAGCTGACGCTCCTGGTGGGCCTTCAGCTTCCGGAACTCCTTCACCACCTTGGTGGGGTAGCCGGCCATGAACTTCGTGCGCGCTTCCTTCTTCGCGAGGATGCGCCGGGCCAGTCCGGGGCCCGCGTTGTAGGCGACCAAAGCCTTCTCCACGGAGCCGAAGCGCTCGATGAGGTTGGCCAGGTACGCGGTGCCCAGCGCCACGTTCGTCTCCGCGTCGAACAGGTTGGTGCTGCGGCCCAGCCGGAAGCCGGCCTTGTCCGCCAGCCACGTGCCCGTGTCCGGCATCACCTGCATCAGCCCCATGGCCCCCACGTGGGACACCGCGTAGTTGTTGAAGGAGCTCTCGCACTTGATGACGGCGACCACCAGGAGCGGGTCCACGTTGTTGCGCTGGGCCTCGCGGACGATGGCCACCGACAGCCGGCGCTGCTGGTGCACCGGCAGGCCCGACGCCTTCACCAGCTCCACCACGCCCAGCCGCTCCGCCTCCGCGTGGAGCGCCTCGTCCTCGTACGCCTGCAGCTTCGCCAGCGCCGTCTTCAGCTCCAGCTCCCGCTGCTCCAGCCGGGTGCGCAGCTGCGTCACCTCCGCGGGCTCACCCTGCGGACCTGAAGGCACCTGCACCGGAAAGGCCTGGGCACCCGTTCCCACCAGCATCGCAGCCGTCGTCACCGCCACCGTCCAACCCCTCATCCCACCC